>DATBRF010000135.1:0-62012 GCA_036560425.1 Methylocystis sp. | reverse complement strand
CCCTTGAGCCCGTGCATGATCGAGACATAGCCGGCGACGAGATTGATGATGCGGCCGGAAACGAAGAAGGGCGATACGCGGCGCGGCCCCTTTTCCTTCAGGGTAAGCGAGGTCTCGTAAATGCCGCCCAAGCCGCCGATGCCGGAGCCGATGAGGACCCCGGTCGTCTCCTGCTTTTCTGGCGTATCCGCCTTCCAGCCCGCGTCGGCAAGCGCCTGTGTGGCGGCTGCCGTTCCGTAGATGATGAAGTCGTCGACCTTGCGTTGCTCCTTGGGGTCGAACCAATCGTCCGGATTGAACGACCCCTCGGAGCCGTCGCCCCGCGGCACGACCGCGGCGATCTGACAGGCGAGGTCGTCGACCTCGAAAGTGTCGATGCGGCGAAAGCCGTGCTCGCCGGCGACGAGACGCCGCCAATTCGTTTCGACGCCGCAGCCCAGAGGCGACACGACTCCAAGCCCGGTGACGACCACCCTGCGCATGGCTTACTCTCGGATTTGCTTATCGAACGGACATTAGCGCCGCCCATCGAGGCGTCGACGGGCGGCCTGGAATGGAACGGGCGCGCGACTTTTCGCCGGCGCGCCTTTCATTCGCGACTGGTCAGGCGGCCTTGGCCTTCTCCAGGAACTTCACCGCGTCGCCGACCGTGAGAATGGTCTCGGCCGCGTCATCGGGGATTTCCACGCCGAACTCTTCCTCGAAGGCCATGACCAGCTCGACCGTGTCGAGCGAGTCGGCGCCCAGATCGTCGATGAAATTCGCCTTGTCGACGACCTTTTCGGGCTCGACGCCGAGGTGTTCGACAACGATCTTCTTCACGCGCTCGGCGACATCGCTCATCTGATTCAGTCCCTGTTGCTATGGTGCGGTCGCACCGTTTCGGCGATGCGGGGGGTCGCCCGCTCGCCGTGTTCTCCAAAAAGATTTCTTTTGCGCCGGCCGCACTCCGGGGGCGGCGCGACAAAGCTGCGCTCAGGCCCTGTATCTGTCCGGAATTACGGCGGCGCCGCCCCTCTCGCGGCGACGGGTCTGTTAACACACTTCCGTTTGGTTGGCGAGAGGGGCGCGGTCCCGACGCGCCGCGAAAAAGCCGATGGGAGCCGCTGCGTCAGATCATCGCCATGCCGCCGTTCACGTGAAGGGTCTGGCCCGTGACGTAGCCCGCTTCCACGCTCGCCAGATAGACGACGGCGCTCGCGACGTCGGCGCCGGTTCCGAGCCGGCCGGCCGGCACGGCGGAGAGGATGCGCTCTTTCTGCTGGTCGGTGAGCGCGTCGGTCATGGGGCTTTCGATAAAGCCGGGCGCGACGCAGTTTACGGTGACGCCGCGCGAGGCGACCTCTCCCGCGAGCGATTTCGACATGCCGATCATGCCGGCTTTCGCCGCGGCGTAATTGCCCTGCCCCGGATTGCCCGTGACGCCGACGACGGAGGTGATGCCGATGATTCGTCCGAATCGCTTCTTCATCATGCCGCGCAGCACGGCGCGCGAGAGCCGGAAGGCCGAGGTGAGGTTGATATTGAGGACCGCGTCCCAATCCTCGTCCTTCATGCGCATAAACAGCATATCGCGCGTCACGCCGGCGTTGTTGACGAGAATATCGACGCCGCCCATCGCCGCCTCGGCCGTCGGGACAAGCTTCTCGGTCTCTTCCTTGTCGGCAAGGTTGCATGGAAGGATATGGGTGGTTCCGCCGATTTCGGCCGCAAGCGCCTCGAGCGCCTCGCGGCGCGTGCCGGAAAGGGCCACCGTCGCTCCGGCCGAAATGAGGGCGCGGACAATGTCCTTGCCGATGCCGCCGCTTGCGCCGGTCACCAGCGCCGTCTTGCCAGATAAGTCGAACATGATGGGCTCCCTCCCTGACCCGTCCCGTCCCGCCGGATGGTCTCTCGACTTCGTTTAGCGAGAAATCGGAAAATTGCGAGGCCTTCGTCGAAATCCGCGACGCGATCGGGGCGGAAATGGCCAGGAATGCTAAGTGTAGACGGGCAGGTCTTTGGTAAAAATTTCGGAAAGAATCCGCTAAGGTGATGTTAAAGTTTAGCCTTGGCGCCGTGACACAAATGCAACAACCAGAAGTTTTCAGTCCTCTGAACGGCGGAATCATCTAATCTGCGGTTGCATTCAATACCTCTTTTTGAACAAAGTCCCCTTGCTTGGGGTCGCATCGATTGAGCCGCCAAGTCAGGGCGGATGCGGCATTTCGGATTCTGACTTGAGCAAAGGGTTACGACATGAAGACAACTCTCTCCGCTATCGCCCTAGCGGCGGCGCTTGCCGCCGGCGCGGCGCAGGCCGCGGATCTTCCTTCGCGCAAAGCTCCGCCGCCGGCTTACGTTCCCCCGCCGCCGGTCATGACCTGGACCGGCTTCTACGCCGGTTTGAACCTCGGTGGCGGCTGGCAGGACCGTTCGTCCTCCAACGTCAGCTGGTGGGGCTGGAACAACGGCGGCGGCTCCGGCGGCGTCGTCGGCGGCGGCCAGATCGGCTATAACTACCAGCTGTCGCCGTGGCTCGTCGTCGGCCTCGAGACCGACTTCCAGGGCACCAGCATCGGCAGCGGCGGCGCCAACAACGCTATGGCGTGGGCTCTCGGCTTTGGCTGGCCGACGGCGGACACCGCCCGCATCAACTGGTTCGGCACCGTTCGCGGCCGCGCCGGCTTCACCTTCCCTGGCATGCCGACGTTGCTGGTCTATGGCACGGGCGGCTTCGCCTATGGCGAGGTGCAGCGTAACCTCTGGTGGAACCAGAACAGCGCTGTGCAGACGGGCTGGACCGCTGGCGGCGGCGTCGAATGGATGTTCATGCCGAACTGGTCGGCCAAGGCTGAGTATCTCTACACGGATATCAGCGGCAGCAACCAGAACTGGGCCTTCAACCCGGGCTTTGGTCTGAACAACGTCAACAATCACACCCGCTTCCACACGGTCCGCGCGGGCGTGAACTATCATTTCAACTTTGGCGGCGCTCCGGCTCCGGTTCTCGCCAAATATTGATTCGGCTTTCAGCTGAAGAGAAGCCCGGCCAAGCGGCCGGGCTTTTTCTTTTTCAGAATGCGCGATAGGCGTCGAGATCGGCGGGCGCGCCCACTGAAATCGCCGAGGCGGCTGGCGCAATGCGCTTCAGCAGGCCCGCCAGCACCTTGCCGGAGCCGCATTCGACAAATCTTTCGACGCCCTGGCCGGCGATATAGGCCATGCATTCGCGCCAGCGCACCGCGCCGGTGACCTGCTCGACGAGAAGCTTGCGAATCGCCTCTGGCTCCGTGACCGGGGCCGCCGTGACATTGGCCACCACCGGAACGCAAGGCGCCGCAATTTGCGCGGTCGCCAGAGCGGCGGCCATCGCGTCGGCGGCGGGCTGCATCAGCGCGCAGTGGAAGGGGGCGGAGACGGGCAGCAGCACGGCGCGCTTGATTCCCTTCTCCTTGGCGATTTCCATCGCCTTCTCGACGGCTTGCTTCGCGCCGGAAATGACGACTTGTCCACCGCCATTGTCATTGGCGACCTGACAGCAGGCGGAAAGGGCGGAGGCGGCCGCTTCGGCGATCTCGCGCGCCTGATCGAGCTCGGCGCCGAGCAGCGCCGCCATGGCGCCTTCGCCGACGGGCGCGGCCTTCTGCATGGCGTCGCCGCGAATGCGCAGGAGCTTCGCCGTGTCGGCGACCGAGAGCGCCCCGGCGGCGGCGAGGGCGGAATATTCTCCGAGCGAATGGCCCGCGACGAAAGCGGCGTCACGGGCGAGATCGAGGCCGCATTCGGCCTCGAGCACGCGAATCGCCGCGAGAGAGACGGCCATTAGCGCCGGCTGGGCGTTGGCGGTGAGCGTCAACTCGGCCTCCGGACCCTCGAACATGAGCCGGGAAAGCTGTTGGGACAGGGCCGAATCGATCTCCTCGAAAACCGCGCGCGCGGGCGCGAAGCTCTCGGCGAGCGCCTTGCCCATGCCCACTGACTGCGAACCTTGACCGGGAAAAATAAAAGCCTTCGCCATGCGCGTCTCGCCCTTTCGGTTTTGTGTCGGGGCGCGAGTGGCATTGGCGGGCGCAGCGTGTCAAGCTTGCCGGCGCAGGGGGAGGGGGCTGGCGATGACGGAAAAGCTTTGCGGTTGCGACTGTGCGGGCCGCCCGGATCGTCGCGCGCTTCTCGCCGGGATGGCCTGCGTTGGCCTCGGCGGGGCGATCGGCGCCCGGCCCGCGCTGGCCAGGGCGGTCGTCTCGCGGCAGCGGGCGGAGGACGAAGCCTATATGCGGCTTGCGCTGGCGGAAGCGGCGAAGGGAGATTTTCCCTTTGGCGCCGTCATCATACGCGACGGCAAGGTCGCGGCGACCGGGCGCAATATGGGGATCAAGACCAACGACCCTACGGCCCATGGCGAGATGGTTGCGATTCGCCATTTCTGCGCGTCCCGTCCGGCGGACGAGTTGAAAGGCGCGACGATCTATACGACCGGCGAGCCGTGCCCCATGTGCATGAGCGCGATCCTGTGGTGCGGCTTTGGGCGGGTGGTCTACGCGGCGTCGATCGAGGAGCTTGCGACGCGCATCGGTCAGATCATGGTGACGAGCGAATCTGTCGCGAAGGCGGCGTCTTTCGAGACGATCGAGATCACGGCCGGCGTGCTGGCGGGGGAGGCGCTGGCGCTGTTCAAGTAAGGACGAAGGGGAGAGCGGGTCGGGTTCTGGCGACTCACGTCGCCGGCCTCTCCCGCACCAACTCATCAACGACCGCCGGATCCGCCAGCGTCGAGGTGTCGCCCAGCGCCCCAAACTCCCCTTCGGCGATCTTCCTCAGAATTCGCCGCATGATCTTGCCCGAGCGGGTCTTGGGCAGGCCTCGCGTGAATTGGATCACGTCTGGCGTGGCGATGGGGCCGATCTCCTCGCGCACCCATTTCACGAGCTCCTTGCGCAGATGCTCGGTGGGGTGCGCGCCTTCCATCAGCGTCACATAGGCGTAGATGCCCTGGCCCTTGAGGTCGTGCGGATAGCCGACGACGGCGGCTTCCGAGACCTTCTCATGCGCTACCAGCGCGCTTTCGATCTCCGCCGTGCCGAGGCGGTGGCCGGAGACGTTGATCACGTCGTCGACGCGGCCCGTGATCCAGTAATAGCCGTCCGCGTCGCGTCGCGCGCCGTCGCCCGTGAAATATTTGCCGGGATAGGTCGAGAAGTAAGTCTGCGCGAAGCGTTCGTGGTCGCCGAAGACCGTGCGCATCTGGCCGGGCCATGAGTCGGCGATGACGAGATTGCCCTCGCAGGCGCCTTCCAGAACATTGCCGGCGCCGTCGACGATCTCCGGGAAGACGCCGAAGAGCGGCCGGGTGGCCGAGCCCGGCTTCAGCGCGGTCGCGCCGGGCAGCGGCGAGATGAGCACGCCGCCGGTTTCCGTCTGCCACCAGGTGTCGACGATCGGGCAGCGGCCCTCGCCCACGACGCGATGATACCATTCCCAGGCTTCCGGATTGATCGGCTCGCCGACGGAGCCCAGTAGCCGCAGCGATTTGCGGCTCGATCTTCCAACCGGCTCCTCGCCCGCCGCCATCAGTGCGCGAATCGCGGTCGGCGCGGTGTAGAAGATGTTGACGCCATGCTTGTCGATCACCTCCCAGAAGCGGGAGACGTTCGGGTAATTGGGCACGCCTTCAAACATCAGCGTCGTCGCGCCATTGGCGAGCGGGCCGTAGACGATATAGCTGTGGCCCGTTACCCAGCCGACATCCGCCGTGCACCAATAGACCTCGCCCTCGCGATAGTCGAAGACGAGCTCATGGGTGAGCGCCGCATAGACGAGATAACCGCCGGTCGTATGCAGCGCGCCCTTGGGCTTGCCGGTCGAGCCCGAGGTATAGAGGATGAAGAGCGGGTCCTCCGCCCCCATTTCCGCGTAAGGGCAATCGGCGTGAACGCTCGCGGCCTCCTCCTCGTAGCGCACGTCGCGGCCGGGAACCCAGTCGATCTCCGCGCCCGTACGCGTCACGACGATGACGGTTTTTGCGGAAACCTTCTCCAGAGCGGCGTCCACATTGCTCTTCAGCGGGACCCTGCGGCCGCCGCGCAGGCCTTCGTCCGCCGTGACGATGACGTCCGAAGCCGCGTCCTCGATTCGGCCGGCGAGCGCCTCGGGCGAAAAGCCCCCGAAAACCACCGAGTGAATGGCGCCGATGCGCGCGCAGGCGAGCATGGCGTAGGCGGCTTCGGGAATCATCGGCAGATAGATGGTGACGCGATCGCCCTTTTTGACGCCGTGCTTTTTCAGCACATTGGCGAAGCGGCAGACATGCTCGTGCAATTCGCCATAGGTGATGTGGCGCGAAACCGACGGATCGTCGCCTTCCCAGATGATGGCGGTCTGATTCGCCCGTTCGGGAAGGTGCCGGTCGACGCAATTCATCGCGACATTCGTCGTCCCGTCCTCGAACCATCGGATCGAGACGTTGTGCGTGTCGAAACTCGTGTGCTTCACTTTCGTGAAGGGCGTGATCCACTCGATTCGCTGCGCCTGTTCCGCCCAGAAACCGAGGGGGTCTTTCGCCGACCGCTCGTAAAGAACGCGATAGGTTTCCTCATCGACGCGGGCGTTCTTCCAGTCCTGAGGGACGGGGTAGAGCTTCTCGGACATTTCTTCCCTCGCCTTCCGGCCCGCGGTCGGGCGTCTTGTCTTTTTCTGGAATAATAGCGCTCATTGCGAGCGAAGCGAAGCAAACCAGCGCAGCTATTGCGGCCCCTGGATCGCTTCGTGGCCGCGCTCCTCGCGATGACGGGCGCGATCCCCGATCCGCGCTGCCTCGACATTGTGCTGCATGCGCTTCATCATCAGCTTCATCAGGTAGAAGCCGAATTGCGGGTCTTGCGCTGCGAGCTCGAGCAATTCGTCGTAGCGCACGCAGAGCAGCTCGACGTCGGTCGCGGCGATGGCTGTCGCGGTGCGGCGGTTTTCTTCGGTGAAAAGCCCCATCTCGCCGAAAAAGGCGCCCGCTTCCAGCGTCACGTCGGGCTCGAGCAGAGACACCTCGCCGCGCACCAGAATATAGGCCTCCTCGGAGAGGTCGCCCTTGCGGTGAAGCGTAAAGCCCCGAGGGAGCTTCAAGGGCTTCATATAGGGGCGCAGCCATTCGTGATCGAATTCGCCCGCGCTGGCCGCGCTCGTCGCCGACCGCATGTCCGAGATGAGCCTTCGCATTTGATGGAGGCGGAAGACATTGATCGGCGCCATGAAGGCGTTGAGCGCGAAGAGCGGATAATAGCCCTTGAGAAAAAAATAGGCCGCGAAGAGGCAGTTGGCGAAGATCGCCGCAATGCGCAGCGGGATCATCGTATTGGACACGAAGACAAAGACGTTCGCCGCTGCGGCGAGATAGCCGATTCCTTCGACGAGCCAGTTTTGCGGGATCATTGCGTGGCCTGAAGCTCCGCCCTTTCCACCATCTTAGCAGAAGCGCGCGCGCTTGTGAGGGTGGAGGCTCCGGCGCGCGCGAGCGTTTGGATCAACCAGCTATGGGCTCTATTCCGCGATCTCGATGCGCCCGATACCTTCAGGCGCATAAAAAAACGCAGTCCGCTAGACGGCCCAGCTTTCCAGCAAAAGCTCTGGAATATCCCCAAAATCCTGGGGGACGAGGGTGATCAGCTTCAGTCCGGAGGCGATGGCTTGCGCTGCGACCATGCGATCGAGCATGCGCCGCCTTTTGGGTTCGATTTTTCGCAGCAAGGCGCCGTATGTCTCCGCGGCGGCGCGGTCGAAAGGCAGTATATCGACATTCTGAGCCAGAAGCGCGACATTCTCGGCGAGCCGCGCGTTTTTCCCCGTCGCCGCGCCCGTCAGTTCACAATAGACGATCGAGGAGATCGCCACGTCTCCGATCGAGAGCCGCGAAAGCTTGGCGAGCGTCGCCATTTCGCCGCTCGCTGCGGCGAAGACGATCGTGGCGTCGAGGAGATAACGCGGCATCAGTCGGCGTTCGCCCAGTCGCGCCTGGGCGGCTTGAACTCGGGACGCTCCAATGGCGGCGGAGGCGGCGCCAGCGCGAGACGCGACGCCAGCGTTTTCATGTCGAGGCGGGCCGGCGAGACGAGAAGGCTTTCGCCCTGCCGGGTCACGACAACTTCCGACCCTTCGGGAAAAGCGATTTCGCGGGGCAGGCGCACCGCGAGGCTGTTGCCGGATTTGAAGACCTTCGTCGTCGCCATGGCGTGAGACTTTCAGCCGGCGGCGCTTCTGTCAATATGCGTATCGACGCCGACTGCCGGGAAGCTTGATTTAAGCCGCTTTCCGTGAGGTCTTCTTCGCGGGGCTCTTTGTCTCCTCGGCGGCGGCGTTGTCCGCAACCGCGATAGGCTTTTGCGGCGCCTCCGGCTTGGCGGCGGCTCGAGCCTTGCGCGTAAGAGCCGCATTCTGGGCCGCGGCTGGCTTTTCGGCGGCGCTGGCCTTCTCAGGCGACGGCTTGGCGCCGGCGCGCTTCAGGCGGCGCTTGATCGAGCTCCACAGCTCTTTCATTTCTGTCGCGGCGATGCCATCGGGATTGTATTCGCCGACGCCGAGGCCGAGTCGCGCCGCCTCCTGATAATCGACGCGTGCGGAAACGAGCGGCGCGAGCAGACCGCCCATCGCCTGCAGCGCCTTGGCGCCGAGCTCCACGCGCGCGCTTTGCTGCGACGGCGGACATTGATTGAGCAGGAAGGCGTAATCGCGCCCTTCCTCTTTCACCTGCGCGCGGGTTTTCTCGCTCGCCCAGAGATCGAAAGCGTTGGGCCGGGCAGGGATGACGCAGAGATCGGCGGCGCGCATGGCGGCGGCGGTCTCTTCGCCGCCGTGGCCGGGAGCGTCTATGACCACCAGGCTCACGCCTTTCTTTTCGAGCGCCGCGAGCGCCTTGTCGAGCTTCGAGGCCGGCATGTGCTCGACGCCGATCTCCGACGTTTCGCGCGAGCTCGCCCATTTGACGAGCGTTTGCAACGGATCGACGTCGATGATGAAAACGCGTTCCCCGGCCGCGTGGGCGGCCACCGCGACGCTGCTCGCGAGAGTGCTCTTGCCGGCGCCGCCCTTTTGCGTGACGAAAGCTATTGTCCGCATTCCCTGGATTCCGTGTGTTGCATTGGTTCAGAGCCGGAACGCCGCACGCGAGAACGATACTGTCGTCGACAATCCCCGAGCTTACGCAACCGAATCATTTACTTGTTTACAGGGTAATCTTTGGTTAAGCCGGCGTCGAGATGTAATCTAACATCTGCGTCGCACAGTATTAGCTCCGGCCGGTCGAAATCTGATGCCTGACCTCTTCCAAGCCGCGAAACTCGACAAAGACGCGCCGCGTCCGCTCGCCGATCGGCTGCGGCCGACGCGACTCGACGAGGTTGTTGGACAAGATCACTTGCTTGGAGCTGACAGCGCGCTCACGCGCCTCGTTCGCGGCGGTTCGCTCGGCTCGCTCATTCTTTGGGGGCCGCCCGGCTCAGGCAAGACAACGGTCGCCCGCCTTCTCGCGCATGAGACGAAGCTTGCGTTCGCTCAGACATCCGCGATTTTCTCTGGCGTCGCCGACCTCAAAAAAACCTTCGACGCCGCGCGCGCACGGCGCGCAACAGGGCAAGGCACGCTGCTTTTCGTCGACGAGATCCATCGCTTCAATCGCGCGCAGCAAGACAGCTTCCTGCCCGTGATGGAGGACGGCACCATCACATTGATCGGCGCGACGACCGAGAATCCTTCTTTTGAACTCAACGCCGCCTTGCTCTCCCGCGCGCGCGTCATGACCTTCAAGTCGCTCGACGCCGCGGCGATCGAAAAGCTGCTCTCCCGCGCCGAGGAAGCAGAGGGAAAGAAGCTGCCGCTCGATCCCGACGCGCGCGAGGCGTTGATCGCCATGGCGGACGGCGACGGCCGCGCCGCGCTTACGCTCTGTGAGGAAATCTGGCGGGCTGCGCGTGAGGGTGAAATCTTCGACCGCGCCGCGCTTGCTGACGTCGTGCAGCGGCGCGCGCCGATCTACGACAAGGCGCAAGAGGGGCATTACAACCTTATCAGCGCGCTGCATAAATGCGTGCGCGGCTCCGATCCCGACGCGGCGCTCTATTATTTCGCGCGCATGCTGGGCGCCGGCGAAGACCCGCTTTTTCTCGCCCGGCGCATCGTGCGCATGGCTGTCGAGGACATCGGCCTCGCCGATCCGCAGGCGCTCGTCATCGCCAACGCTGCGAAGGACGCTTACGACTTTTTAGGTTCGCCAGAAGGCGAGCTCGCGCTGGCGCAGGCGTTGATCTATGTCGCCACGGCGCCCAAATCCAACGCCGGCTATGTCGCTTACAAGACGGCGCGCCGCCTTGCCGAGGAAAAGGGCTCGCTCATGCCGCCCAAGATCATCCTCAACGCGCCGACCAGGATGATGCGCGAGGAGGGCTATGGCGAGGGCTACGAATACGACCATGATTCGCCCGATGCTTTCTCAGGGCAGAATTACTGGCCCGATGCGCTCGGGCCGCAGACGCTCTACCGGCCCGTCGAACGCGGATTCGAGCGGGAGCTCGCCAAGAGGCTCGATTATTGGGCGAGGCTGCGGCGCGAGCGCAAGGGCGAGTGAGTGGCGCTCCTGTTGCGCAATTGTCACTCAGTCTAGCAAACGTCATGCACAAGGCTTGTACAGGCCGCCTTTTCATTGACCGGCCGCAAGGCCAGCCGTAAGTCTTTTCGTGACGGCGCGGGGGTCGCTTTAAGCGACGCAAGCCGCAAGAATTCGAACGTCTATCAAGAGGTCGATCATGGCCAAATTTTCTGTTCTCGCTGGCGTCGCGCTGGCTGTCGTTGCCGGCTCCGCGTTCGCCGCTGACCTTCCGTCCCGCAAGGCGCCGCCGCCGGTCTATGTTCCCCCGGCTCCGTCCTTCACCTGGACCGGCCTCTATGGCGGCGTGAACATCGGCTATGCCTTCGGCAATGGCGGCAATGAGACGGGCGCTTTCACCTATGCCGGGCAGGTGATTCCGGGCTTCACCGCCGCTTGGTCCGCTCCGCACGACCTCAACGGCGTGACGGGTGGCGGTCAGGTCGGCTACAACTATCAGTTTTCGCCCTGGCTCGTCGTTGGCGTCGAGGCTGACATCCAGGCTGCCGACATCAACAGCCAGCGGAATTTCTTTGGTCCCGGCACGAACCCGGCGGCCCCGTTCTCCCCGCTCAACGACCATGTGGCTGCGGTCAACACCGCCAAATCTGTCGATTGGTGGGGCACCGTGCGTGGTCGCGTCGGCGTCACGCTGCCATCCTGGCCGAATCTCTTGATCTATGGCACGGGCGGTTTCGCTTATGGCCAAGTCGATCACACTGTCAGTGTCGCCGATATGTTCGTCAACGCCGGCGTTACGCAGATCGGCCGTGGCAAATACTTCAACACCAACACCGGCTGGACCGCGGGTGGCGGCGTGGAATGGTCGCCCCTGTCCTTCCCGGCTTGGTCGCTGAAGGTCGAGTATCTCTACACCGATTTGGGGTCCACCACGATCCCGCTGGCAGGCGTGCTGACGGCCGGCCCCGTTGCTCCGGCCGCCAATTGGTACGGCTCGCACACCTCGCCGACCCAGTTCCACTCGGTCCGCGCTGGCTTGAACTGGCACTTCAACCCCTTCGCCGCGTCGGCGCCGGTCTTGGCGAAATACTGAGCTTTTCGCCAACTGCATAATAAGGGAAGCCCGGCCGTTGCGGCCGGGTTTTCTGTTTTGATTTCAGGCATTTTGTCGCGCCCTCTTCATGCCGGCGATATAGACGCGCTTAGTCGGCGGTCTTAATAAGAAGGCTAACGCGCGTCTCATGGGGATAAGGGAGCCTTGGACGCCGCCGTCATTAGCTTGGCGCGCGCGCAGATCTTAATTCGTGGCAAAACAATCCGACACGCCCCGCAACATAGAGAAAAGATGCCCCGTAGAGCGCCTCTGATTCTCGCCATAGCGGCGAGCCTCGCCGCCGGCGCCGCCTTGCCGGGCCTTCTCGCGAAAATGCGCGGGAGCCCGCCACAGGAGGCCGGATCGGAGCGAGCAGCGCCCGGCCCCGTTCCCGATCAAATCATCCGGCTTTCGAAGGAGCAAATCGACGCCGCCAGAATCGGCGTCACCAAAGCTGGTCCGGGCGTGTTGAAGCGGCAGATTATTGTGGCGGCCGCGGTGAAGCCCGATCCCGACCATCTCGCCCGTGTCGCGGCGAAGGTCTCCGGCGTCGTCGCCGAAATGCGGAAGAAGCTCGGCGACGAGGCGTCGAAGAATGAAACGGTCGCCGTCATCGATTCGCGCGAAGTGGCCGACGCCAAGAGCGAATATCTCGCGGCTCTCGCCAATTTCGATCTGCAGTCGCAGCTCTTCCAGCGCGAGAAGGGCCTTTTCGAGAAGAAGATCACCGCTGAGCAGCTGTTCCTGAAGGCCAAGGCGACCTTCACCGAGGCAAAGCTACGCCTCGATCTCACACGCGGCAAGCTCGCCGCCCTCGACCTCACGGAGTCCGAAATCGCCGCGCTGGCCGGTCAACCGATCTCCCGCCTGCGTGAGAAGGAGCTTCGCGCGCCGATCAAAGGCCGAATCATCGAGCGGCTCGCCAATCTCGGCCAGCCGGTGACCCCGGAAAGCCAGATCTATGTTCTCGCCGATCTCTCCGAGGTCGAGGCGGATCTCGCCGTCCCGGTGGCGAATCTCGCCAGCGTCCGCGCCGGTCAACCCGTTACGCTGAAAGGAGCGGACGGGCGCGTTTTCGAGGGAAAGGTGAGCGTCGTCAACGCCATGATCACGCCGGAGACGCGCACTGGCCACGTGATCGCCTCTTTCAAAAATCCTGGCTTCGCCCTTCACCCCGGCGTGTTGCTCAACGCCGAGATCGCACTGGAGCAGAGCCCGACAAGCGTTCTCGTCCCTCGCGCCGCGGTGCAGCTCGTTCATAATGAGCCGACCGTCTTCGTGCGCACGAAGGACGGTTTCGAAAAGCGCATCGTCGAACTCGGCGACGGCGACGAGACGTCGGTCGAGATTGTGAAGGGGCTTTCTCCAGGCGAGCCCATCGCCGTCGAGAACAGCTTTGTGTTGAAGGCCGAAGCCGGCAAGGGCGAGATTCCCGAGGAGTGAGGTCGTAGGACCATGATGCAGCGGATCATCGCCTTTTCGGTCCACAACCGCTGGCTGGTCGTATTGCTGGTGGCGCTCGTCGGCGCCTTCGGCGTCTTCGCGCTTGCCCATCTGCCGATCGACGCCGTTCCGGACATCACGAACAATCAGGTGCAGATCAATGTTCGGGCGCCGGCGCTCTCCGCCTTCGAGATGGAGAAGCAGGTTACGTACCCCGTCGAAAATGCGCTCGCCGGCATTCCGGGGCTCGAATACACGCGTTCCCTTTCACGAAACGGCTTTGCGCAGATCACGGCGGTATTTTCCGACAGCGTCGATATCTATTTTGCGCGCCAGCAGGTGAACGAGCGCATCGCCCAGGCGCGCGAGGACTTTCCGCCGGGAATCGAGTTGCGCATGGGCCCCATCGCGACGGGCCTGTCCGAAATTTACATGTGGTCGGTGCGCTACACAAAGCCGCACAAGCTCTCGAACGAAGGAGAGCCCGGCTGGCAGCGCGACGGCGCGTATCTGACGCCCGAGGGCGCCATGCTCCGCACGGCGGTCGAGCAGGAATCCTATCTGCGCACGGTGCAGGACTGGATCATCCGCCCGCAACTGCGCACCGTGCCGGGCGTCGCCGGCGTCGATTCGCTTGGCGGCTTTGTCCGCCAGTATCACGTGCAGCCGGACCTTGCGAAGCTGATGTCCCTCGGGCTCTCCTTCGGCGACCTCGCGGCGACGATCCAGAAGAACAACGTCAGCCGCGGCGCAGGCTATGTCGAGCGCAATGGCGAGGGGCTTGTCGTGCGCAGCGGCGGGCGGCTGGAGACTGTCGAGGACATCGGCAGTGTGGTCGCCACCACCCGCAATGGCGTCCCGGTTCGCGTGAGGGACATCGCGAACGTCTCGATCGGCAAGGAGCTGCGAACAGGCAGCGCCAGCATGAATGGCGAGGAGGTCGTCATCGGCACGGCGCTGATGCTGATCGGCGCCAATAGCCGCGTGGTCTCGGCCGCCGTCGACGAGAAGATGAAAGGGATCGTCAAATCCCTGCCGCCGGGGATCGAGATCAGGACGATCCTCAATAGAACGCTGCTCGTCGACGCGACGATCAAGACGGTCGCCAAGAACCTCACCGAAGGCGCCGGCCTCGTCATCCTCGTGCTCTTCGTGATGCTCGGCAATATTCGCGCGGCGGTGGTGACGGCGACCGTCATTCCGGTGACCATGCTCTGTCTCGCCATTGGCATGTATATCGGCAAGATCAGCGCCAATCTCATGAGCCTCGGCGCGCTCGACTTCGGCCTCATCGCCGATGGCGCGATCATCGTCGCCGAAAACAGCCTGCGCCGCCTCTCCGAGCATCGACATATGGCGGGGCGCCCGCTCACGACCGTGGAGCGGCTCGACACGGTGATCGATTCGGCCGTCGAAATGCGTCGTCCGACGGTCTACGGCCAGTCGATCATCATCCTGGTTTACCTCCCGATCCTGAGCTTCTCTGGCGTCGAAGGGAAGATGTTTCATCCTATGGCGATGACCGTCATCATCGCGCTTCTCTCGGAATTCTTTCTTTCGCTCACCTTCTTTCCGGCGATGATCGCGCTTTTTGTTTCGGGCGAAAGCGAAGAGCGCGAGAACCCCATCATCTCGGCGTTGAAGCGCTTTTATGAGCCGCTCTTGCGCTGGGCGATGGCCGCGCCTGTGAAGGTGATGGCGATCGGCGTCGGCTCCTTTCTCGCCGCCGTGCTTCTCTATCTGACCCTCGGACAGGAGTTCATTCCGAAGCTCGACGAAAAGAATCTTGCGATGCAGTCCAACCGAATTCCGAGCGCGTCCCTCACCCAGTCGCAGGCGATGCAGCTCGACATCGAGAACGCGATCCGCAAGTTGCCGCAGGTCGATTACGTCTTCTCCAAGACCGGCACCGCCGAGGTCGCGACCGATCCCATGCCGCCGAATTTGACTGACACCTTCATCATGCTGAAACCGGAGGATCAGTGGCCTGATCCGCATCTTCCCAAGGATGCTCTGATCGAGGACATCACGAAGAAAATCGAGCAGCTCCCCGGCAACGCCTACGAATTCTCGCAGCCGATCCAGCTGCGCTTCAACGAGCTGCTGGCGGGCGTGCGCGGCGACGTCGCCGTCAAGGTCTTCGGCGAGGATTTCGACGCCATGCTGAAGGCCGCCAATCATATCGCCGCAGTTTTGCGCGCGACGCCGGGCGCGGAAGACGTCAAGGTCGAGCAGGTGACGGGCCTTCCCGTGCTCGACATCAAGGTGGATAAGAGCGCCATCGCACGCTACGGACTTTCGCTCGCCGCCGTGCAGGACACGATCGGCGCTGCGATCGGCGGCGAGCCGGCGGGCTTGATTTTCGAGGGCGACCGCCGTTTCCCGATCATCGTGCGGCTGCGCGATAATCTGCGAGAGGACGCCGGCGCCGTGGAGACGATACCCGTCTCTCTGCCGCCGGACGCGCAAGGCCGTGTCTCGACCGTGCAGCTGAAACAGCTTGCGAGCTTCTCCACCGTCGACGGGCAGAACCAGATTTCGCGCGAGAACGGCAAGCGCCGCGTCGTCGTCAGCGCAAACGTGCGCGGCCGCGACATCGCCTCGGTCGTCAACGAGGCGCGCGCCAAGGTCGACGCAAAGGTGCAAATTCCGGCGGGCTACTGGATCGAGTGGGGCGGACAGTTCGAAAATCTCGCGGCCGCGCGGGCGCGGCTCATGATCGTCGTTCCCGTCTGCTTCTTCATGATCTTCCTGCTGCTCTACTCGGCGCTGGGCTCTGCGCGCGATGCGCTTCTTGTTTTCTCGGCCGTGCCGCTCGCCCTCTCGGGCGGCGTGCTCGCCCTGTGGCTGCGCGGCATGCCCATGTCGGTCTCGGCGGCGGTCGGTTTCATCGCGCTTTCCGGCGTCGCCGTGCTCAACGGCCTCGTGATGCGCACCTATATTCATCAGCTCATGGTTGGCGGCATGCCCGAGCGCATGGCGATCTTCAAAGGCGCCATGACGCGTCTGCGTCCGGTCACCATGACGGCGCTCGTCGCCTCGCTCGGCTTCGTGCCTATGGCGCTCGCAACGTCGACCGGCGCCGAGGTGCAACGGCCGATTGCGACGGTTGTCATCGGCGGGCTCATCAGCGCCACCCTGCTCACGCTTCTCGTGCTGCCGGCGCTTTACGCCTTCTTCGGAGAAGACCAGGCCACGCTCGCCGCCGCCCGCGAAAAGGAGAGCGTGTGAGAAAAGCGCGCCGCGCCCTTCTTATTGTCCTTTGTTTTGCAGCATCCGGCGCGAGGGCCGAGTCGCTGAACGGGGCCTTGCTGCGCGCCTATAATCTCAGCCCGGTCCTCAATTCGGGGCGCGCGGGCGTGCGCGCGCTCGACGAGAAAGTGCCGCAGGCGCTCTCGGGCCTGCGGCCGCGCGCCAATGCGAACCTTTATCTCGGCAAGCAGGACAATCGCGCGGTCACGCGGCAGATAGACGAGGACCTCGCCGACCCGACCACCACCCGCGCCCAGACCAAGAGCATTCAGACCGGCGGCAGCATGCCGCGCTCCGCGACTCTCTGGGTCGAGCAGCCGGTTTTCGACGGATTTAAGACCCAGAACGCCACGCGCATGGCGGAAACGAACGTCTTCGCCGGGCGTGAGCGTCTGCGCCTCACGGAGCAGCGCGTGCTCTTCAATGCGGCATCGGCCTACATGAATGTGTTGCGCGACACGGCGGCGCTCAAATTGCAGGAAAACAACGTCGCGGTGCTGGCCGAGCAGTTGCGCCAGACGAAAGAGCGCTACAACTACGGCCAGATCACGCCGACCGACGTCGCGCAGGCGGAGTCGCGGCTTGCGGCCGGGAAGTCGCTCGCCAGCCAGGCCCGCGCCACGCTCGAGGCGAGCATCGGCGTCTACCGGCAGACGATTGGAGTCGAGCCGAAGAAGCTCGCCCCCGGCAATCCCGTCGATCGCCTGATCCCCAAAACCCGCGAGGAGGTCGAGCGCGTCGCACAGGCCGAGCATCCGGTGATTCTCGCGGCGCTGCACGACGCCGACGCGGCCGATCTCGACATCAAGGTGATCGAGGCGGATTTCATGCCGAAATTCTCTATCGTGGGCAATGTCTTCACACAGACGGACATTAGTGGGATCTATAATCGCAACATCGGCGCATCGATCGGCGGGCGCCTCAATGTGCCCATCTACGAGGGCGGACTAACTTTCTCTCAGGTTCGGGAAGCCAAGGAGACGGCGGGCCAGCGCCGTCTCGACGTAGATGTCGCGCGGGCGGACGTCATCGCGCTGGTGCGGGCCAATTGGGGCGCCTTGCAGGCCGCCAAGACGCAGATCGCCGCCGCGCAGGTGCAAATCTCCGCCGCCGAGCGCGCGCTCTATGGCGTGCGAGAGGAGGCCAAGGCCGGCTTGCGCACGACGCTCGACATCCTGAACGCGCAGCTGGAGCTCCTGAATGCGCGCCTCAGTCTCATCTACGCGCAGCGCGAGCGCGTCGTCGCATCCTATGCGGTGCTCGCCGCCATGGGGCGACTCTCCGGCGAGACGTTGCATCTCGGCGAAGAACGCTATGACCCGGCGATTCATTTCGAACAGGTGAAAGACTCGTGGGGCGGGATTGCGACACCCGATGCGGGGCGTTGAAGACATTTCGTGAAAAGCGTTTTACTCTCCGGCCAATCGCCGCTTTTTGCGACGCAACAAAAGAGGAAACGCAATGCGAGGCGCTTATCTGAGAATTTTCGCCCTGGCGGTTGCCGCCGCGCCGCTGGCCGCTGGTCCGGCCGCGGCGATCTGCTGGCTCGGCTGCGGCGATCCGACCGAGGAGCACGCCCGGAAAATCTTCGAAAATCTTCTCCCCCAGCGTTTCGACAAGCCCGGCAAGATCCTCGAATTCAAGCAGACCATGTCGGAGCCGCTCGAGATGCACGCGACCGGCGAGAAGGGCTATGAAATTTTCTTCAACGCCAAAGTGCAGTTTCCGGAAGGCGCCAATCTCGACTGCAAGGCGGACGACGCCGGCAAGTTCAAGGAAGGTTGCTCGCCGAGCACGCATTATGTAACGGCGCCTCGGTCGTCCGATCCGAAGGGCAAGCAATATGTGGCCCCCGGCGAGACAGTCGTCTTCGATGAAGAATATCGCTTTTACGAAGACCCGAACGGCTGGAAAGGCCCCGATGGCAAAGTCTATCGGCAGTAAGCCAAAAAATTATGGGCGCGCATGAACTGCGCGCCCCTGAATTCGCCGTGCTTTCCGGGTCGGAAAGAAGGCCGCTGGATTACTTCGGCTCCGAGCTCGTGTTCTGCGGGCAGCCGCACTTCTCGTCGCAAGCCTTCTTCTCGGCCCAGACCTCGTGTTGGTTCGCGCCGTAGTTCATCTTGCGGGAGATGAAGGTGTCGTCGCACTTCTCGGCGCACTTGGCCTGCTTGTCCTCGTCAGCCTTCCTGACGTCGCAATCGGCGAAAGCCGGGGAGGCCATGCCGGCAATCAGGGCCGCCGCTGCGACAAAGGCGAATTTGTTCATTTTGACGCTTCCTCTTTTCATAATTTAGGCTGTGTTTGCTTGCGCTGGCGTAGAACCCTCCCGCCGATACAGAAACGGCCCCTCATAAAGCGCGAAGCGGACGAACGATGGGGGAAGTTTCGCCCAGTGTCAATCATGCGTCAGTGATGCGACGGATTATGACGCTGCCGACGTGGGCGGCCTTCGCCGCGCGGAAAACCGTAACAGACTGAAAAGAGAAAATACTACCAAGCGCGTGAGAATGGCGCCCCTCGAAGGAGCTCGTGAGAGGGCAAAGAAGAAGGGCGCGACATTCGCGCGCCCTTACATAATTCTCAGGCTGGAAAGAAAGGCTCAGAGACCCTTCGAGTTTTGGGGGCAGCCGCACTTTTCGTCGCAGGCCTTCTTAGTGGCCTTGATTTTCGTCATGTCCGCGGTCCAGCCTTGCTGGTCCTTCAAAAATTGGTCCTCGCACTTTGACGCGCAGACGGCCTGCTCGTCTTCCGCATGCGTGTCGCAGCTCGCGAAGGCCGGGGCGGTCATCGCCGCAAAGATCGCAACGGCCGTGGCTATCGAGAAGGTCTTCATCCTGAGCTTTCCTCTGTCTCACGATTTTCTTTTTGCTTCTTGCGCCGCGTTTCGACGCGCGCCGCCTGCGAGGCGGCGCGTGATCTCTCACGCCAGAGCGTCACGAAGATGTCGCAAGAAAAACGAGCCGTCAACGTTAGCGGAAGCTTTTGACAGCTCTTTTACGAGGCAAGATGCCGCAGGACGTAAGCCAGGATGCCGCCATTTTTGAAGTATTCCAATTCGTCGAGCGTATCTATGCGCAGAAGCAGCGGCGCCGATACGACCTTGCCGTCGGAGAAAGCAATTTCCGCGACGAGAGTTTGGCGCGGCGTAAGTCCCGCCTCGAGCCCGCGAATGGCGACTGTCTCTTCTCCCGTGAGGCCCAGCGTCGCCCAGCTCGCTCCGGCTTCGAAGGTCAGCGGGAGCACGCCCATGCCGACGAGGTTGGAGCGATGGATGCGCTCGAAGCTCTGCGCGATCACGGCGCGCACGCCGAGGAGCGCCGTGCCCTTCGCGGCCCAGTCGCGCGAGGAGCCATTGCCATATTCGGCCCCGGCGAATACGACGAGCGGGGCGCCGTCTTTTTGATAGCGCATCGCGGCGTCGTAGATCGAAAGCGTCTCGCCGCCGGGGTAGTGTTTGGTGAGGCCGCCCTCGGGAACGACGCCGGCGGCGTCTTTCAGCATGTGGTTCTTGATGCGGATATTGGCGAAAGTGCCACGCATCATGACCTCGTGATTGCCACGCCGCGTGCCGTATTGGTTGAAGTCGGCCGGCGCCACGCCATTGTCCATCAGCCATTTGCCCGCGGGCGACGACGCCTTGATCGAGCCGGCCGGGGAGATATGGTCGGTGGTGATCTTGTCGCCGAAGAGCGCGAGAATGCGCGCGCCGACGATATCCTCGACAGGCTTCGGCTCTTTCGCGAGGCCGACGAAATAGGGCGGGTTGCGGACGTAAGTCGACTTGCCGTCCCAGCCGTAGGTTTCGCCCGACGGCGCCGCGACGGCGCGCCAATGCTCATCGCCCGCGAAGACATTGGCGTATGTGTCGCGGAAGAGATCGCGGGTCACATTCTCGCGGATGAAGGCGTCGATCTCCGCGCTGCTCGGCCATATGTCGCGCAGGAACACCGGCTTGCCGTCCGAGCCCTGGCCCAGCGGCTCCTTCGTCATGTCGATCGCGACCGTGCCCGCGAGCGCGAAGGCGACGACGAGCGGCGGCGAAGCCAGGTAGTTCGCCTGCACGTCCGGATTGACGCGGCCCTCGAAATTGCGATTGCCCGAGAGGACAGACGCCGCCACCAGATCATTGGCGCTGATGGTTTTCGACACGGGCGCCGGCAGCGGGCCGGAATTGCCGATGCAGGTCGTGCAGCCGAAGCCCACCAGATTGAAGCCAAGCTCATTGAGCGATTTCTGCAGGCCCGAGTTCGCGAGATATTGCGCCACGACCTGGCTTCCGGGCGCGAGCGAGGTCTTCACCCAGGGTTTGACCTTGAGGCCCCTGGCCACGGCGTTGCGCGCCAGCAGGCCTGCGCCGATCAGCACGCTCGGGTTGGAGGTGTTGGTGCAGGAGGTGATGGCGGCGATGACGACGTCGCCATGGCCGAGGTCGTAACTCGTCCCCTCGACCTCGTAGCGCGGCCCGAGGCCGCCCTCTTTCCTGTATTCGCCAGCGAGCGCCGTCTCGAAGGCCTTGCCGACCTCCTCGAGCGGCACGCGGCCCTCGGGGCGTTTGGGACCGGCGAGCGACGGCGTGACCTCCGCGAGGTCGAGCGCCAGCGTGTCGGTGAATTCCGGCTCCGGCGAGCCGGCGCCGCGCAGCATGCCCTGGGCCTGCGTATAGGCCTCGATCAGGGCGATGCGCTCGGCTGCGCGGCCGGAGGTGTTGAGATAGGCGAGCGTTTCGGCGTCGACCGGGAAAAAGCCGCAGGTCGCGCCATATTCCGGCGCCATATTCGCGATGGTCGCGCGATCGGCGAGCGCGAGGTGGTTGAGGCCCTCGCCGAAGAATTCCACGAACTTCCCGACGACGCCTTTCTTGCGCAGCATTTGCGTGACGGTGAGCACCACGTCGGTCGCGGTGACGCCTTCCTTCGGGGCGCCGGTCAATTTGAAGCCGATCACCTCCGGCGCCAGCATGGAGAGCGGCTGGCCGAGCATGGCGGCTTCCGCCTCGATGCCGCCGACGCCCCAGCCGAGCACGGCGAGCCCGTTGACCATGGTCGTGTGCGAGTCGGTGCCGACGAGCGTATCGGGATAGGCGACCTCGACGCTGGCGCCGTCGGCTTGCTCGGCGCGGGTCCAGATCGTCTGGGCCAGATATTCGAGATTGACCTGGTGGCAAATGCCCGTGCCGGGCGGGACGACGCGGAAATTGTCGAAAGCCGACTGACCCCACTTCAGGAAGCGGTAGCGCTCGCCGTTGCGCTTGTATTCCAGCTCGACATTCTTCTCGAAGGCCGTGGGCGTCCCGAACTCGTCGACGATGACCGAATGGTCGATCACCAGATCGACCGGCACGAGGGGGTTGATCTTCTGCGGGTCTCCTCCCAGAGCCACCATGGCGTCGCGCATCGCCGCGAGATCGACCACGGCGGGGACGCCCGTGAAATCCTGCATCAGCACGCGGGCGGGGGAGAAGGCGATCTCGCGCTCCGTCTTGCCCTTCTCCGTCAGCCATTTGGCGAAGGAGAGGATCGTGTCCTTGGTGACCCAGCGGTCATCCTCGTTGCGCAGCAGATTTTCGAGAACGACCTTGAGCGAATAGGGAAGTTTCGAGATTCCCTCCAGGCCGTTAGCCTCCGCCGCCTTCAGCGAGAAATAGTCATAGGTCTTGTCGCCCACGACAAGTTTTTGGCGCGACTGGAAACTATCGACGGATGTCATGAGGATGTCCTTGCAGACGTAAAGGCGACCGTCGCCTTTCTAGGAAATTCCATGCCACCGGCACAAGCGGCCGGCGGCAGGTTAAATAGGTCAGTGACGCCGCTCGCCACGCAGAGGCCGCTCCTCCATTCGCGCCATGAAGACGCAGGAAAAGCCCATGCAGACGGCAAGCGCGGCGAAGACCAGCTTGAAGCTCGCGGCGAGACGGGCGAGTTCCTCCGTCGAGAGCTTGGTTGCGGCGATATATTCAGCCCGTCCGCCGCCCAGCGCCAGCGCGCCGAAAAGCGCCACGATGACCGCCGCGCCGAGCTGGCGGAAGAACTGCGTCGTGGCCGTGGCCGTGCCCAGGTCGCGCGAATCGACGGCGTTCTGCACCGAGACGGTCGCAACCGGCAGCATGGTTCCGACGCCGAAGGTGACGACGGTGAGCAGCGAATTGAGCATCAGGAAGGACGCGCTGTCGGCCTTCCAGGCTGCCACGGCGGCCGCCGCCGTCCCCGCCCCGAGCCCGAGGAGCGGAATGACCTTGTAGCGTCGGACGGCGGCCATAAGCCGGCCCGAGATCGTGGCGCCCACCACGGTCCCCGCCATCAGCGGGATGAGCGCGAGGCCGGAATCATGGGCGCTCAGACCCGCAACGACTTCGAAATAGATCGGCATGACGACCGAGAGGGCGACGAAAGAGCCCAGGCCGAAGGAGCTCGAGGCGATGGCGTCGCGCACGATGGAGAGGCTGAGAATGCGCATCGGGATCAAGGGCTCTTCGGCGACCCGCGTGCGCCAGGCGAAGGCGGTCCAGAACAGGGCCGAGACGGCGAGGAGGCCGAGGATCGGCGCCGAAACCCAGGCATAGCGCGACCCGCCCCAGCCGAGCGCCAGCACCATCGCGCCCGAGGCTGTGACCAGAAAAGCGGCGCCGAGATAATCCACCCTGTGCGGATGGCGCCGCTCCGGCAAGCGCTTCAATCGCGAATTGGTCATGAGGAGCGCGGCAAAACCGAGAGGCAGATTGATCCAGAAAATCAGCGACCAGTGCAGATATTGCGCGAAAAAGCCGCCGAGCGCCGGCCCGGCGATGCTGGAGGTGATGAAGACCGCCGCGAAGTAAGTCTGGTAGCGGCCGCGCTCGCGGGGCGAGACGAGATCGGCGACGATCGTCTGCGCAAGCGAGATCAGCCCACCCCCGCCGAGGCCCTGCACGAGGCGGGCGACGGCGAGCGCGGTGATGCTCGGAGCGAGCGCGCAGGCGACCGAACCCAGGATGAAAATCGCCACGCCCACCAGGATCATGATGCGCCGGCCATGGACGTCGGCGAATTTGCCGTAGAGCGGCGTCACAACCGTCGCGGCGACCAGATAGGCGGTGACGATCCAGGGCAGGTTCTGCGGCTCGCCGAGGTCGGCGCCGATCGTCGGCATGGCGGTGACGACGATGGTCTGGTCCAGCGCCGAGAGCAGCATGGCGAGGCCGAGGCCGATCATGACCTGCCGCATATCGGCGGGGGGTTGCGACGCGTCGTCTTTCATCTTGGGCCGGATCCTCGAGCGTGAGGCCTCTCATAGCCCGTTGCGCCGCAGCATGGAATGGCCGCGCTCGAACCAGCTTCCTCCCGGATGGCGCGCCGGCCGGATGCAGAAGAACTCAGTCGTCGCCGCTTATCAGCTTCAAGAACGCGGCCGGCTCCCGCACCTGTGCAAAGAGCGGATCACCGGGACGGTCCGGCTTCGAAATCGCGAGGGCGCGAAGGGTCGCCTCGGTGGCGATGGCGCGGGGCGGCGCGCCGAGTCGCTTCGCGATCCGTAGCCGCTCGGCTTCCAGCGCCCGCAGCAGCCGCGCCTGCGCGACGGTGAGGGCGGGCGCGGGCGCCGTCTCGAAGACGCGTTCCTCGGGCGCGGACGGCTCGGGCGGCGGCTCCTCGTTGATCTCTTCGCGCGCAGAGCGATTTAAAACGCTCTCCGCCGCGACCCGGCTGCGGAGCGCAAATGCCCCGGCGCGGCGCGCCCAGGCGAGCGGGCCGCCCCGGCAATGGTCGCATTTGCCGCAGGCTTCGCTCTCTTCGCCGAACTCGGCGAGCAGCGTCCTGAACCGGCAGCGGGGGGCCACGCAGAGCCGCGCCATGGCTTGGCGGCGCGCATATTCCCCCGCGCCCTCTTCGTTTTCCTCTGCGACGAGCGCGCTTTCCGCTCCCATGGAATCATGTGAGCGATAAGCAATCGCGCCATCTTCAGATGATTGGAGCGCATTCTTATCGCAAAAGCCGGCCAACTTTTGCGGAATGCGCTCTGGGGGCGTGCGCCAGCGCGACGACAATTCGCGCGGGTTGAAAAGCGCGAGGGTCCGCGCGGGCGCGCCGTCGCGGCCGGCGCGACCGATTTCCTGATAAAAGCCCTCGATCGAATTCGGCAGATCGGCGTGGATCACAAAGCGCACATCCGGCTTGTCCACGCCCATGCCGAAGGCGATGGTCGCGACCATGACGACGCCCTTTCGCGCAAAAAACGCGTCCTGATGGGCGTCGCGCGCATAGGCGCCGAGGCCGGCGTGATAGGGCAGCGCATCGAGCCCCATGCGCGCAAGATCGGCGGCCAGCGCGTCCGCCTTGCGGCGTGAGTTGCAATAGACGATCCCGCTTTCCCCGCCGCGGCCGATGAAGGACAGGATCTGCCGCAGCTCTGCGCGCTTGGGCACAAAAGAGAGGGCGAGGTTCGGCCGGGCGAAAGAACGGATAAAGACGTCCGGCTCCCGCGCAAAAAGACTGCGGCGGATGTCATCGCGCGTTCGCGGCCCGGCGGTGGCCGTCACCGCGAGCACCGGGGCGCCGAGCTTTTGCGCGATCTCTCCGAGCCTGCGATAGTCGGGGCGGAACTCATGGCCCCAGTGCGAGACGCAATGCGCCTCGTCCACCGCGAACAGCGTCACGCGGCTTTTGCGCAGCAAATTCAGGGTTCCCTCTTGGGCGAGCCGCTCCGGCGCCGCGTAAAGAAGCCGCGCCCGCCCGGTCGAGACCGCCTCCAGGGCGGCGATCGCCTCGGCGTCGTCCTGAGCGGAATGGAGGGCGACGGCCGGAAAGCCCTTGTCCTCGAGCGCCCGCAACTGGTCGCGCATCAGGGCGATGAGCGGCGAGGCGACGACGACGAGGCCGGGTTTCGCCGCCGCGGGCAACTGATAAAGCAAGGATTTGCCCGAGCCCGTCGGCATGACGGCGAGGGCGTCGCGCCCGGCCATCACGGCCTCAATCGCTTCCCGCTGGCCCGGCAGAAAATCGGAAAAGCCGAAAATGCTGCGCAGCAACTGGCGCGGGTCGCCGCTCGCTCGCGGCGCGTCAGCTATTCGATCCACGTTTCCATCCAGACCGCCTGAGGCTTTTCGCCGGCGAGGGCGAGGGCAGGCAAGAACAAGAAAAGAATAAACAAAACGCGGGTCATGGCGGCTTGCCCCTCAAGGAAAGGCGGCCAGCAGCTCCGACGCGATCGCCCGCCACTCCTCCTCCAGCGGACAATCCTGCGGCGTGCGTCCGGCGCGCGCATACCAGTAGCGGGCATTCCACAGATCGCCTTCCTTGCGGTGGAGATAAGCATGCACCCACATGCTGTTCCTGTCCTCTCGAACATCCACGCATTTGTGCGCGCCGTCCCAGTCGCCCCTGGCGTCGAGCCAGAGCGCCCGCAAAGGGGCCGCCTGGGGCGGCTCGGTCCCGGCGTCGATAGAGGCGAGGAAGGAGGAGAGCGGCGAGGCCATGAACCACCAAGTCGACAGCGCCGGCATGCGCGCCGGCTCAGGTCCCGAAGAGAGCAACTTCCGTATAGGCAAGATCGCCCAGTCTTGGCGCTTTGGCGCCGCGGAAATATTTCGGCCCCCGGTCGAGAAAGAAGCGCCCGGCCAGCCCGGCGACGGGGCCATTTTCGTCTACGACGCAGAGGAGATCCCCCTGGCGCAGGAGCTTTCGTCCCAATGCGCCGGCATATCTGGGCAGCTCGGTTACGTCGCGGCAGTAGACGATCTGCCGGGCGCGGACAAAACCCATCAGCGTCTTCCGCCTCAGCACAAGCGGGAAAACCGCGCCGTCGCCGACGCAGATCATCGAGTCGCAGCCGAGCGCCGCGTGGTCCTCCAGTATCTGCCGCTCTCCTTCACTGAGCGCCGCAGCGACAGGCAGGTCCGGGCGGTAGTCGAGAATGCGATCCTCCCGGCGTGGCAAGCTGAGCGCCGGGACGAAGACAAACTGACCGTCGCAGTATCGATAGAAGCCAAATCCGGCGGCCACCGGCCAGGTTTCCTCCTTGGGCGAGATATTCGTGAAGATAACCCCTTTGTGCCGGAAGGCCGCGAACGCCAGTCGCGATCCATATTTGCGATAGGCCGCATCGACGCACCAGCTCGATAAATTGCAATGAAGCTCTTTCGCCTCCCCCTCGCCGTGGTAAGAGAAAATCCCCAGCAAGACGCCGACGATCTTTCCGGCGTCCTCCAGCTTGTATCCGAACCTCGGGTAGCTCTCGATCTGCGGGCGCGCTGCAAGACGAGCGAGGCCGCACTCCCAATAGGCTCTGGAGCGGGCCGGAAATCCTCGGCAAAGGCAGGAAACGACATCGTCGAGATCGGCTTCCTCGATCGGGCGACAGGACAGATTTCCTGCAAGGCCGCCAAGCGCCGCCATTCGGTGCTCCTCACGTCTCTCAACGACTTGATCATAAGCGCTTTCGCTTGGCTGGAGGTAGCCAAAACGCTCGCCTTGTTTAATGCTCGGATTCCGCAGCCATCGGGCGCAACAAGAGGCTGAACGCCGAGGGATCCACGCCGCGCATCTTGCGGCAAAAGAGCACGAGAACGATCGCGACCGGCGCCGCCACGAAGGCCCATCCGAGCGCCGCGCCGATGGAGCCCAAAACCGTCGCAAGCGCCCCGGAGAGGACAATTCTGCCTGCAGCGGCGGCGACGGCGATTCGGGAATAAGATTTTTCCAGACCCGTGAGCAGGAGAACGCCCGGCGCCACGCCGCATATGGCGACCGTGAAGGTTGCGCAGGAGAGGACGGCGAGCGTCGGATAGATCTCTACGAAGCGCTCGCCAAAGATGGAGAGGATGGCCCGGCCGAGTAGAAGGATGGCGGCCAGCGCCGGCGCGGCGAGGGCGAGCGTGACCGTGGCGATCCCCCGAAGCATGTTCTGAAGCTCGAGGCGCCGCCCCGAAAAATAGAGATTAGGTCCGTGGGTGGCGGCGTAGGCGCCGAGCCCGCTTACCAGCATGAGAAAAACGCCGGCGATTCGGCCTGCGACGAAAAAATCGCCCGCGACCACGGGGGACGCGAGAAAGCCTATCAGCATGACATCGGCGTGCTGGCTTATGGCTTCGATCGCCGCCGAGAGCCACATGGCGGCGGCCTGGCCACGCCATTCCCGAAGCTTGCGCGGGTCTCTTCGCGCGGCCTCGGTTTGCGGCAGGAAGCGGCGCGTCGTCGCTAATTGCAGAAGGCATGCGACGCTCATGCCGAGGGCGGCGAACCAAAAGAAGCTTGCCGCCGTCAGGCCGCCCCCGCAGGCCGACGCCGCCGCGACCGCGGCGATGAGGAGAACGCGCCATGTCGCCTCGCGATGGCGCTCGGAAATGAGAAAGCCCGCAATGACGCGGCTCGAACTCGACGAATAGGCGAGGATCGTCTGCATGAACAGGAAGGCCGCGCCCGCGCGGGCCGTTTCCGCCGACAGGCCAAAGGCCGGACCGCCGACGAACGCAACGAGGAGCGCGCCGGCTCCGGCCCCAAGAAGCGCTGTCTCCCAGCCTTTTGCATAGGCGGCGATGGCGGTGGGCTGGTCGTCGCGCCTGCAATGCTCGCTCCAGGCGCGGGCGATGAACGTGTCCTGCCCAAGAGTCGCGGCGACCGCCAGAATGGAAAGGGCGCTGAATGACATGGCCAGCCGCCCGAACTCCTCGGGCGCCATGCAGCGGGCGGCGAGCGTGAAGACGGCGATATTGAGCAGCGCCCCCGACCCTCTCAGGCCGAGCGCGGCGATCGGTCCGCTCAGCGCGCGCCGGGCGCGTAAGAAAGCGCTTGTCGAGGCCAAACTAGATTTCAGGGCGAGCGCCAATTGTTTCAAAATATCCGAGCCTCGGGTTCGTAGCCTCGCTTCCGTCGGCGTCACCAGCGTCTCTGACGCCGCTTAGAGAAACATTGACAGCCGAACCCCAGCGCGGCCATTTGCGGGGAGACCCGAGAGGCCCGGATGATTCCCAGTCCCTGCAACAAAATCTGCACGCTGAACGGCGCCGGCCTTTGTGTCGGCTGTGGCCGCTCGCGCGAGGAGATTGGGAGCTGGTCGCAGCTTTCCGACGCGGACAAGAAGCGCGTTGTCGAGCGCGCCGCGGCGCGCCTCGAAGCCATGGGCGGGCCGGCGCCACAGGAAAATAGAAGCCTGAAAGGAAGGCCGGCCCTTTAAGGCCGGCCTTGGCGGGTCAAAGTTTTTCCAGCGTCGCCTCGGCGCTGGAGACGGTCGTGACGCTCGAATTATCCTCGACGTTGATCCATTCGACGACGCCGTCGTTCACCACCGCCGAATAGCGCTTGCCGCGCAGGCCGAGACCATATTCGGTGAGATCGAGCTCCAATCCCATCGTTTTGGCGAGCAACGCCGAGCCATCCGCGAGGCCATCGATCTTCCCTCTAGCGCCGCGATCCTCGAGCCAGGCGTCCAGCGTAAAGACGTCATTGACGGCGGTCACGGCTACAGCGTCGACGCCCTTGGCTTTGAGCGCATCGTAATTCTCGACGAAGCCCGGCAGATGCTTGGCGTGGCAGGTCGGCGTGAAGGCCCCCGGCACGGAGAACAGCGCGATCTTGCGGCCTTTGAAATAATCGGAGGTTTTGATGGACTCCGGCCCGTTCTTACCCATGACGGTGAGGACGACGTCCGGAATCCTTTCGCCAGCTTTGATGGTCATGCTTTGTCTCGCTCGGTGGGGGGTGCAGCTTTTTCTAACTAGCGCGATTCTACCTTCTGTCCGCCGCAAAGGCGACGCTTTTGCGTGGCGCTGTCGTTACCACTTCATTTCAATCTGCTTGTGACTGTGCGCGATGCGATGCAACATACCGCCCAGCGGCTTTGAGTCGCGCTTCTTGGGAGAGTGAAAATGGCGAACACGAAAGGACCGGAAGGGCAGCCGCCCGCCGCCTGGGTCTGGAGCCAATATCGTGGCGAGCTACCCGACGTTGCGTCGCCGAGCGATGGGCCCGCCCAAACGCCGGCTGAGCCCGCGACCGCCACAGCGCCTTCTGAGCCTGCCGCGCCGGCGCCGGCCGCCGTCCCCGCGAAAAACCCAGCCGTGATCGGGTTGGGCGTCGCCGCCGCTGTCGCCGTCATCGCCGGGCTCACTTGGCTCTTCACCTCGAAACCGGCGCCCGCCCCGGCCGACGCGCCGGCGTCAGCCACCGAGGCCCCGGCCGAGGCGCAAAAAAGCGACACGGCTTCCCCCGCCGCCGAGCCGGCGCCCGCCGCAGCCCCTCAGGAGGCGCCGAAGCCGGCCGCAGAGCCTGCGCCCGAGCATGAGCACGCGAAAAAGAAGAAGCACAAGGGTTGAGCGCTCGCGGCCGCGGCTGATGGGCGCGAGGAGTCGGGCCGGCGGAACATCGAGAAAAAGCCCGGCGCGGCCGGGCTTGGTTGCGTGGGCGGCGCTAGCCGCTATCCGCTCACATCGATCGCGAAATCGAAAATTTGAGCGCATTCTTATCGCAAAAGTCTGTCAACTTTTGCGGAATGCGCTTGTCCGCCGCGCTCAATGCGATTTCTCGGCCTGTCCGGCAATTTCCTGCGGAGGCTTCCAGACCGGGGCGCCTTGGATTTTGCCGCGGTAGTCGGCGACGGCTTTGCTCGCCGCCTGCCATTCCTGTTCCGTCCAGAACTTCGACTCCGGCGGCGACGCGGGCATTCCTTGGGGCGCGTCGGCCGAGGATCTCGACTCCTCCAACGGCTTCAAGGCTGCGGCCGAGCCGTAGGCGTTGGCTGGCAACTGGTTTTGCTGAAGAAGTTCAGCGCTCTCGGTCTCCGGCAGGGCTTCGATCCGACGCCCGAAATCCCGGTTTGCGACAAACCCAAGGCCTGCGACGACCAGCGCCAGCGCGAAGACTCCCGCGACATGGCGTCGGTCCAACTCGTCAAGCTTCATCATCGACTCACTCCTGTTTGGCAGGTTGTGAGCGTTAACTTGCCGCGCCGCCGTTAGGTTCACCCGCGCGCGGTTTCTTTCCGCTATTCGGCCTCCCGCGTCCGCTACTCCACGCTCCCAGCCTAGCGGCCCGCCGTTTCGAGGGCCTTCGTCAGCAGCGCCTTGGCGTCGGCCGAATGCCAATTCGCGGGCCCATTCATCAATCCAATCTGGCAACCTTCTGGGTCGACCAGCACCGTCACGGGCAGGCCGAGCGCCTTGCCGGCCTGTTTCAGCTCGAAAAAGATCTTGGCCTTGGGGTCTGCGTAGAGTGTGAGCGCCTTCACGCCCGTTTCCTCGAAAAACTTCTTCGGCCGGTCGAGGCGCGCGGTGTCGATGTTGACTGTGACGACCTGAAACTTGTCGGATCCGAGGTCCGCCTGCAGCTTGTCGAGCTCGGGCATTTCAGCCCGGCAGGGCACGCACCAGGTCGCCCAGATGTTGAGGAGCACCGTCTTGCCCTTGAACGCGGACAGCGAGATGGGCTTTCCCTCCGGGTCGACGAAAGCGTAGTCGTTGAGCCTCTCGGGCTGCTTGGAGATGTTCATTGCAGCGACCTCGCCCGTTGCGAGGTCCTTCACGGCCTCCGCCATCTTGGCCGCGCCCGCGCAGTCTTCCGCGCGCGCTTCCTTTACGCTCGGCCCGCCCGCGTATAGAAATCCGGCGCCGGCCGCTGCGATGAGGAATGTCGCGAGGCGACGCGGGAAGGCGGCGGGCTTTTTCATCTGGCGCAGGCTCCGGGGTTGAAATGACGAGCAAAATATGGGGCGGGCGCTTTCAGAGCGCAACCGACGCCGTCCTCGAGGCCATCAACGTCTCCATCGACTTCGACAAGCGTCTCGGGCCCCAGGACATTCGCGGCTCGCTCGCTCATGTCGCCATGCTCGCCAAGCAGGGCGTCGTCTCCCAGGACGACGCGGCCAAGATTGTCGAAGGCCTGACGCAGATCGCCGGCGAGATCGACCGCGGCGAGCTCCCGTTCTCGCGCGCCCTCGAAGACATTCATATGAATGTCGAGTCGCGGCTCGCCGGGCTCATTGGCCCGGCCGCCGGGCGCCTGCATACGGCGCGCTCGCGCAACGATCAGGTGGCGACGGATTTTCGCCTGTATATACGCGACGAGATCGACGCGCTCGACGCCCAGCTCGCTGACCTGCAGCGCGCGCTGGCCGAGCGCGCGCTGGAAGAAGCGGGCAGCGTCATGCCGGGCTTCACCCATCTGCAATCCGCCCAGCCGGTAACGCTCGGCCATCATCTCCTCGCCTATGTCGAGATGATCGGGCGAGACCGGGGGCGCCTGCGCGACGCCCGCGCGCGGCTCAATGAATGCCCGCTCGGCGCGGCGGCGCTCGCCGGCACGTCCTTCCCCATCGACCGCCACATGACGGCGCAGGCGCTGGGCTTCGACCGGCCTACAGCCAATTCGCTCGACAGCGTCTCCGACCGCGACTTCGTGCTGGAGACGCTCTCGGCCGCGGCCATTTGCGCAACGCATCTTTCGCGTTTCGCGGAAGAAATCGTGCTGTGGACCACCCCGCAGTTCAACTTCATTTCGCTGTCGGACAAATTCACCACCGGCTCGTCCATCATGCCGCAAAAGCGCAATCCCGACGCGGCGGAGCTGGTGCGCGGCAAATCGGGGCGCATCGTCGGCGCCTTGCAGGCGCTGCTCATCGTCATGAAGGGCCTGCCGCTCGCCTATTCCAAGGATATGCAGGAGGACAAGGAAGGCGCTTTCGATTCGCTCGATTCGCTCTCCCTCTGCATCGCCGCCATGGCAGGCATGGTTCGCGATATGAAAGCGAACCGCGACCGCATGAAGGCGGCCGCCGGCGCCGGCTTTTCCACCGCGACCGACCTCGCCGATTGGCTTGTGCGCAAGCTCAACCTTCCCTTCCGCGAGGCGCATCACGTCACGGGACGCGTCGTAGCGCTGGCCGAGGGCAAAGGCGTGGGTCTCGAAGACCTTTCGCTCGCGGATCTGCAGGGCGTAGAGCCGCGTATATCCGAGGATGTTTTTGCGGTGCTGGGCGTCGAGAAATCGGTCGAGAGCCGGGTGAGCTACGGCGGCACGGCGCCGGAGAATGTCCGCCGCTCGGCGCAGGCCTGGCTCGAACGTCTCGAGGGTTGATTCATGAGCGAAGACGCGCCGCGCCTCTATCTTGCGACCCCGCCGCTCGCGGAGGCGCGCGATTTTCTGCCAGTCTTGACAAGCGCGCTTTCGGCCGGGACCGTCGCTTCGCTGCTCATTCGCCTTGCGGGCGACGACCCGCGCAAGAACGAGGAGATCGTTCGGGCGCTGGCGCCCTTGATTCAGGAGATGGGCGTCGCGGTTCTGGTCGAAGGCTCGCCGACGGTGGCGCTGCGCGCCAAGGCGGATGGGGCCCATATCTCGGGATGCGGCGAGGAGCTGGCCGAAGCCATAGAGAAGCTCGCCCCGAAATATATCGTCGGCGCAGGGGGCCTCGAGCTGCGTGACGACGCCATGCGCGCCGGCGAGATGGGCGTCGATTACGTGCTCTTCGCAGGTGACGACAGGGCCGCCCTCGAGGAGCGGGTCGCCTGGTGGGCGGAGCTGTTCAACATCCCCTGCGTCGCCCGCGCGGCGTTGCTCGCCGATGTCGCCCCCCTTGCTGAGGCGGGCGCGGATTTCGTGATGCTGGACGACGCCGTCTGGAGCGATCGGCGCGGCCCGGCGGCGGCCGTCGCGGAGGCGGTGAAGCTCTTGGAGGGAACGCAGGCATGATCCGCCGTCTCATGGCGCCCTTTGCGGCGCTGGGCCTTTCAACGCTCGCCCTCGCCGCGCCGGTGGAAACCCAGACGCCGTCCCGCGATCTCGCCTTCGGCGCCTATCAGCGCGGCGATTACAATGCGGCGATGACCGAGGCGAAGAAGCGCGTCGACGCCAATCCCAAGGACGCCGCCGCCATGACCCTCATCGGCCGCCTCTATCTCGAAGGCGCCGGCGTCAAGCGCAACATGAAGACCGCCATGGACTGGTTCCGTCGCGGCGCCGACGCGGGCGACGCCGAGGGCGCTTATCTTTACGGCGTGGCGGCTCTGGAGGGGATCGACGTCGCGAGGGACCGCGCCCGCGCCCGCGCCTATCTCGAAAAGGCCGGCGCGCAGAACCATGCAGCCGCCCTGCATCTTCTGGGCGAAATGGCGCTGGAAAACGAGGGGCGGCCTGCGGACTTCGAAAAAGCCGCAGGTTTCTTCGAACGCGCCTCGGCGGACGGCAATGCGGACGCCGACTACGCCCTCGGCATGCTCTATAAGAGCGGCAAGGGCGTCACGAAGGACGAGCGGCACGCGGCCGAGCTGTTCAAGCGCGCCGCCGATCTCGGTCTCGCTCCGGCGATGGTGGAATACGCCATCATGCAGTTCAACGGCGTCGGCATGGCGCGCGACAGGGCGGCCGCCGCAGATCTGCTGCGCAAGGCGGCGCTGAAAGGCAACGCCGTGGCGCAGAATCGCCTTGCCCATCTTTACGCCGAGGGGCTCGGCGTCGAAGTCGATCTGGCGCAAGCCAGGCATTGGCGCGACAAGGCGAAGGAGGCGGGGCTGACCGACCCATCCCTCGATTTCCTCTCCAACGCGCCGGCAAAATGAGCGAGCGGCGGGGAAGCTTCGCCGCGCAGCGCACGACGGCGCTCTTGCGCCGCTTCGTGAAGCCGCGGCTTTTTGGGACGATCGCCTCGCTGCGGCGTTTTCAGGCCCTTGTCGAAAAGCTCTCGCCCGAAAGGCGAGCGCCCTTCGCCCCGGAGATTCCCGGAGACTTGGTCCCGGCGATCGGAGCGCCCATCGGCGCGACGCTCATCTATCTTTACGGCGGCGCATTCCTTGTCGGCTCCTCGCGCCTGTTCCGCTTCGTGGCGCGCGATTTCGCGCGGGCGGGTTTCGACGTCTTCACGCCCGATTACCGGCTCGCGCCGGACCATGTTTTCCCTACGGCGCTCGAGGATGTCCTGCAGGCCTATCAGGCGCTGCTCGCGGCGCGCCCGGGGCCGATCGTTCTCGCCGGCGACTCGGCCGGCGGCGGGCTTGCCGTTTCACTGATGGTCCGCGCGCGGGACGAAGGCCTGCCGCTCCCCGAGGCCGCAGCGCTTTTCTCTCCCTGGACGGATCTCGCCGTCGCCAGCCCCTCGGTGCGCGAAAACGACGAGAAGGACGCGCTCTTCAACCGCCGGGCGATTCTCTCCGGCGCGAGGGCCTCCCTCGGCCGGGCGAGCGCCAAGAACCCGCTGGCGTCGCCCGTCTACGCCGATCTGACGGGCCTGCCGCCCCTCGTTGTGCATGCGGGGATCGACGAGGCCCTGCGCGACGACTCCGCCCGTCTCGTGGCGCGAGCGCAGGCGGCGGGGGTCGACGTAGAGTTCGAGCTATGGCCCGACGTTCCCCATGCCTGGCAGTGGATGGGCTTCATCCCGGAAGCGCGCGAGTCGCGCGCAAAGGCGACCGCTTTTTTGAAACGTTCGCTCTCGAAGGGCCGGGCCGAACCTCGCGCGCTTTCCGCTCGCATGGAATTACGCGAACGATAGAATCGCGCCAAAATCCGGAGAGCCTTCTCGTCGCAAAAGTCGGTCAGCCTTTGCGGAATGCGCTTCAGCCCTTCTTCTCGCAAACCGGCTGATCGCATTTGCGGGCATTGGCGATGATGTCGCGCAAGGATTTTGCGCCGGGCCAGCCAAGGATCGCCGTTCCCGCGACGACGAAAGAGGGCGTCATCGAGAGGCCCAGCGCCTCTGCGAGGCGCGTTTGCCGGGAAACCACTTGGCCGACCGTTTCGCTGTCGGCCGATTCCTCGACCTTGCGGGCGTCGAGCCCCATGGCGCGGACGATGTCGAGCGCCGCCGTTCCACTGGCGCCCCCGCGCGCCGCAAACATCTTCAAGTGAAAATCATGGGCCTTCGCCGGGCCGTAGAGCCGCAGAACGGATTGCTGAACCTTGGCGGCCTGCACCGATCCGATGGAGAGAATAGCGCTGTTGATCAGCCCCACCCTCAAATTTGGGTCACGGGCCGCGACGCCGGCAAGCTCGCGGGCCGCTTTGCGGCAATAGGCGCAATTATAGTCGAAGAATTCATAGAGAATGACGTCTCCGTCGCGCCGGCCCGTCCATAAAACGCCAGGAAGAGTAGCCGGGTCGAGCTCCGAGGGGATGCGGAAGTTCTGCATCGGCTCGCCAGCCTCGCCGCGTAGCGGAAAGGCCGAGTTGTCTTGCGCGCGCACGGAAACGACCGAAAGAAGCGGGATCGCCCCGAGCGCCCCGAGCGCGGCGCGACGGGTCAGCGGCATATTTCCTGGGCAAGGGGCGTCGAGCTTCAATTTTATGCTCCTGGGCTTTCCGGCTGGATCGGCGCATACGCCGTGGTTGCGCGTTCGATCCCCGAAAGCTTGTCCTTGATCGGGGAATTCGAGCGTTCAATCCAACGCATTATTTTTGATGATTCATTCGAATAAAACGAACGATGTTTCACCCCCACGGCCCCGGCTTCGGCGGGTCGAGCGGATGGCGGCCGTCCTGGGGCAGGAAAGAGGCGTCGCCCTTCGGCGCCTCGAGCGTTTCCGCCTCGGCCACATCCTGCCCGCCCGCGTATTCGATCAGCGCCGCGATACGTTCGTCCACGCTGGGATGGGTCGCGAACCAGCTCGATTCCTCAAAACGCGTGGGGCTTTCGATGAAGAAGGCGTGCATGCGCGAGGGCATGTCGGGCATGACCGCATGCGCCTGGATCTTGCGCAGCGCCGAGATCATCGCGTCTGGATTTTTGGTCAACTCGACCGAGCCGGCGTCGGCGAGGAATTCACGAGAGCGTGACAGCGCGAAGCGGATCAGCGCAGAGGCCCCCCAGCTCAACGCGATAATGAGCAGCGCCAAGACGATCGCAAGGATGGCGCCGCCCTCGCGCCGGTTGTCCTCGCGGTCGGAAGGGCGGCTGGGCGCGAAGCCAAAAGGGAAGTTCCAGTTGCGGAAGGTCAGATCGGCGGCGAAAGCGAAAATCCCGGCGAAAATGACCGCGATCACCATCATTTGGACGTCGCGGTTGCGAATGTGAGTCAGCTCGTGAGCGAGCACGGCCTCGATCTCGGGGTCGGTCAGCTCCATCAGCAGGCCGCGCGTCACGGCGATCTTATATTGGCCCTCCTTCAATCCTGAGGCATAGGCGTTGAGCGCGTCGCTCTCCATGATCTGCAGCGCCGGGATCGGGACGCCGCGCGAAATGCAGAGGTTTTCGAGAAGGTTGTAGAGTCGCGGCGAGTCGGCGCGCGCGACGCTGCGCGCGCCCGTCGCGAAATCGATCATCTTCTGGTGAAAGAAATAGGCGATCGCGAACCATGCCCCCGCCGCCGCGACGCCGATCGGCCAGCCTCGCCCCAAGTCCTTCATCGCGCGGGCGAGGATAAGCTCGAAGGGCGCGGCGCCTCCGCCTATAGCCTCGTAAATGAGCGCGAAGGAGAACATCAGCGCAAGGAGCAGGACGACGAAGCCGGCGAGCAGGAAAGCCGAGCGCATCCTGTTGGCCCGGATGTGGGAGTAGAGGCCGTAAGCTTTGAACATGCAGGCGCCGTCCTCGACAATGCCGGGCGTGAGCAAATCCCTCCCCTTCGCGGGGAGGGTCGAAGCGGGGTCCGGCGGGGTCAAGCCCGGGCCTCTTTTGTAGCTGCGCGAACCCCACCCGGCGGTCGACGACCGCCGGCCTCCCCGTAAAGGGAGGTATTTGCGCCGCCACAACCGGCGGCCAAACCTACAACTAAAACTGCACTTTGGGCGCCGCCTCCACGGCTTTTTGTTCGTCCTCGCCGAGCTCGAAATAAGCCGTCGGCTCGAAGCCGTAGCGCTGGGCGATCAGGAAGCCCGGGAAGCCTTCGCGCGTCGCGTTGTATTCGGCGACGGCATTGTTGAGGAAACGCCGCGCCGCGGAGATCTTGTTCTCGATGTCCGCGAGCTCGCTTTGGAGCTGCTGGAAATTTTGGTTGGCCTTGAGCTCGGGATAGGCCTCGGAGAGCGCGATGAGACGGGAGAGCGCGCCGGTCAGCGCCCCTTCGGCGGCGCCCTGCGCGGTGGGGCCGGTGGCCGAGACAGCCGCGTTCCGCGCCTTGATCACGTCATCGAGCGTCGTCTTTTCGTGCGTCGCATAGCCCTTCACCGTCTCGACCAGATTAGGGACGAGGTCGTGGCGCTGCTTGAGCTGGACATTGATGTCCGAGAACGCCTGCCTGCAGCGCTGCCGCAGGTTCACGAGCCCATTGTAAACGCCGACGAGCCAGAAGCCGATCGCCGCGGCGAGGGCCAGCAGTACGAGTAACGCCATCACCAATCCTCCCCCTTTGGCCCGCCGCGCGAACCGCGCCGCCGGGGCGCGCGCATGTTAGCCGCGCGGCGCGCCATGGCAAAGCCGCATCTATTTGACGGAAAGGCCACGTGCGCCTATCTCTTGACCCAAACGCTTATGGCGCGCGAGAGCGCGACAACCTTAAAGAAACAGCGATGGCTCTTCTGCCGATCATCACCCTTCCCGACCCGCGGCTGCGAAAGGTCTCGCAGCCGGTCGAGCGCGTCGACGCCGAAATTATGCAGCTTCTCGACGACATGCTGGAGACCATGTACGAGGCGCCCGGGATCGGGCTTGCCGCCATTCAGGTCGCCGTCGCCAAGCGCATCGTCGTCGTCGACGTCGGCAAGACGGAGGAGGAGCGCAACCCGCTCTTCCTCATCAATCCCGAGATTATCTGGGCCTCGGAGGAGCTTTCTTCCTACAATGAGGGCTGCCTCTCGGTGCCGGATTACTTCGACGACGTGAAGCGCCCGGCGCGCGTGCGCGTGCGACATGTCGACCGCGCCGGCGAGACGCAGGAATTCGACGCCGAAGGGCTGCTCGCGACGGTCGTCCAGCATGAGCTCGAGCATCTGGAAGGCGGTCTCTTCATCGACAATCTTTCGCGCTTGAAGCGCGAGCGGGTCGTGAAGAAATTCACCAAGGCGGCGCGGATGGACGAAATCGTGGCGCAGCGCCGCGCCCAGGCCCCCCAGTCGGAAGAAGCCGAGGCCTGACGTTTGCGCATCATTTTCATGGGCACGCCGGATTTCGCGACGGCGCTGCTGAGAGAACTGTGCGCCCGCGGCCACGAGGTCGCGGCCGTCTATTCCCAGCCGCCGCGCCCGGCCGGGCGGGGGATGTCGGAAAAGAAATCCAGCGTCCATCAATTTGCGGAGAGCAAGGGCCTTCTCGTTCGCACGCCGAAAAGCCTGCGTGGGGCGGAGGAGCAGGCCGCCTTCAAGGCGCTCGACGCCGAGGTGGCGGTCGTCGCGGCCTATGGGCTGCTCCTGCCGCAAGCCATTCTCGACGCGCCCAAATATGGCTGCCTCAATCTCCATGGCTCGCTCTTGCCGCGCTGGCGCGGGGCGGCGCCGATCCAGCGCGCCATCATGGCCGGCGACGCCGAGAGCGGCGTCGAGGTGATGAAGATGGACGCCGGTCTCGACACCGGCCCTGTCGCCCTGACCGCCAGGACCCCCATCGGACCCGACATGACCGCGGGGGAGCTGCACGACAAGCTTGCGGAGCTGGGCGCGCCCCTGATGGCGAATGCGCTCGACCTCCTCGCCAAAGGCGAGCTGCATTTCACGCCGCAGGCGGAAGAGGGCGCCTGTTACGCCGCCAAGATCGACAAGGCGGAGGCGCGCATCGACTGGCGCCGGCCAGCGCGGGAGCTGCATGATCATGTGCGCGGCCTCGCCCCCTTCCCGGGGGCCTTTTTCGAGGGCGATCTCGGCTATGGCGTCGAGCGGGTGAAAGTGCTCTGCGCGAAAGCCGAAGAGGGCAAGGGCGCTCCTGGAACGGTTCTCGACGAAGCGGGCCTCGTCGCCTGCGGGGAGGGCGCGCTGCGGCTCGTTCGCGTGCAGCGCGCCGGCAAGGGCGAGATGGCGATCGAGGAGTTCTTGCGCGGCCGGAAGCTCGCAAAGGGCGCCGTGCTGGAATGATGGCGGCGTCTGAACGATCGCGTGGCTGTGAATCTGGCTTGATCGGCGCCAAATGCCTCCCCTTTACGGGGCGGTCGGCGGGCGCAGGCAAGTTTACGCAGCCTGCGTACGCTTGGCTGCGAGGCCGCCGGGGGTTCACGCCGCTACGACAATGGTTGGAGCCTTACCCCACCCGACCCCGCTTGCGCGGGGCCACCCTCCCCGTAAAGGGGAGGGATTGGGTCACCCCCTGCGTTCCGCCTTTTCCCCTTCGTCTGGCGGGACCCTGACATGCCCCGCTACGCGCTCACCGTCGAATATGACGGAGGCCCTTTCGTCGGCTGGCAGCGGCAGGCGAATGGAATGTCGATCCAGCAGCGGCTCGAGGAGGCCGTTCTCGCCATCAATGGCGAAAGGGCGGTCATCCACGGCGCAGGTCGCACGGACGCCGGAGTCCATGCGCTGGGGCAGGTCGCGCATGTCGATCTTCTGCGGGACTGGCGCGTCGACCGCTTGCGCGACGCGCTCAATGCGCATCTGAAGCCCGATCCCATCGCCGTCATCGGCGCGCGCGCGGTCGGCGACGAATTCGAAGCGCGCTTCTCGGCCATCCGCCGCCATTATCGCTATGTCATCGACAATCGCCGAGCGCCCTTGACGCTGACGCTCGGCCGCGCCTGGCACGTCAAGCGCCCGCTCGACGCCGATGCGATGCACGAAGCGGCGCGGCGGCTCGTCGGCCGCTATGATTTCACCACCTTCCGCGCCTCGGAATGCCAAGCCAATTCGCCGGTCCGCACGCTCGAAAGGCTGGAGGTGCGCCGCGAGGGCGACCGTATCGAGATCGTCACTTGCGCCCGGTCCTTCCTGCATAATCAGGTGCGCTCCATGGCTGGGTCTCTGGAGCACGTCGGGACCGGCAAGTGGACCGCCGACGATCTTTCGGACGCCCTCGCGGCAAGAGACCGCGCGCGCTGCGGACAGGTCGCCCCGCCGCACGGCCTCTATCTCGTCGCTGTCGATTACTGAGCCACGGCAGCGGGGGCGTTCGCCCCATCCGTCTCCTTGGGCCCTCCCCGCTTATCGGTCTTTTGCGCCGCCGGAGCGTTCATCTTCTTGACGGCGGCCTTGTGCGCAGTGGGCGATTTCGGCTTGGCAAGCGCGCCATGCATGGGAACGATGCTGGCCGACAGCACGGCGGCGAGAATGCCATTCACTTGGCTTCGATTCTGGATCATGAAACCCCTCTCGTTGAAAGCCCTCTCTCTCCAGCGAATCGCCGGCCGCCCGAGACAATAAGACCCTGCCAGCGTGGAGATGTTTGGCCTCGCGCTAGGCGACGCGGGGAAGTTTTCAAGGCGCTACGGCCACGATTGCGGCGCCTCGCCGCAAAGATGAACAAGCTTACGAGCCGCTGAACCAGTTGTAGCCCTTGTCCTCCCAATAGCCGCCGGGGTTGTCGTTCGTGACGAAGATCTCCGTGACGAATTTGGGATTCTTGAAGCCCAGCTTGGTCGGAATGCGAATTTTCACCGGGAAGCCATATTTCGTCTCGCCCGGGCGGCCAGGAAAATCCAGCGCCAGCAGCGTCTGCGGATGCAGCGCGCTCGGCATGTCGATGCTGGTCCAATAATTGTCTGCGCAGCGAAAGCCGACATAGCGCGCGCTCGCGTCGGCGCCGATGCGCTCGAGAAATGTCCTGAAAGGCGCGCCGCCCCACTTGCCGATGGCGCTCCAGCCTTCGACGCAGACGTGGCGCGTAATCTGCGAGATTTGCGGCAAGGCGCGCAGCTCCCGCAGGGACCAGGGACGCTTGCTCTCGATTAGCCCGGAGAGCTGCAAGCGATAGGCCTCGGCGTCGAGGACCGGCGCCAAAGCCTCGTCGTAATAAGCGTTGAAGGGAAAGGGCGTCGTGACCTCGGCCTCGGTATAAGCCGGCGCGAGCTTGTTTGGATCGAACAGCGCCGCCTGGACACGGTCGTTGAAGCGCGACATGGCGAAGAGGAGGCGATCGAGTGCGTCTTCGTCTGTCAGCGTGCAGCCAGAGAGCATGGTCAGCGCGCCGAGCGAAAGGCTTTGCTTCAGGAAGAGCCGGCGCTCGACGCGTTCGAGCTGCGGGCGGAAGTCGGCCAAGGAAACCTTACGTTTTTTCACCGCGTCCGCTCCGACTTTCCCGTGACCATGGCTACGAGCGCATTCTTGTTGGCGAGCGCCAGCGCGACATGCGCGATAAGGAAGAGAACGAGCGCCGTCATCGCAAAGAAATGCACGCGCCGCGCGGCTTCGAATCCGCCCATGAGCGCGGTCAGCTCCTGAAGCTGCACGGGCTTCCATATGGCGAGGCCGGAAAGAATTGCGACCATGACAGCGACAATCACGAAGGCGTAGGCTGCGCGTTGCGCGGCATTGTAGCGGCCGGGGTTATGGCGCGCGCGGCCCACGAAAACGTCGCGCAGATCAGCGAGGACGTCGCCCGGCCAGAGCGGCAGAAAGCGGCGCTGGAAGTGGCCGGTCGCGAAACCGTAAAGCAGATAGGCGAGAAGATTGACCGCGAGCAGCCACATGGCTGCGAAATGCCAGGCGAGGGCGCCGGCTAGCCAGCCGCCGAGCGTGAGGTCAGCAGGGAACTCGAAGCCGTAGAGTGGCGAGGCGTTATAGATCCGCCAGCCCGAGAGCGTCATCGCGACGACGGCGAAGGCGTTGATCCAATGCACGATCCGCAGAAAGAGCGGCTGCACGGTCGGGGCTCCGGCTTTGTCGCTCATCTCCTCGCTCCGCATCGGAAGTCTACAGCAAGTGCGCCGCGTTGACAGCCCGGCGCGGATTTTACCAAGAGGGCCGCGACAATCTATCGATCATAGCCAGGGCGACCCACGCACATATTTATAACCGGCGCTTCCGGCTTCATCGGCTTTCCTCTCGCGCGGCGGCTCCCCTATCGCATCGTAAATATCGGCCGCGGCGCGGCGGCGCCGTTGCTCGACTTCATTGACACGCTGGAAAAGGCGGCGGGCAAAAAGGCGATCCGCAATTCTCTCGACATGCAGAAGGGAGACGCGCCGCGCCCCTTCGCCTCCGCCGATCTTCTGGAGCGGCTCACGGGCTATCGCCCGCAGACCTCGGTGGAGGAGGTGACGGCGCGCGTCGAGTGGTATCGGGAATATCGCGAGAAGAACGGGCCGTTGAGGGTTTGAGCTATATCCACTCCGGCACGCGATCGAGCGCAATAAGCTCTTCGACGCTCGGGCGCGGCCGGATCACGGCGTAGCGCGCGCCGTCGACCAGCACTTCCGGGATCAAGGGCCTTGTATTGTAGGTCCCGGCCTGCACCGCGCCATAGGCGCCGGCGGTCAGGATTGCGATCAGCTCGCCGGGCCTCGCCTCCGGCATTTTGCGGTCGAGCGCCAGATAGTCGCCGGTCTCGCAGACCGGGCCGACGACGTCGGCGATGATTTCCGCGCGATCGACAGGCGCGCGCACCGGCAAAAGATCGTGATGGGCGTCATAGAGCGTCGGGCGCACGAGATCGTTCATGCCGGCGTCGACGATGACGAAAGTCTTGGCCTCGCCCTGCTTCACGTAGATCACCCGCGTGATCATCACGCCCGCGTTGCCGACGATCAGGCGCCCCGGCTCGAAGACGAGCTTGCAGCCGAGCCCTCCGAAATGCCGCCGCACGATCCCCGCGTAGCGCTCCGGGTGATAGGATTGCGGATCGTCGCCCGCGTGATAGGGGATGCCCAGCCCGCCGCCCAGATCGACATGGGAAATCGCGTGGCCGTCGGCGCGCAGGTCGCGCACCAGCTCCGCGAGCAGCGAGAAGGCCTCGTCGAAAGGTTCGAGATCGGTGAGCTGCGAGCCGATGTGCATATCGGCGCCGGCGACCTTTATCCCCGGCAGTTTCGCCGCGCGAGCGTAAACTTCCCGCGCGTGCGACAGCGGCACGCCGAACTTGTTCTCGGACTTCCCCGTGGAGATCTTCTTGTGTGTACGCGCATCTACGTCTGGATTGACGCGTAGAGACACGGGCGCGGCGCAGCCCCTGGCCGAGGCGATGCGGGAGATGGCCTCAAGCTCAGGCTCGGACTCGACATTAAAGCAGAAGATCCCGGCTTCCAGCGCTGCGCCGATCTCTTCGTCGCTCTTGCCGACGCCGGAAAAGGTGATCTTGTCGCCTGGAACGCCCGCGGCCAGGGCGCGCGCGAGTTCGCCGCCCGAAACGACGTCCATTCCCGCGCCTTCCTTGGCGAGAAGACGCAGCACGGCCTGATTGGAATTGGCCTTCATGGCGTAGCAGACGAGGGCGTCCAGCCCCGTGAAGGCCTGCGAGAAGACCCTGAAATGGCGTCGAATCGTCGCCGCCGAATAGCAGTAGAAGGGCGTCCCGACCGCATTTGCGAGCTCGGACACGGCGACGTCTTCGGCGAAGAGCGAGCCGTTGCGGTAGTCGAAATGGTGCATCGCTTCAGAGCAGCGGGTCGAGAGGGAAGGGATATTGTGCCGGCGGCCGGTTGCCGATCGTGCCGGGGATCGGCGGCGGCGGCGGTTCCGGCGTCGGCTGTCCGGGCGCGGGCTTGGGCGCGTTTTTCGCGAGCGCGGCGGCCTGTTCCGCCTTCAGCGCTTCGCCCCGCGCCTGAACCTCGGGCGGCAGCTCGAGCGGCCCGCGGCGGCCGCATGCGGAGAGGCTCGCCGCGGCGATAGCGGCCAGGAGAATGAAGGAGCGGGTTCGGCGGAGCGTCACGGGTTCGAATCCGGCGTTGGCGAGATCGCCCGGCACTATACCGATCCCGATCGAAAAGGCGAGGGCGCCGCCTCGCCTTCGGGGACCGCGAGCCGTCAAGTTCGCTTTGCTCGCTGCGAGCCTGAAGGCTCGCGGTCCATCTCTTTCAGCTTACTTTGCGGCGCAGAAGGCGGTTTGCGGCGCGCTTGACGAACTCCCGGATCTCCCGGCGGGCCTTGGCGCGCCAGCAGCTCCAGGCAAAATCGTAGTGGCGCGCGGGGCGCAGCGACACTGCGAGGTCGCAAATGGCGATCCGGTCGGGCCAGAGCCGGTCGATCATCGGGTGGTTGGCGATCGCGCAGCTATCGACGATATCGAGATCGGCGCGATCGAGCTGGGCTTTGGTGTGGTGGTAAACAAGCTGGACGCCCGGAGCCTTCGAGCGCAGGGACTCATCGAAAGCGATCTTCCAGAAATAGCCATGGCGCTGGCTTTTCAGGACGATGCCCATGGCGATGGGGCGTCCGTCGAGGCGCAGCGCCTCGATCGCGCACCCCTTGTCGGGCGCAAGCAGCCGGGTCGCGCTGCGCAAGAAGGTCGCGAGCGCCGCCTCCGAGAGGAAGGCGCCGCGGCCGGCTTTCCAGCCCGAGGCTTCCAGCGCGAGGAATTCCTCTGTCGCGCTTTGGATTTCGTTCTCGCTCTCATGGGTCTCGAAAGTCAGACAGCCCGTCTCGCTCAGGCGCCGGGCCTGACGGCGGATTTCAGCCAGCTTCTTTTTGGAGCCGGCTCGGGCGTAGAGCTCCTCGACTCCGGCGTCCGCGCCGGGCAGAAGCGCGGCGCGCTCATAAGCATAGAGCGTCTCCGTGCGCCGGCTCGATGCGGCTGCCTTTTTCAGCGCCGCGTGAAAGCGGCCATTCGTCGGGATGCGTGAGAAGACGGCGCCTGCGCATTTGCCGCGGACGTCGACCCAATCGAGGAAGGCTTCGATGGCTTCCAGCGCCTGGTCGCGGTCGACCAGCGGCGTCGCGAGCGCGGCCTGCTTGTGCAGCCAGAGGCGGATCAGCCCGTCGCCAAACAACGGGCTCGGCGAGACGATCGGGAAAAGACCCATCAGCCTGTCCGCGCCATCGCGCACGACGATGAAGCGCGGGCGCTCGGTCGCCGGGAAATGACGCGCGGCCGAGATGGCGAAAGCGGGCTCATAGAATGCGTTGGGCTCGAGCGCGCGCGTCGCGAGGTCGCGCCATTCGGCCCTGCAGCCGTCGATTTGCTCCAGAGACAGCTCCAGCGCCTGGAACGGGGCGTTCGAGGCGGGGAAATCCCCGCTGTCCACCGGGCGCGGCTGGCGGCGGCTCGGCGCGCCTCCGAATTCCGCCTTCGCCAGAGCGAGCTCTTTCATATCAAGGAACGACGCAAGCATTGTCGACAATCCCCAACGATGTTCCATTTTGAAGCGGCGGGGCGCCTCGATGAGGGACGCCCCGCCAGCGTCTCGGCCCTACGCTGGCGAATCCTTCAAGGTCGGCGCCAGAGTCTCGGGCCCTTCCCAGCGTGCTTCTTTGACGCGGGGGGGCGTCCATGTTTAGCTCTAAGGATGAAAAATGTTCGTAATCTCCTTTTGTCGGCGGTTATGGCTGGCTTGGCTCTGGCCTCCCCCGCCTCGGCGACCGTGCGGATTTCGATCGACCTCTCGGCCCAGCGCCTCACGGCGGTGCGCGGCGGCGGCGAGACGGTCGTGTGGAAAATCTCCAGCGGCCGCCGGGGCTACGACACGCCGACCGGCCGCTATTCCGTCATGCGCATGGAGGCGGATCATTATTCCGACGAATATGATCAGGCGCCCATGCCCTACGCCATCTTTTTCTCCCCGCGCGGCCTCGCCATCCATGGCAGTTTCGAGCGCGGCCTCGGCAGTCCCCGCTCGCACGGTTGCGTTCGGCTCTCGGTGTCGAACGCCCGGCAGCTCTTCGAATGGGTCGAGCAACAGGGGGCGACGATCGAGATCGTCGGCAAGACCGGCATGGCTGGAAGCGCCCCCAGGGCCTCACGCGCCGATGACGATCGCCTTCCCCGCGCCCCTGCGGCCCCCCGCGCTCAGCCGCCGGCCGAGGCCGGATATCCCGAGTTCGTGCTCGATCAGGCTTACCGCTACTGATTTTCAATCATTTAGCGCGGCTGCGGCGCAAATTCGGCGCGTTGCGCCTGAGCAACACTGTAAAGAGAATCCTACTCTGCTGGCGGTTGTCCATTTGCCGCGCCATGGCTTAGCGGATATGCCTAGAATTTGTGTAATTCCGGACAGCTGAGACGAGTGAAAGCTTTGACGACATCGAAGACCCCCCTTCTCGATCAGATTCCGACCCCGGAAGAATTGCGCAAGCTGCAGCCCAATCAGCTCCGGCAGGTCGCCGATGAATTGCGCCGGGAGACGATCGACGCCGTCTCGGTCACGGGAGGACATCTGGGAGCCGGGCTCGGGGTCGTCGAGCTGACGGTCGCGCTGCATTACGTTTTCGACACGCCGCGCGACCGCATCATCTGGGACGTCGGCCATCAGACGTACCCGCACAAGATTTTGACCGGGCGCCGCGACCGCATTCGCACGCTGCGAATGGGCGGGGGCCTCTCGGGCTTCACCAAGCGCGCCGAGAGCGAATATGACGCTTTTGGCGCCGGCCATTCCTCGACGTCCATTTCCGCCGGCCTCGGCATGGCCGTCGCGCGCGACCTTTCGCACGGCGACAACCATGTGGTGGCGGTGATCGGCGACAGCTCCATGTCGGCCGGCATGGCCTATGAGGCCCTGAACAACGCCGGCGCGCTCGACTCGCGCCTCATCGTCATCCTCAACGACAACGACATGTCCATCGCGCCGCCGACCGGCGCCATGTCGGCCTATCTCGCCCGCCTCGTTTCGGGAGGCGCCTATCGCTCGATCCGCGACGCCGCCAAGCAGCTCGCCTCGCATCTGCCGCGCTTCATCTATGACAAGGCGCGCAAGGCCGAGGAGTTCTCGCGGAGCTTCATCACCGGCGGCACCATGTTCGAGGAGCTCGGCTTCTATTATGTCGGGCCGATCGACGGGCATAATCTCGACCACCTCCTCCCCGTGCTGACGAATGTCCGCGACAAGGACGACGGCCCGGTGCTGGTCCATGTCGTCACGCAAAAGGGCAAGGGCTACGCCCCGGCGGAAGCGGCGGACGATAAATATCACGGGGTCGTGAAGTTCGACGTCGAGACCGGCAAGCAATATAAGCCCAAGGCCAACGCCCCGTCGTATACGGGCGTTTTCGCCAAGGCGCTGATCGCCGAGGCTGAGCACGACGACAAGATCGTCGCCGTCACCGCGGCCATGCCGTCGGGCACCGGGCTCGACATTTTCTCCAAGCACTTCCCGACCCGGACGTTCGACGTCGCGATCGCCGAGCAGCATGCGGTGACCTTTGCGGCGGGCCTCGCCTGCGAGGGCTACAAGCCTTTCTGCGCGCTTTATTCGACCTTCCTTCAGCGCGGCTACGATCAGGTCGTGCACGACGTCGCCATCCAGCATCTTCCGGTGCGATTCGCCATCGACCGCGCGGGGCTTGTCGGCGCCGACGGGCCGACCCACGCCGGCGCCTTCGACATCGCCTATCTGGGCTGTCTGCCCGGCATGGTCGTGATGGCCGCCGCCGACGAAACCGAGCTGATGCATATGGTGTCGACCGCCGTCGCCTATGACGAAGGCCCGATCGCTTTCCGCTATCCGCGCGGCGAGGGCGTGGGCGTCGAATTGCCGGAACGCGGCGACGTTCTCGAGATCGGCAGGGGACGGATCGTCCGCGAGGGCTCGAAGGTCGCGCTGCTGACGCTCGGCACCCGTCTTGCGGATGCGCTGAAGGCCGCCGAGGAGCTCGAAAATTACGGCGTCTCGACCACCGTCGCCGACGCGCGCTTCGCCAAGCCCGTCGACCGCGACCTGATCCGCCGTCTCGCGGCCAATCACGAAGCGCTGATCACGGTGGAGGAAGGCTCGATCGGCGGCTTCGGCGCGCAGGTCTTCCAGGCGCTCTCCGACGACGGACTGCTCGACGGAACGCGGGGCGTTTTCAAGTTCCGCAGCCTGACTTTGCCCGACGCCTACATCGACCACGACAAGCACGAGATGATGATCGCGCGCGCTATGCTCGACTCGAAGGCGATGGTGGCGAAGGCGCTGGAGCTGCTCGGCGACGAGAAGAGCGCGGCGCGGGTGATGATCGCGTAAAGGCGGACCACTCCTTCCAATTTGGTAGGGGGTCGCGTTTTGGCCTGGTTTCGGGGCCTCGGACGCAATCAAGGACCGATCCTTTTCCCCCGACGCCTTGTCGGCCCGTCGTAGCTACTGGTTTTTCCAGTAGCCGCGGCTTCCCTCCGCTTGGGAAAATGCTAGGAAAGCGGGAAAATCTAACGTCCCCCATGAGTCGGCCGTCCGACTTGTGCTGCGGCATAAGCAAGTCGGGTTTACCCGGCTTGCTGGATGGGGGCGGCCGCCTTTGGCGATCGGGAGGGGATGACCTTGTCCCATCCCGCGCCTGCGGCTTTCACCATGATCCCGCATCGCGTCGCGATGCGATCCTCCCCCTCATGGGGAGAATGATTGAGCGCCCCTGCCGGCGAAAGGCGATATGTCGGACGAAAAAAAATCGAAGGTCGAAGCCCGCAGCCCGCGCGGTTTCGCGGATCGTGAGGCGGGCGAGCTTGCGGCCACGGGGCGCATGCTCGACGTCATCCGTTCAGTCTATGAGCTTTACGGCTTCGAGGCGCTCGAAACGCCGGCTTTCGAATATACGGACGCGCTCGGCAAATTCTTGCCGGACCAGGACCGCCCGAACGAAGGCGTCTTCTCGCTGCAGGACGACGACGAGCAGTGGCTGTCGCTGCGCTATGATCTTACCGCGCCGCTCGCCCGTTTCGTCGCGCAGAATTTCGACCGGCTGCCGAAGCCGTATCGCTCCTATCGCTGCGGCCATGTCTATCGCAACGAGAAGCCGGGGCCGGGGCGCTTCCGCCAGTTCATGCAGTTCGACGCCGATACGGTGGGCTCGGCCTCGCCCGCCGCCGACGCCGAAATCTGCATGATGGCCGCCGACGCGCTGGAAAAGCTCGGCATCGCGCGCGGCGACTATGTCATCAAGATCAACAGCCGCAAGGTGCTCGACGGCGTGATGGAGGCCATCGGCATTGGGGGCGGAGAAAACGCCGCGCGCCGTCTCGTCGTGCTGCGCGCCATCGACAAGCTCGACCGCCTCGGCCCCGATGGCGTCCGGCAATTGCTGGGCGATGGCCGTAAGGACGAAAGCGGCGACTTCACGAAAGGCGCCGGCCTGCCACAGCCCGCGATCGACACCATCCTCTCCTTCAGCCTGGGCGGCCAATATAGGGACGGCGGCAAGCCGCAGTTCGATCTCTTCGGTCTCCTCGGCAAGAGCGAGATCGGCGCGCAGGGCGCAGAGGAGCTGCTCGAGATCGAAGACCTCGCGCGCGACGCTGGATATGGCCCGGACCGCATCCGCATCGACCCCTCGGTCGTGCGTGGCCTCGAATATTACACCGGCCCGGTCTTCGAAGCGGACCTTACTTTCGAGACCCGCGACGAGAAGGGAAATGCCGTGCGTTTCGGCTCGGTGGGCGGCGGCGGGCGCTATGACGGGCTCGTAGGCCGCTTCCGGCCCGAGAATACGCCCGCGACAGGCTTTTCCATCGGCGTCTCGCGCCTTTTCGCGGCGCTGAAGCTCGTCGGCAGTCCGATCGTCACCGCGCGGCCGCATGTCGGCCCCGTCGTGGTGCTGGTGCTCGACCGCGAACGGCTGGCCGACTATCAAAGAATGGTCGCGCAGCTGCGCCAGGCGGGAATCGCCGCCGAGCTTTACCTCGGCGCCGCCGGCATGAAGGCGCAGATGAAATATGCCGATCGGCGCAACAGCCCGCTGGTCGTGATCCAGGGGTCGGACGAGAAGGCCAGAGGCGAGGTCCAGATCAAGGATCTCATCGCCGGCGCCAGGGCGGCCGCCGCCATCGCCACCAACGAGGAATGGAAAGCGGCGCGCCCGGCGCAGATTTCCGCGCCCGAGAGCGAGCTCGTCGACGAGGTTGCGAAGGCGTTGGCGGCGCAGCGAGAGCAATAGACCGCATTCCGCAAAAGTTGACAGGCTTTTGCGATAAGAATGCGCTCCAGATGCTTGATTTGGCGTGATTTCTTGCCGCTCGCATGATCCCATGCGAGCGGAAAGCGCGCTAGAGGCTGCGACACCGCCAGACCTAGGCGCGACTCTCCCGGCGATATAGTTTCTCTTAAAAGAGACCGGGAGAGACGCAAAATGATCGGCGAACCGCCCAAATCCATCGTTCATCCGACGGACCTCTCCTTCGCGAGCCAGGACGCTTTCGCCCATGCGCTGCGCATTGCGGTCGCAACGCAGGGCTTGCTGCATCTCCTGCATATCGAGAATCTCGAAGAGGAAGAGCCCGATGGCTGGGATCGTTTTCCTCATGTGCGCGAAACGCTCGCGCGGTGGCGGATGATCGAGCCCTCGGCCTCGCGAGAGGATGTCGCTCAGAAGCTCGGCTTGAATTTCGTCAAGGCGACGGTCGAGGCGGGCTCCCCCGCGAATGGCGTCGCCGCCTATGTGATTCGGCATTTGTGCGATCTGATGGTGCTTTTGACGCACAACCGCACGGGGCTCGAGCGCTGGCTCGAAGAGTCCATCGCGGAAGAAGCCGTGCGGGAGACCCGTATCCCGGCCTTGCTGCTGCGAGAGGATCAGGCCGGCTTCGTCGATCGCGAGACGGGCAATGTGTCGCTGAACACGGTGCTGATGCCGGTCGAGCCCAATGTGCCGCCGCTCGACGCTTTTCGCCACATCGCCGACTTCGCTCATGCGATGAATCCGGCGGCCGATGTGATGCTGCTGCATGTCGGCGAGAGACTGCCGATCTTCGAGGGGCTGCTGCCGCATATCGAGCTGCGACAGGGGCCGGTGGTCGAGACGATCCTGTCTTACGCCAGGGACATCGGCGCCGATCTCATCGCCATGCCGACGCAGGGACGCCGCGGCCTTATCGACGCGCTACGCGGCTCGACCACCGAGCGCGTGCTGCGCGAGTCGCCGTGCCCGGTTTACGCAGTTCCGGCGCGGTAGCCGCTTCCCGGGGCGCCATTCCCGACGCTCGCGCAAACGAGCGATCGGGAATCCAGAGGCTGTTGCGACTGGGTTCCCGGTCGAGCCTTCGGCGTGCGGAGAATGACAGGCGGCGCTGCTCTTACAGCGACCGCTCGAATTTCAGCACGCCGCCCTTGAAGCCCTTGAGGGTCAGCGTGTCGCCCTTCACGTCCCAATAGGGTCCGGAGAGCAGCACGCCCCAATAGTCGCGTTCAATGCCGGCCAACGCCCCATCGCATTGCCGCTCATTAATGGCGGGCATGGCGCGCGGGCCGAGGCGGTCTGGGCCGATGACGAACACGCCCGACCAGTTCTTGCAGCCGGAAAAGCCGTTGGCGCGGCCGTTCGAGTCGATGTTGATCCACATCTCCACCGGCGGCGCCTTGCCGTTGATTTCCTTGAGCACGAAGTTGCGATTATGCGGGAATGGCACGTAGCGCGGAATGCCGCCCGAGTCTTTGTTGGCGTCCTCGCCTTGCTGCTGTTCCTTCGCCTGGCCGTCCTCCGCCGGCTTGGCGCGCTTCTTCGCCTCCGCCGGGGCGGCTATCAGGGCTACGCAAAGCCCGACGGCGAGGATCGAGAAATGCTTGTTCATGTGAGTCCTCCCTGGCGACCAGCGCCGAATCGAAAATCTGAAGCGCTTTTGCGGAATGCGCTTTGAGGCGCTCGATCGCATGCGAAAAGGCCCGAATCGCGGCAAAGGCCGCGCGAGCAAGCTAACGCAGGATTACGGAAAAGTGGGAACCGCTTTTTCCGATGAAAAACCCGCTCAGGATGTGGTGGCTCCCATTACAACATGCTGGGCAGCACGCGGTCGGGCGGGCGGTGCCCGTCCATGAAGGTCTTGATGTTGATGATGACCTTCTCGCCCATGTCGATGCGGCCCTCGGTCGTCGCCGAGCCCATATGCGGGAGAAGCGTCACCTTGCCTGACTGGGCGAGCTTCAAAAGCTTGGGCGAAACGGCGGGCTCGTGCTCGAAGACATCGAGGCCGGCGCCGGCCATTTCATTGGCCTCCAGCATGCGCACCAGCGCGTTTTCATCCACGATCTCGCCCCGCGCCGTGTTCACCAGTATCGCATGCGGGCGCAGATACTTCAGGCGGCGCGCCGAGAGCAGGTGATAGGTCGCCGGCGTATGCGGGCAGTGGATCGAGACGATGTCGACCCGCGCCAGCATCTGGTCGAGCGACTCCCAATAGGTCGCCTCGAGCTGCTCTTCGATCTCGACCGGAACGCGGCGACGGTTGTGATAATGGATCGAGAGGCCGAAGGCCTTGGCGCGGCGGGCGAGCGCCTGGCCGATGCGGCCCATTCCCACAATGCCGAGCCGCTTGCCGGTGATGCGATGGCCGAGCATCCAGGTCGGCGACCAGCCGGGCCAGGCGCCCTCGGGGATCACTCGGGCGCCCTCGACCAACCGGCGCGCCACCGCGAGAATGAGCGCCATGGTCATGTCGGCGGTGTCCTCGGTGAGCACGCCCGGCGTGTTCGTGACCGTGACCGAGCGGCCGAGCGCGGAGGCGACGTCGATGTGGTCGACGCCATTGCCGAAATTGGCGATGAGCCTCATCTGCTCGCCCGCCTGTGAGATGAGGCTCGAATCGATGCGATCGGTGATGGTCGGGACCAGCACCTCGGCGGCGCGCATGGCCTCGGCCAGCTCCTCGTGGGTCAGCGGCTTGTCGGTCTCGTTGAGCCGCGTGTCGAAGAGCTCGCACATGCGGGTCTCGATGACTTCGGGCAGGCGTCGCGTCACGACAACGAGCGGCTTCTTTTTCGGCATTTTGCGCTTCGTCCCTTCGGCTCGCTCGATAGTTGCTACCGTGGCAAAAACTCGAAAACTTGCTACAAGGTCGGCGACCGCGACCTTAGCGCGCTTTGCGCTCGCATGGAATCCTGCGAGCGACAGGAAAGCGCGCCAAATCAAATATCTGGAGCGCATTCTTGTCGCAAAAGCCTGTCAACTTTTGCGGAATGCGCTCTAGCGTCGGCGCGCCGGTTCACCCGGTCTTAACGACGGCAGGCGACAAAACGACGATGCCGCCCGCGCCTGCTTTTTCGTTCCTAGCAGATGACGGGCCAAAGACAAGACGAGCGATCACTTCCACCATGCGGCAGCGAAAAAGTGAAGTTTCGACAGGCTTGTGCGGGGCTTTCTGCCTGATCGCGCTCATGTTTTCGACGCCGGCTCGGGCTCAGGAGCCCCAGCTCGGCTCCGTGAGCAAATTGCCTATTCCGCGATATGTCAGCCTCAAATCGGACCGCGTCAATCTCCGCGAGGGGCCGAGCAAGGAGCATCCGACGCTCTGGATCTATCAGCGCGCGGGTCTGCCGGTGGAGATCACCGCCGAATTCGAGACGTGGCGCAAGATCCGCGATTCGGAGGGCACGGAAGGCTGGGTGCTGCATTCGCTGCTCTCAGGCCGCCGCACGGCGCTCGTCGCGCCCTGGAAAAAAGAGCCGCAGCTCCTGCTCGCGGCCGACCACGCGACGCCGGTGGCGAAGCTCGCGCCGGGCGTGATCGGAACCCTGCGCGGCTGCGACGGCAAATGGTGCCGCCTGGCCGGCAAGGAATTCGACGGCTACATCCAGCAGGAGAATTTATGGGGGGTGTATCCGGGGGAAAAGGTGGAGTAGGCGGGCGCCGCTCTCACCCCTCCCGGCGCAGCCGCACCACCACGTCGACGCGGTCGATCCGCAGCCCTTTGGGGGGCGCCGGGAGATCGGCGACCGAGATGTTCGAGCCGGGAATATCGTAGAGCTCGCCGTCCTCCTCGACGAGGAAGTGGTGATGGACGCTCACATTCGTGTCGAAATAGACCCGCGCGCCGTCGACCGCGATTTCGCGCAAAAGGCCCGCGTCGGTGAACTGATGCAGCGTGTTGTAGACGGTCGCGAGCGAGACCGAAAGATTGGCGGCGACAGCCTCCTCGAAGAGGCGCTCGGCCGTCACATGGCGGTCGCAGCCCTGAAATAAAAGCTCGCCGAGCGCGAGCCGCTGCCGGGTCGGACGCAGGCCGGCCCCCACCAGCATGTCCTGGACAGGTTTTCTGCGCTCCGGAAGGCCGGGCGGGAGCGGTCTGTCGACGAATGCGTCCATTGGCGGGCGGCTCACGAGAGCTTCAATTTCTTTGACCTATACCAAAAAACCCTGGAACGCTCAACTTCCGCCGCGCTTTCGCGCCGCTCCCGGCAGCCGTTGAAGCAGGACGCTTCCGGCGCGCGCCCGGCTATGTTACGGAACGCAGGCTCCGGAAAGCAGCTCTTTCGCCCGTTTTGGCGCGGAGGGGCAAAAGAATAAGCTGACGCGCGGGCTTTGTTTTGAACGAGCCCGCGTATGCATGGAGCGGGGAACAGGGCCTGTGCAGGCCGCAGCGGAGGCAGTGAGATCATGAGCGAACGTCGCTCGTTTTTCGGTTACGAGGATTTGTTGGCCTGCGGGCGCGAAGAGCTGTTCGGTCCCGGCAATGCCCAATTGCCGCTGCCGCCGATGCTAATGTTCGACCGCATCACGGAGATTTTCGAAGAGGGCGGCGAGCACGGCAAGGGCTATATGCGCGCCGAGTTCGACATCAAGCCGAGCCTGTGGTTCTTCGACTGCCATTTCAAGGGCAATCCGGTCATGCCCGGGTGCCTGGGCCTCGACGCGCTGTGGCAGATGCTCGGCTTCTATCTCGCCTGGCTCGGCAATCCTGGGCGCGGCATGGCGCTCGGCGTCGGCGAAGTGAAATTCTCCGGCCAGGTGCGCCCCACGGCGAAGCTCGTTACCTATGGGGTCGATCTCAAACGCCTGCGCACCGGCAAGCTCGTGCTCGGCATGGCCGACGGCTGGGTCGCGGTGGACGGCGAGCGCATCTATGAGGCCAAGGACTTGAAAGTCGGCCTCGCCAACGCCGCTGCGCCGGCGGCGTGAGCTGAAGCGGCGTCATTCTTCGAGAGGCCCGCTCGGCGGGTTCCTCAGGATGAGGTCGTCGGTCGGATGAAGAAGCGACGGCGCCCTTCGCTTTCCTCACCCTGAGGAGGCGGCGTCGCCGCGGTCTCGAGGGGCAAGGAAAATCGCCCTGGCGCTGCAGGAAGCGGTGTAACGCCGCCGCAAGGAGAGAGAAATGAGACGAGTCGTCGTCACCGGCATGGGCATCGTGTCGTCGATCGGCAACACGACGCAGGAAGTGGTCGCCTCTCTGCGCGAGGCGCGGTCCGGCATCGTGCGCGCCGAGAAATATGCCGAGCTCGGCTTCCGCTCGCAGGTCCATGGCATGCCGACGCTCGATCCGACGACCGTCGTCGATCGGCGCGCCATGCGCTTTCACGCCATGGGCACTGCGTGGAATCACGTGGCCATGGATCAGGCGATCCTCGACGCGGGACTTACCGAGTCGGAAGTCTCCAATGAGCGCACCGGCATCATCATGGGCTCCGGCGGCCCGTCGACGCGCACCATTGTGGAGGCCGCCGATATCACGCGCAGCAAGGGCCCCAAGCGCGTCGGTCCCTTCGCGGTGCCAAAGTGCATGTCGTCGACAGCTTCCGCCACGCTTGCCGTGTGGTTCAAGATCAAGGGCGTGAACTATTCCATCTCCTCGGCCTGCGCGACCTCGAACCATTGCATCGGCAACGCCTATGAGATGATTCAGCACGGCAAGCAGGACATGATCTTCGCCGGCGGCTGTGAGGAATTGGAGTGGGAGCTCTCCGTCCTCTTCGACGCCATGGGCGCCATGTCTTCCGCCTACAACGACCGCCCGGCGACGGCCTCGCGCGCCTATGACAAGAACCGCGACGGCTTCGTGATCGCGGGCGGCGCGGGCGTGCTGGTGCTCGAGGAATATGAGCACGCGAAAGCGCGCGGCGCGAAGATCTACGCCGAGGTCGCCGGCTATGGCGCGACCTCCGACGGCTACGACATGGTCGCCCCCTCGGGCGAAGGCGCGGTGCGCTGCATGCGGCAGGCGCTCGCGACCGTGAAATGTCCGATCGATTATATCAACCCCCACGCGACCGCGACGCCCGTCGGCGATGCGAAGGAGATCGAGGCGCTGCGCGAGGTCTTCGGCCGCGAGGACAAATGCCCCCCGATCGCGGCGACGAAATCCCTCACGGGCCATTCGCTCGGCGCGACCGGCGTGCAGGAGGCGATCTATTCGCTGCTGATGATGCAGAACGGCTTCATCTGCGAGAGCGCCAATATCGAGGAGCTCGATCCGGAATTCGCCGACATGCCCATCCTGCGCCAGCGCCGCGACAATGTGAAGCTCGGCGCAGTCCTGTCGAATTCCTTCGGCTTCGGGGGCACCAACGCCACGCTCATCTTCAAGCATCCGGATGCGTAAGATCCGGGCCGCCGCCGCGCTGCAATGGGGCAAATGGCGATCTGGGTTGGTCGACGCCAAATACCTCCCCTTTACGGGGATGTCGGGGGCCGAAAGTCGTTGGGTGGGGGTCAAGCCGCGGCAAGAATCGTTGGGGCTTTATCTCACCCGACCCCGCCATAGCCCGTTTGAAAGACGGGCGTCTCAAGAGACGCCCTTTGGCGGGGCCTCCCTCCCCGTAAAGGGGAGGGATGAGCTTGCGCCCAGCCATGGGATCGCCCTCGTCATGGCGCTTGCCGCAGCCCTATTCCCGGCGGACGCGAGCGCTTTCGAAGGGCGCTATGTCGCGGGTTCGAAATCCTATTCGCAGGAAATCGAGATCAAAAAGAGCGGTGACGGCGGCTACAGCGTCGAAGCCAGCGTCGCGACAAGAGGCTGCACGGGCGAATTCGACGGGGCGGGCGCGGTTGCGGGCGATCTTCTCCGCGCCACGGCCGTTTTGGAAAAGGAAAGCTGCACGCTGATTCTCCGCCGCAAGAAGAAGGGCGTCAGCGTCGAGGAAGAAAATTGCCTGCCCTTTCACGGCGCGTCCTGCGAATTCAGCGGCGATTATCGCAAGCGCTGACGCAGGATAGAGTCCGTTCGCATAGAGAAAGAACGAAATGACGGTTGCGACTGGTTTGATGCAGGGTAAGCGCGGGCTCGTGATGGGCGTCGCGAACGATCATTCGATTGCCTACGGCATTGCGCGCGTGCTGGCGCGCCATGGCGCCCAGCTCGCCTTCACCTATCAGGGCGAGGCGCTCGGAAAGCGCGTGAAGCCGCTCGCCGAGGAGATGGGCTCCAATCTCGTCCTGCCTTGCGACGTCGAGGATATTTCGACGGTCGACGAAGTTTTCGCGCGGCTGGAGCAGGAATGGGGCGAGATGGACTTTCTCGTCCATTCCATCGCCTATTCCGACAAGAGCGAATTGAAGGGCCTCTACGCCGACACGAGCAGAGAGAATTTCATCCGCACCATGGTGATCTCCTGCTTCTCCTTCACGGAAGCCGCGCGCCGCGCCGCCGCCATGATGAAGAACGGCGGCTCGATGGTCACGGTGAGCTTCGGCGGCGGCACGCATGTCATGCCGAATTACAACGTCATGGGCGTCGCCAAGGCGGCGCTCGATTCCAGCGTGCGCTATCTCGCGGCGGATTACGGCGACCGCGGCATTCGCGTGAACGCCCTCTCGCCCGGACCGGTCCGCACCATGGCGGGCGCCGGCATCACCGGCGCGCGGGCGATGGGCGCCTTCCAGAAGCAGCATTGCCCGCTGCGGCGAATGATCACGCTCGACGAAATCGGCGGCTCGGCGCTTTATTTTCTGTCCGAGCTGTCGGGCGGCGTGACCGGCGAAATCCATCTCGTCGACGCCGGCTATAATATCATGCTGCAGCCCCGCCCCGAGGATTTGAACGGCGGCGAATAATTTGAAGCGCTTTCCGCCGAAGTGGGGACCGGTTCGGCGAAAAGAAAGCGCGACGAAGATCGCAAAAAGAGGAGAGGAAAATGAGATTGGCTTTTCTGTCCACTTTGGTTTTCCTCTCCAGCGCCGTTGCGCCCGCCCTGGCCCAGGGCGCCGTCACCGTCGGCAAGCGCATCGCGCAGGAGACCTGCGCGACTTGTCACGCGATCGGCGCTGATCCCAAGGAAGTGAGCCCCGACCCCAAGGCGCCGCGCTTCCTCGACGTCGCCAGAATGCCCTCGACGACGGAACTGTCGCTGAAGGTTTTCTTGCAGTCTTCGCATCGGAACATGCCGAATTTCATTCTCTCGCCGGAGGAGATGGATCCGGTGGTGGGGTATATTTTGGGGTTGAAGAAGAAGTAGCGGCTAGGGCGCGACCGCTGGCGAGCGGCTGGATGGCCGGGACAAGCCCGGCCATGACGCGGTCTCCGAAATATACGTAATCTGACAGCCGCAAGGGGGAGGTATGGGTTTCCTCCCGAGGAGGCGGTCTCCCCCTCAATCCTCCGACAACCGCGTCCGCCCCGGCCCGTGCGGCTCCACCACGGCGCCGAAATCGTGCGGCGCCTTGCGGGCGCGGCTAACCGCCGCCTCCAGAAACCGCGTGAAGGCGTCGATGTCTTGCTCATGCGTGCGGTGATTGATGATCGCCGCGCGGATGGCCGGGACGCCGTCCAGGATCGTCAGCGAGGGGGCGGCCTCGCCGCGCTCGTGCAACTCCATCACGATCTCGCGGGCGAGCGAGCCGTCGTCGTCTCCCTTCACCCCGAAGCAGACGATGTTGAGCGCCACGGGCGCGCGCATGAAGAAGCTGTCCGACGCCGCGATCCAGGCTTCCAGCCGCTTCGCCATGCGGCAGCATTGCTCGATGCACTGCCCGAGCTTCTTCGCGCCGAAGGTCTCTATGGTGATCCAGGTTTTCAGCGCGCGAAAGCCGCGCGAGAGATCGGGGCCGAGATCGCAGGGCCATGTATCGCCGGCGGCGAGCCCCCGCGGCGCGCGAGAGAGATAGGCGGCGTTGGCGGCGAAAGCGCGCTTATGGGCCTTGGAGTCGCGCACCAGGAAGAAGCCGGCGTCATAAGGCACATGCAACCATTTATGGAAGTCGAAGGCGATGCTGTCGGCGCGCTCCAGCCCCTTCACCAGCGGCTTCAATTGCGGCGAGAGCGCCGCGAGCGCCCCGAAGGCGCCGTCGACATGGAACCAAAGGTCTTCCGAATGGGCGACGTCGGCGAGGCGGTCGAGCGGATCGATGGCGCCCGTATCGACGGCGCCCGCCGTGCCCACGACGAGGAAGGGACGGAAGCCCGCCGCGCGATCGGCGGAGATCGCATGGCGCAACGCGCTGACCTTGATGCAGCGGCTGTCGTCCGACGGGATGAGCCGCAGATGCCGCGCGCCGAGCCCCGCAAGCTCCATCGCCTGGCGCACGCAGTTGTGCGCCTCGCGCGAGGCATAGGCGATGAGCTGGCCGCTCTGGGCGCAGAGCCCGTTGAGCCGGACGTCCTTGTCGCCATAGGCTTGGTCGCGCGCGACCAGCAGCGACAGAAAGTTCGCCATGGATGTGCCGGTGACGAAAATGCCGGACGCGTCCTGGGGGAGCCCGAAGGCCTGCGCCATCCATTTGGCGATCTGGCGCTCGACGTCGATGGCGATGTGATTGCGTCCGCCGCAATTGGAGTTCATTCCGGCCGCGAGCAGTTCCGCGATCATGCCGACCGGCGTGCCCGCGCCCTGCACCCAGCCCATGAACATAGGGTGGATGTTGCCGGTGGCGAAAGGCTTGATAAAGCGCTCGAAATCCTCGAGCACGGCGGCGAGGTCGCGCCCTTCCGCCGGCAGATCGCGGTCGAAGCGCGCTCTGGCCTCCTCGGTCGGGGCCGTCCAAACCGGGCGCGTGCGCAGGTCGCGCAGATAGTCGATCATGGAATCGAGCGCGCGATGGCTCTCGGCGCGGAAGGCGTCCCAATCTTTGGGGTCGAGATCGACCGGCTCGGTCATGTCGCGGCGCTCAGGCGGTCTGGTGGGGCATGCGCCGCGCGTCTCCCGGCGTTTCAACGGCAAAGCCAAATAGCCGCGTTTGCCCGCTTTGCGCAACCCGGCCTTGTGCAATGCGTCATCGGGCGATGCCGACGCGGACCATCCCCACGCCCTCGATCTCGCCGGCCGCCACATCGCCGGGTTCCAGCGCGCCGACGCCCGCGGGGGTGCCGGTGAAGATAAGGTCGCCCGGCGCGAGCGCCACATGGGTCGAAAGCGCCGCAATGATCTGGGGCAGGCTCCAGATCATGTCTGCGAGGTCGCCCTGCTGCCGCAGCGCTCCGTTCACCGAAAGAGCAATGCGTCCCCGGGCTGGATGGCCGATTTCGGAAGCCTTGCGAATTGCGCCGATCGGCGCGGAATTATCGAAGCCCTTGGACATGTCCCAGGGCCCCCCCGCCTTGCGCGCGGCGCTCTGCATGTCGCGGCGGGTGAGGTCGATCCCGGCGGCGTAGCCATAGACGCAGTCGAGAGCGCGTTCGGCTGCGATGTCGGCGCCGCCGGACTGCAGCGCGGCGACGAGCTCGATCTCGTGGTGGAGGCTGCTCGTGAGGCTCGGAAAGGGAATGATCGCACCGTCGGCAATGACGGCGTCAGCGGGCTTTGTAAAGAAAAATGGAGGTTCGGCGCCGGGCTCTTTTCCCATCTCTCGGGCATGTTCGGCGTAGTTCAGACCCACGCAGAAGATGCGGCGCACCGGAAAGCGGCGCTCTTCTCCGTAGACCGCGACGGAAGGAACCGGCGGCGGCGAGATGACATGGGACATTGGCGCCTCTCTGAGCATGGCGATTTGGTTATAGATAGACACGGCCCGGTTCCACTATTCTTTCGGTCATGGGGACAGCTGGGGAAATTTTCGGCGAGGCGTTGACGCGCGGGCGGGTCGGCTTCGCGGTTGTCGACGCGGGTCTGCGCGTTTCCGAGCGGCTGGGAACGCTCGCCGAATGGATGCCGCCGGAAGGGGCGCCGGCCTGCAGCGCGCCGCTTCTCCTCGATATGGAGGAAAGCTTCCTCACTCTGCGTGAAGCGGGGGGCGAGCTCGTGCTGCCGTCGGTCCGCGCCGCCCCGGACAATCCGCGCGTCACCGTCTCGGTTTGCTGGAGCGCCGCGGCCGGCTCTTATCTTGTAGTCATCTCGCGAGACGACTCCGCCGAGCAGATCGACCGGCTCATGGCCCAGGATCGGCGCGAGAAGCAACTTTTGCAGCAGCAGGCCGACGCGGCGGCGGCGCGGCTTCGGGTCGCCGACGCGCTCTATCGGGACATTGTCGAGTCCTCCGCCAATCTCGTGCTTCGCTATGGTCCCGATCTGAGGCTCGTATTCGCCAATCGCGCGGCGGCGGCCTTTCTCGGGCGGCCCCAGTATGCGCTTGTCGGCGAAGCGATAGACAAGCTTTTTCCCGCCGACGGCGCGCCTTGGCGGCTCGCACGGATCATCGAGCGGCGGAGCGCGATCGAGACCTGCGCGCGCGACGCCAAGGGTCGCGCCGCGTGGCTGGCCTGGGAGGTTCGATTTCTGGGGCCCGAAGCGGGCGGCGAGTTTCAGGCGATCGCGCGGGACGTGACCGCCGAGCGGCGGCTGCGCGTCGAGCGCGAGAAGGCGCAGGAGGAAGCGCGCGCGGCGGCGGTGGCCAACGAGCGTCTGCGCATCGCCCATGATCTGCACGACACGCTGGTGCGCTCCATCGTCACCATGATCGCCGAGGCGCGGCTCATCGCGAAGAAGACCAGCGACCCGGAGGCGAAGGCGGCGCTGGCCGAGCTCGACGCGCAGGCGCGGCAGGGCCTCTGGGAGGCGCGTGAGGCCATCGCGCAGACGCGCGCGGGGCGACGAGAGGATGTGGACCTCCTCGCCATCGCCGGGGAATTCCAGGCGCGATGGTCCGATGTCGCGGTTACGCTTGATTTTGTGGCGCAGAAGCGGCTGGGGCCGGAGGCCGAGACGCTCTTCGCCGCGGTGCTGCGCGAGGCGCTGCGCAATATCGAGCTGCACGCCGGCGCGACGTCCGTCCGCGTCGCCCTTCG
>DATBRF010000134.1:0-20355 GCA_036560425.1 Methylocystis sp. | reverse complement strand
GGCTTCGGCTTCGCGCCCTTCACGGGCGGCACGCTGAGCTATATCGACGGCATGGGGACGAAGGCCTTTGTGGCCCTCTGCGACGCTCTGGCGGCAAAGCACGGCCCCCGCTTCGACCCGCCGCAGCTCCTGCGCGACATGGCGGCGAAGGGCGAGACCTTCTACGGCCGGTTCGGGACGCAGCAGAAAGCGGCGTAGGGGCGTCAGCCTGCCCCCTCCCCCACCGTAGGCCGTCGAAGACGGACGTCTTTCGACGCCCTATGACGGGTGAGGGTCGTGGTCTTCATTAAGGTCGCCGATTGTGAGCGACCCCTCTCCCGCTTGCGGGGGAGGGACAGGGATGGGGCAATCCAAGCCGCTGCTCCTGCCCTGGATCGCTCTGCTCACGCCTTACGAAAACACCCTGTTTTAAGGGTCATTTACCGAGAGTTTCGAGGGGAGAAGGAAAAGACGCTCGTAAAAGAATTTCTTCAGCGGGACCGCGCAACATCCATTTCTCCAAATTGATTGAGGAGACTTTTCATGGCGTCGAGCTTCACCCGTCGCGAGACCGAAAGAAAAGACTGCATTGTCGAGGCTCGCGCCTACGCGGATGGTCAAATGGCGATCCGCTGCCTTCTCCGGGACATCACGCCGGACGGCGGGAAGCTTGTGGCGGATGAAAAGATCACCGCGCGCAAGGTGCTCCTGTTCTTGCCGGCGGTCGGAGCGGTCTGGGCGGCGCAAGTTCGTTGGCGGCGCGGCAATACTTTCGGAATTCAATTCATTCCCGGCGAAGCGGACTTGCCGAAAATCGACGCGTCGTCGGATCCGGACATATTCGCGCTGCAACTGCAGGTCGCGCAGGTCGTCAGCTCAACGCAGCGTCTGCCGAAATCACAGGTCAAAAGCGCGCCGGAGGCGAAGCGCCGCTCCGTCGCCAACCCGACCATATAAGGCGGGCCTCCCGCCAGATCAGCGCGACGGTCTATCGCCTGAAGGCAAGAACGCCTTGCCGCATCCATGTGGGCGTTTCTTGTTCCCCAGCCTGGGGTCCATGGATAATAGAGCCTAATCGGGCGTCGGGGGACATGACATCCTCACACGCCGCCGCTAGAAAGCTGAACGCGGCGCGAAACCCGGGCCGCGTCCCGGACTTTTTTTCATGCCCTTCCTCGTCCTGCCCTTCCCCATCATCGATCCGGTCGCGGTCAATCTCGGCCCGCTGCCGATCCGCTGGTATGCGCTCGCCTATATTGGCGGCTTCATCTTTGGCTGGATGGGCATGCGCGCCCTCGTCGCCGATGACCGGCTCTGGGTTGCGCGTCAGCCGCGCCCGACGCGCGAGGGCGTCGACGACCTTCTCGTCAACGCCGCGCTCGGCATCATCATCGGCGGCCGGCTCGGCCATGTGCTGATCTACGATCCCTCCTTCTACCTCGCCCATCCGCTGGAAATCCTCCAAACCTGGAAAGGCGGCATGGCCTTTCACGGCGGGCTCATCGGCTGCGTGATCGGCATGTGGCTTTTCGCGCGCTCCCGCGCGCTGCCTTTCCTTACGGTCTCCGACCTTTGCGCGGCCGTGGCGCCCATCGGCATTTTCTTTGGCCGGCTCGCAAACTTCATCAAGCCGGAGATGTGGGGGCGGCCGACGGACGCGCCCTGGGCCATGATCTTTCCGGGCGCAGGCGACATGCCCCGTCATCCGAGCCAGCTCTATGAAGCGGGGCTCGAAGGCGTGGCGCTCTTCGTCCTCGTATGGCTCGCGGCGCGCGGCGGCGCCTTGCAGCGGCCGGGGATTGTGACGGGGCTTTTCGGCGTCGGCTACGGCCTTGCGCGCATCTTCTGCGAATTCTTCCGCGAGCCGGACCCCGTGCAGGAGGCGTTGCCCAACGGGCTGACCATGGGCATGACGCTGTCGGCGCCGCTCGTTTTCATCGGCGCAGCCATTCTCATCTTCTCGCTGCGCCGCCGGAGCGTGCTCGCATGACCGCGCTGAAACAGGAAATCGCCGCGACGATCGCCCACGAAGGGCCGATGACGCTCGAAGAATACATGGGGCTGTGCCTGGGCCATCCGCGTTACGGCTATTACATGACGCGCGATCCTTTCGGCGCGGCGGGCGATTTCGTTACGGCGCCGGAGATCAGCCAGATGTTCGGCGAGCTCGTGGGCGTCTGGGCGAGCGAGGCCTGGCGCCTGGCGGGGTCTCCCTCGCCGGCGCGGCTGATCGAGCTCGGCCCCGGACGCGGCACGCTGATGTCCGACGTCTTGCGCGTCTCGCGCATCGCGCCGGCTTTTCTCGAGGCTGTCAGCGTCCATCTCGTCGAAACGAGCCCAAGGCTTCGCGCCATCCAGGAGCGCACGCTCGCCAACGCCGGCAAGCCCGTGAGCTGGAGCGCCGACGTCGCCGACACGCCGTCGGGCCCGGCGTTCATTCTCGCCAATGAATTCTTCGACGCGCTGCCGGTGCGCCATTACGTCAAGACCGTCCAAGGCTGGCGTGAGCGGCTCGTGGGCGTCGACGCCATGGGCGAGCTCCTCTTCGGCCTTTCGGACAAGGTCGAGCCGTCGCTGAACATCCCCGCGCGCGAAGGCTCGATCATCGAAGTCAGCGCCGTCGCGCAGCGCATCATGGGCGAGATCGCCACGCGGCTCGTGCGCGAGGGCGGCGCGCTGCTCGTGATCGACTATGGCTATCTCGAAACCTCGCTGGGGGACAGCCTGCAGGCGGTCTCCAGGCACGCCTATGTCGATCCGCTCGCCTCGCCCGGAGAAGCCGATCTCACCGCCCATGTCGACTTCGCCGCGCTGGGGCGCGCCGCCAAAGCGGCGGGCGCCAAGGTGATGGGGCCTGTCACGCAGGCGCATTTTCTCTTGCAGCTCGGCATAGAGCGGCGCGCCGAGGCGCTGATGAAGCGCGCGACGCCGGAGCAGCAGCAGGCGATCGTGGACGCCTTCCACCGCCTCACCGGCACACAGGACCCGCGCCATCAAATGGGCGATCTGTTCAAGGTGATGGCGGTGACGCATCCCGACATGCCGGACATGCCGGGGTTCATTGTGTGATAAGCAAGCGTCCGTCATTGCGAGGGACGAAGCGACGCCGCAATCTCGAGCCCCGGTCGCTGCCTCTGGATCGCTTCGCTGGCGATGACCGAATGCTTGGCCAGGATTCACGATGACAATCCTCCCCGCCCTTTCCGCGCGCAACCTCGAACTGCCGGGCGTGCGCCATGCCTTCTTCACGCGCGAGGGCGGCGTGTCGGAAGGCGTCTATGGTTCGCTGAACGGCGGCGTCGGCTCGCGGGACGAGCCGGCGCGGGTCACGGAAAACCGCGCCCGAATGGCGGCGCGGGTCGGCGTGGCGGCGGAGCGGCTGCTGGTGCCGTATCAAATTCACTCCGCCGACGCGCTGACGGTCGGCGAACCCTGGGCGCCGGACGCGCGGCCGCGCTGTGACGGGCTCGTCACGCGCGAAGCCTCTCTCGCCCTCGGCGTCACCGGCGCCGATTGCGGCATGCTTCTCTTCGCCGACGCGCGCGCGGGCGTCATCGGCGCCTGCCATGCAGGCTGGAAGGGCGCGCTCACCGGCATGATCGAAGCGACCGTCGCCGCCATGGAGGCGCAAGGCGCGCGCCGCCCCGACATCCATATCGCGCTGGGGCCGGCCATCGGCGCGGCGAGCTATGAGGTGGGCCCGGAGTTTTCCGCCCGCTTCATCGAGGAGGACGCCGGCTACGCCCGCTTCTTCACGCCCTCGCCGCGCGCGGGGCATTCCATGTTCGATCTGCAGGGCTTCATCGCCCGCCGCGTCGAACGGCTGGAGGTCGCTTCCTTCGAGGCGCTGGGCGTCGACACTTACGCGGATGAGGCGCGCTGCTTCAGCTACCGCCGCAGCGTGCATCGGCAGGAACCGGATTACGGGCGGCTGGTGTCGGCGATCGCGCTGATTGCTTGACCCCCTCCCTGTCCCTTCCCTGCCATAGGGCGTCCGAAAAGATGCCTGTCTTTCGACGGGCTATGTGCAGGAGAGGGAACGCTCGATTGCGAAGCTACTTCGTCGCGTAAGTAAACAGCATGGAATGCGGCAATCCCCGCGGCGGCGCCGGGAAAGGGGCGGCGGCGCGAACGGCCGCGAGCGCAGCGGCGTCCAGGTCGGGCAGGCCGCTCGACTTGTAGACCGCCTGATGCGTGAGATTGCCCATCTCGTCGATATAAAACGCCACCACCCCCTTCGACGGCATCTGCAATGCGCGCACCCGTGGCGGAATGCGCATGTGCGGCATGATGAGTCCGTAGAGGATCGTGAGGTAAGTCGTCTTCGCCTGGCCGCCGCCGACCGGCGAAGGCTTGGGCGGCGCCGCGAGCTTGAAGTCCGGCAAGGGCGCCAGCGCCGCCACCTGATCCGCGATCGACATTGCGTCGCCCTTCTTTGCCGGCTTATTCTCCTTGGGCTCGGGCTTATCCGTGGGCGTAGGCGCCTTTTCCGCGCGCTCGATGATCTCGGCGTCCGGCTTGTTCTCTTCCAACTTATCGGTCGTGGGCGCGGGCGGCTTGTCGCCATCGGCGTCGTCCTCGGCGTCCTTCAGCCCCTGCGGCTTATCGTCCTGGGGCGCGAACTTCTCCGGCTCGTTGCGCTTGGTCTTGGCTTCCTTCGCCTCCTCGGGGGCGTTCTGCTCGCTTTTCTCCTTGCTCTCGGCCTTGGGGGCGTCGAACGCCGGCTTCTCCTCGACCGTAGGCGGCGGGGGCGGAGGAGGCTTTTGCTTCTGCTCCTCCTGCTTTTCCTGCGGCGGGGGCTCGGGCGCCGGCGGCTCCTCCTTCTTCTCCTCGGGAGGCGGCGGCTCCGTGATCACCTCGACGGGAATCTCTTCCGGCGGCGGCTGGAGATTCGTATGCCGATCCTCCCACAGGAGGAAAGCCAGAAGCGAGATATGCAGCAGCAGGCCGATGAGGACAAAGGCCAGGAAACGCGGACGCGGCGCGCCGCCGCCCGGGCGCGGCTCGAAGAGCCGCTCCATTGCGACAGCGGCGAAGACGGCGCCCCGCGGCTTTTGTCTGACCGTTTCGTTCATCTCGATGGAGGAACCCGTCAAAAAAGTCCGGGCAAGCCGTCTGCCAACAGGGCGAAATCACCCAGTATTTGCCATAAGGCGCAACCACTTCGCAAACATTCTGGCGTTTTTTGCGGCGGATGGCGCCATCGAGCCGCATGCCGCCTTATTCTGCGGGATTTTTCACCTTATATGAGAAACAGCTAATCAAATACGCGCGCCGGCGCGCAAAGGGAGAATCGAATGCGCAACCGCCTTGGATTCACGCGGCGCAGTTTCCTGCTTTCCATGGCGGCGCTTGCAGTCCCCGTATCCGCTCGCGCCGAGCGATCCGCGCCGAGGACGGCTTCCGAGAGCTTCAATCCCGACGTCGACATCGAGCTCCTCTGCCGGCGCGATTCGGTTCAGATTTTCGACGGCAAGCCGACGCAGGTCTGGCGCTACGCCGGCAATCTGCTGAAAGGTCCCGCCAATACGCTGACCACTCTGCCGGAAAGCTACCTCGGTCCGCTGATGCGCTTTGTGAAGGGACAGAAAATCCGAATCCGCTTGCGCAACGAATTGCCCGAAGAAACGATCACCCATTGGCACGGCCTGCATGTGCCGATGGAGGCCGATGGACATCCCATGGCCGCGATCGACCCCGGCCAGACCTATGTCTATGAATTCGAGATGCGCAATCGCGCGAGTTTCAATTTCTATCATCCACATACGCATGAAGCGACCGCCACGCAGGTCTATCATGGTCTCGCGGGCGGGATCATCGTGGAAGACGAAGAAGAACGCGCGCTCGGCCTGCCCTCGGGCGAGTTCGAAATACCGATCGTCCTCCAGGATCGCAGCTTCGACGACAATAATCAGCTTGCCTATTGGGGCGGAATGCACCGCAATATGTTCGGGTTCTACGGCGAGCGCATTCTCGTCAACGGGCGGCCGGATTTCCGTCTCGACGTTGCAAGCCGGGCCTATCGGCTGCGCATCCTCAACGCCTCCAATGCGCGAATCTACAAGCTTCGCTGGGACGATCGCACGCCTCTGACAATCATCGGCGTCGATGGCGGCCTATTGGAGAGGCCCGAAACGCGCCCCTATGTGATGCTCGCGCCCGCCGAGCGCGTCGATCTCTGGGTCGATTTCAGTGGTCGCGCGGTCGGCTCGCAGCTCGTGATGCGCAGCGGCGAATTCGACGGCCTCGTGCCGCCGATGGCCCAGCGCATGATGGGCGGCGGACTCTTGGTCGGCGACGACTTTCCGCTCTTTGCCGTCACCGTGGCGCGCGCCATGGGCGACAGTCCGAAGCTTCCCGAAAAGCTCTCGACCATCAAGCATTACCGCATGGAGGAGATCGCCAATCGCGACAACCCGCGCCCCATCGCGCTCTCGATGAGCCATATGCAGCCTGCGATCAACGGCCGAACCTACGAGCACGACAATGTAATGGATATCGAGCGCGCGCCGGTCGACACCGTTCAGCTCTTCGAGGTTTTCCATGAGCATGGGGGCGGCATGGGGATGGGCATGGGCGGCATGGGGATGGGCGGCATGGGGATGGGCGGCGGCATGATGCGCGGCCGGATGATGGGCGGCGGGATGATGGGCGGCGGGATGGGGATGATGGGCATGATGGACATGGCCCATCCCGTCCATCTGCACGGCCAGCCTTTCGAAATCCTCAGCCGCACTTACAGCGGCGACGACGAGGAGGCCTATGCGACCATCCGCGACGGGCTGATCGACAGCGGCTTGAAGGACACGATCCTCGTCACCCATGGCGAGCGCGTGCGGATCGCCAAGCCCTTCGGCGATTTCAAGGGCCGCTTCATGTATCACTGCCACAACCTCGAACATGAGGACATGGGCATGATGCGGGAGTTCTCGGTGGAGTGAGCAGGCCGCAAGCCAAAAGGACCGCGGGCCTTAGGCTCGCGGTCCTATGCCGTGCGGCGATCAGCCGCCGCAGGCATAGCTCAGCTCGCTCTTGCTGATCCGATCGGCGACCCAGGCGACGCCCTTGGACCGGTTCGCCTCTATGAAGGCGGACGCCTTGTCGAGGTCCTCACCCGAAAGCGACATATTGCATAGGCGCGCGACCTGACGGCCGATCTCCGCCTTGCGAGCGACGGGCGTCCGGCGCGAAAGAACGGCGCTGACCGCCTCGACGGCGGGGGGATTTGCGAAAGCTGGAGCGGCCATCATGGCAAGGGCGCAGCACGCGAAAACGCGGAGTCGTCTCATCTCTTTCCTTCAGGTTTTGGGTGGGCGCATTCGACGAGCGCCGACAGGTCCGGGACGCCGCAATGGCGGTTTCGTCTCTTCAGCGGACAGGCAATAAAGCGATGTATAATGTGATGGCTTTAGGGCGGCGGCAGGGAAACAACGCGGCGCCCGCGTCATTTCCCGGCGGGCCGTAGGCCCGACCGGGGATCAAAGGGGGCGCCAAAGCGCTGTATCGCCGCTCTGGATTCCCGACCGCCCGCTTGCGCGAGCGTCGGGAATGACCTCAGTCGATTGCAGGCTGTGGAATCCAGCGCCGAAGCTCAGTGCTGCATGCCGCCGCCATGGCTCATGCCGCTCATGCCGCCGCCCATTCCTCCCATGCCGCCCATTCCTCCCATCATGCCGCCGCCCATCATCGGCCTGCCGACTTTCATGATGCTCGTCATGGCTTCGTTGGCGATCTTCTTCTGCTCGTCGGAGAGCGCGGTGAGGAGCGGTTCGATTGCCGCTTTCTGCGCGCGCACGACGTCGAGATGGTTCGACATGTGGCTCTCCATCATGTTGAGCTGATTGAGCACGGGGGGCTTGGAATGATCCGGCCTCTCGTCCATCGCAGCGCATTTGGCTTGGGCTTTCTGCGCCGCCGCACGCCAGGCGTCGGCGAAATTGCTCCAAGCCGACAGCTGCTGGTCGGTGAGTTTGAGCTCCGCCTTCAGATAGGCGAGGCGGCCGTCGACATGGTCGGCGAAGCCACACATCATTTTTTTCATCATGGCGCCCATGCCGCCGCCCGAACCATGGTCCATGCCGCCATCGGCGCCGCCATGGCTCATGCCGCCGCCCGTCATGCCGCCCATTCCACCCATGCCGCCCATCATGCCGCCGCCATGGCCCATGCCGCCACCCATCATGCCGCCCATGCCGCCCCCGGAGCCGCCCCCCTGGTGGCCCGCGTGCTCATCGGCTTTCGGCGGCTCGCTCTTCGGCGCTTCCGCGGCGGGGCCGGCCGCAGCCTGCGCCTTGCCGGGGTCGGCCCAGTGCACGGCCCCGGTCGCCGCGGCGCCATGCGCGGAATGGTCCATCGCGCCATGGTCCGTCGGCTCGGCCTGCGCCAGAGCCAGACCGCAGGCCAGCGTAAGCGCTGTCGCGCCCGTCGTGATGAAGATGACCCGAGCCCTCATATTTTTCTCCCTTGCATTATTCTAATCGCAAAGCATACGTCATGGCCGCCGCGCCGTCCGAAACAATGTCACAGAACGCCGAGCGAAGCACTCCGCTATTCGTCCCGTGTGGAACCCGGACCGCCAAACAAAATGCGGCCGCTCGAGAGCGACCGCACGGGGTGACATCAAAGAAATTACTTGGAGTCGCCGGGGTGGTTAGACTGATGGCGCACGTAACGCGCGTCCGGCTGGACTGGTCGCGGCGCGTGAACCTCTTCCTTCTTCGGGGGCTCTTGGTAGCCCGGCTGGCCAGCCACTTTCGGAGCGCCCCATTTGACGTCCTCGGCAAAGGCCGTGGACCCAAAGCCGCAGATCGCCGGAATGGCGAACAGCGCTACGAATGCAGAGTGCTTGAAGCTCATCGTTTCCTCCTCTGTTTAGTCGTAGATGGAAGCAATCGCTTCCACGCCGAACTATAGTGAACGAGTTTTTCACCCTCGCAACAGAGAAATTTCCACGCGAGACGCTGTGAGGAGGAAAGCCAACAGCCTGTTACTTAAGCTTCTTCTCCGCTATGCTCACGATCGCGCGCAAGATCCGGCGGGTGCCGGCGAGGCGCTGCTTCATCGTTTCGAACTCGCGAATGAAGACGATGCGCATATCCTGGCGCACCTTGGCCGAGGCGCCCTGCTCCGCGACATAGCGCACGAGCCCCGCGGGGTCCGTGAAGTGATTGTCGCGGAACGAAATAATGACGCCCTTCGGCCCCGCATCGACCTTTTCCACATGGGCGCGACGGCACATTGCCTTGATCGCGACAATTTCCATGAGCTGCTCGACCTCCGGCGGAATGGGCCCGAAGCGGTCGATCATCTCGGCGGCGAAGGCCTCGATGTCGTGGTCGGTCTCCAGGGTCGAAAGGCGCCGGTAGAGCTGCAGGCGCAGAGTCAGATCGGGGATGTAATCCTCCGGTATGGTCACCGGCGCGCCGATGGCGATGGTCGGCGACCAGACTTCTTCCTCCGGCTCCTCGACGCCCGCCTTCAGCAGCGTGATCGCGTCGGAGAGCATCTGCTGATACAGCTCGTAACCGACTTCCTTGATATGCCCCGATTGCTCGTCGCCCAAGAGGTTGCCGGCGCCGCGAATGTCTAGGTCGTGGCTCGCGAGCTGGAAGCCCGCGCCGAGCGTATCGAGCGATTGCAGCACCTCCAGGCGCTTTTGCGCCTGCGGCGTGATGGTGCGATTGGCCGGCGTGGTGAAGAGCGCATAGGCGCGCGTCTTGGAGCGGCCAACGCGTCCGCGCAGCTGATAGAGCTGCGCAAGGCCGAACATATCCGCGCGCCACACGATGAGCGTATTGGCGGTTGGGATGTCGAGACCGGATTCGACAATGGTGGTCGACAGCAGAATGTCGAACTTGCCATCGTAGAAGGCCGACATCTTTTCTTCGAGCTCTGTCGGGCTCATCTGGCCATGCGCGATGACGAATTTCGCCTCCGGCAAATTCTCGCGCAGGAAGGCGGCGGCTTCTTCCAGATCCTCGATGCGCGGGCAGACGAAGAAGGCCTGTCCGCCGCGATAGCGCTCGCGCAGCAAGGCTTCGCGCACGATCAACGGATCGAAGGGCGAGACGAAGCTGCGCACCGCCAGACGATCGACCGGCGGCGTGGTGATGAGCGAGAGTTCTCGCACGCCCGTCATGGCGAGCTGCAGCGTGCGCGGAATGGGCGTCGCCGAAAGCGTCAGCACATGCACCTCCGCGCGCAGCTCCTTCAAGCGCTCCTTGTGGGCGACGCCAAAATGCTGCTCCTCGTCGATGATGACGAGGCCGAGGTCTGTGAACGTGACGCCCTTGCCGAGGATCGCATGGGTGCCCACGAGAATCTCGACCTTGCCTTCGCCAAGCTCTTTCTTTGTTTCGCGCGCTTCCGCAGCGCCGACCATGCGCGACAGACGGCCGATCTTGATCGGCAGGCCGGCGAAGCGCCCGGTGAAAGTCTTGTAGTGCTGGCGCGCGAGCAGCGTCGTCGGCGCCACGACGGCGACCTGCTTGCCGTTGATCGCCGCGCAGAAGGCGGCGCGCAGCGCAACCTCGGTCTTGCCGAAGCCGACGTCGCCGCAAACGAGCCGGTCCATCGGCCGCCCCGCGGCGAGATCGTCGAGCACAGCCTCGATCGCGGCGAGCTGGTCCTCGGTCTCGTCGTAAGGGAAACGCGCGCAAAATTCGTCGTAGACGCCTTCGGGCGGAATGAGCTTCGGCGCCTGGCGCAATTGCCGCTGCGCGGCGATGGCGATGAGGCCCTTCGCCATTTCGCGGATGCGGTTCTTCATCCGCGCCTTGCGCGTCTGCCAGCCGACGCCGCCCAGTTTATCGAGCTGCGCTTCCGTATCCTCGCCGCCGTAGCGGGTCAGAAGCTCGATGTTCTCGACCGGCAGATAGAGCTTGTCGCCGCCCGCATAATGCAATTCGAGACAGTCATGGGGCGCGCCGGCGGCGGTGATCGTCTCGAGCCCGACGAAGCGGCCGATGCCGTGATCGACGTGCACCACGAGATCGCCCGCCGTGAGCGCCGCGACTTCGCCGAGGAGATTCTCGGCCTTGCGCTTGCGGCGCCGGCGCACGAGTCGGTCGCCGAGAATGTCCTGCTCGCCCACCAGCGCATAAGAGTCGGTCTCGAAGCCATGTTCCACGCCGAGCACGGCGAGAGAGACGCTTCCCTGCCCTTTCGCCAGGGCGGCGGGCAGGGACCCGACGAGGGCGAGACTCTTGAGCCCGTGCTCCGCCAAAACGTGGCCGAGACGCTCGCAGGAGCCATCCGACCAGCCGGCGACGACAACCGCCTTGCCGGCCCCCCGCAGGGCCTGCACATGATCCGCCGCCGCCTGGAAGACATTGACCTCGGGCTCGTTGCGCTCGGGCGCGAAATCGCGGCCGACCCGCGCGCCGCAGTCGATGGCGTCCGCGCGCTCGGAGGCAAAAGGCGAGAATTGGCCGTTGGCCCGCTCGGCGAGCGCGTCGCGCCATTCGTCGGCCGTCAGATACAGCGCGCTGGGCTCGAGCGGCTTGTAATTGGAATTGGCCGGGTCGAGGTCGTGCGCCTCCTTGCGCGCGTCGTAATAATCGGCAATCTGCTCGAGGCGCTCGCGCGCCGCTTCTTCGACAAGCGCGTCGAGCATCAAAGGCGCCTCGCCAAGATAATCGAAGAGCGTGTCCATGCGCTCGTAGAAGAGCGGCAGCCAATGCTCCATGCCGTGATGGCGCCGGCCCTCGCTCACCGCCTCGTAAAGCGCGTCGCCGCGCGTCTGGCCGCCAAAGCGCGCCGCGTAATTCTGGCGGAAGCGGCGCATGGCGTCCGAGGTGAGGCGCAGCTCGCTCATCGGCGTGAGATCGAGCGCGCGCAGCTGCCCCGTGGCGCGCTGCGTCTCGGGATCGAAGCTGCGGATCGATTCCAGCGTGTCGCCGAAGAAATCAAGACGGATCGGCGCGGGCAGGCCCGGCGGGAAAAGATCGATCAGACCGCCGCGCTGGGCGTATTCGCCTGTCTCGCGCACCGTGCTCGCGCGCAGAAAGCCGTTGGCCTCCAGCCACAGCGCCAGCTCGTCGAGCTTCACCACATTGCCGGGCGCCGCCGAGAAACTCTCCGCCGCGATCATCTTCTTGGGCGGCACGCGCTGCAGCAGGCAATCGGCGGTGGTCGTGACGACGCGCGGACGCTCGGCAGAGGAGCTGGCGCGGGCGAGGCGCGAGAGCGCCGTCATGCGCCGCGCGACGACATTGGCGTGGGGCGAGACGCGGTCATAGGGCTGACAGTCCCAGCCGGGGATGTCCAATATCTCGACGCCGGGGTTGGCGAAGCGCAGCGCGTCGCGGAAGGCCGCCGAGCGGCCGGCGTCGCGCGCGACATGGACGAAGACGGCAGGCCGCCCCTCCGCCTCGCGCGCCAGGGCACGGGCGAGGTCGGCGCAAAGAAAAGCGTCGAAGCCTTCCGGCGCATGGGCGAACAGCAGCTTCTCGCCCCTGGCGAGGCGGGCGCGCGCGGTTTCCAGCGCCGCTACCGCGCCCTTGGTCTTCACGGCCGTCTTGTTCAATGAATCGGTCCGTCGTGTGTGTGAAAGGCGATAATGGCCCTAAGTAGGGCCGTGTCCCGCTCCGGCGGCGGCTCCGCGCCGCCTGCGAGCCAGCTCAGGAGCTCGGCGTCGGGCAGGTCGAGCAGTTCCTCGAGCTCGGAGAGCTCGGTCTCGGAGAGCGCATCGAGACGGGCGTCGACGAAGCCGCCCATGAGGATGTCGAGCTCGCGCATCCCGCGCCGCCAGGCGCGAATCCGGATACGTCTGCGGCGGATGTCGCTTTCGCTCGGCGCATCGCCGCCGGCCTGTGGATAATCTGACATGCACGGAGTCTTTTGGCCGCGGCGCCCGAAAAACCGGGCGTCGCCATGCGGGACGCTTATCCCAGCAGGGCCAGAAAGAAAAGCGCGCGGCGTCTTTCGCGCGACAAGCGCTTGACATCGAATTCCCGCTGCCCTATCCCGCAGTCCTCGCGCAAACGACGCGCCGCGCGGGGGAGTAGCTCAGTTGGTTAGAGCGCCGGCCTGTCACGCCGGAGGTCGCGGGTTCGAGCCCCGTCTCTCTCGCCATTAAATCAAGCAAAAGGCTGGCGTCTTACGCCCCACCCGCCCGCTCATGCAGCGGAGAGCGACCGCTCTCAGATCGCGCTTTTAAGCGCGAACAAAAAAAGAACTTGGCTCTGAGAACATAACATGCACAATGGCGTCAGAGTTATTGTTGCCCCCGCCGTCGAAATCGTGCCAGAAGGGATTTCAGCCGTGAGCCAAGCTAATCTCCGCCTCGTGGAAGGAACGTCCGTGGACAAGACCAAGGCGTTGGACGCCGCCCTGTCGCAGATCGAACGCGCCTTCGGCAAGGGCTCGATCATGCGGCTCGGCAAGAATCAAAAGGCCGTCGAGATCGAGACCATTTCGACCGGCTCGCTTGGTCTCGACATCGCGCTCGGCGTCGGCGGTCTGCCGCGCGGCCGCATCGTCGAGATTTACGGTCCGGAATCCTCGGGTAAGACGACGCTGACGCTGCATGTCATCGCCGAGGCGCAGAAGACGGGCGGCGTCTGCGCCTTTGTCGACGCCGAACATGCGCTCGATCCGGTCTACGCCCGCAAGCTCGGGGTCAATCTCGACGAGCTGCTGATCTCCCAGCCCGATACGGGCGAGCAGGCGCTCGAGATCACAGATACGCTGGTGCGCTCCGGCGCGGTCGACGTTCTTGTCGTCGATTCGGTCGCGGCGCTGACGCCCCGAGCGGAAATCGAAGGCGAGATGGGCGAGGTCCAGCCAGGCCTTCAGGCGCGCCTGATGAGCCAGGCGTTGCGCAAGCTGACGGCCTCCATCTCGCGCTCCAATACGCTCGTCATCTTCATCAACCAGATCCGAATGAAGATCGGCGTGATGTATGGCTCGCCGGAGACGACGACCGGCGGCAACGCGCTGAAATTCTACGCCTCGGTCCGCCTCGACATCCGCCGCATAGGCGCGATCAAGGAGCGCGACGAGGCGATCGGCAACCAGACGCGCGTCAAAGTAGTCAAGAACAAGGTTGCCCCACCTTTCAAACAAGTGGAATTCGACATCATGTATGGCGAAGGCGTCTCCAAAGTTGGCGAGCTCATCGACCTCGGTGTGAAAGCCGGAGTCGTGGACAAATCCGGCGCCTGGTTCTCCTATGACAGCCAGCGGCTGGGCCAGGGCCGCGAAAACGCCAAGAGCTTCCTGCGCCAGAACCCGCAAACGGCGCAACGCATCGAGCAGGCCATTCGCGAAAACTCTGGCCTCATCGCGGAAAAAATCCTCGACGCCTCGAACGACGGGGATTCTGACGGTTGATCCTTATTCAGCGTGTGGCGGTTTTTCCAATTTCGAGGGCCTGCCAGGACGGGCCCTTTTTCGTTGCCGAAAAGCTTGCGGACTGGCATATCGCCCGGCGACAGGGACGCGCTCGGGCAGAAAGCGCGGGCGTCCATTCGGCTGGACCCGCTTCCGTCCGCCGTCCGTTTTCACCATATGATCGGGAGAGGCTCCCGGTCACGCCCTAGAGAGACGCATAATGAGCAGCGTCAACCACATACGCTCCACCTTCCTCGATTACTTCGTCCGCAATGGCCATGAGAAGGTCGCGTCCTCTCCGCTCGTCCCCCACAATGATCCCACCCTCATGTTCACCAACGCGGGGATGGTGCAGTTCAAGAACGTCTTCACTGGGGTCGAGAGGCGACATCAGGCCCGCGCCGTCTCGGCGCAGAAATGCGTGCGCGCCGGCGGCAAGCACAATGATCTCGACAATGTCGGCTATACCGCGCGACACCACACCTTCTTCGAAATGCTCGGGAATTTCTCCTTCGGGGATTATTTCAAGGAAGGCGCAATCGAGCTCGCCTGGGGCCTCATCAGCAGGGAATTCCAGCTCCCTGTCGACCGCCTCCTCGTCACGGTCTATCACGACGACGACGAGGCCTTCGATCTTTGGAAAAAGATCGCCGGCTTTCACGACTGCCGAATCATACGCATCTCCAGCGCCGACAATTTCTGGAGCATGGGCGATACCGGCCCCTGCGGCCCCTGCTCTGAAATCTTCTACGACCAGGGAGAGGCGCTCGCGGGCGGCCCGCCCGGCAGCCCGAACGAGGACGGCGACCGCTTCCTGGAATTCTGGAACCTGGTGTTTATGCAGTATGAGCAGGTGGCGCCCGGCCAGCGCGCGCCGCTTCCCCGCCCCTCGATCGACACCGGCATGGGCCTCGAGCGCATCGCGGCGCTGCTTCAGGGCGTGACGTCGAATTACGAGATCGACCTTTTCCGCGCCCTGACCGGCGCTGTGGCCGACCTCACCGGCGTTCCCGTCAATAGCGACCGAGGCGCGAGCCACCGCGTTATCGCCGACCATCTGCGCGCGTCCTCCTTCCTGGTCGCCGACGGCGTGACGCCCTCCAATGAAGGCCGCGGTTATGTCTTGAGGCGGATCATGCGCCGCGCCATGCGTCATGCGCAGATTCTCGGCGCCAAAGAACCGTTGATGTGGCGTCTCGTGCCGGCGCTCGTCGCCGAAATGGGCCAAGCCTATCCGGAGCTTATCCGCGCCCAAGCGCTGATCGTCGACACATTGAAGAGCGAAGAGACCCGCTTCCGCGCCACCTTGGCCCGGGGGCTCGCCATTCTCGACGAAGAAACCGCCGGATTGACCGAGGGCGCAAAATTCTCGGGCGACACGGCCTTCAAGCTCTACGACACCTACGGTTTCCCGCTCGACCTCACCGAGGATGCGCTGCGCCCGCGCGGCATCGTCGTCGACACAGAAGCCTTCGACGCCGCCATGGAGCGCCAACGCGCCGAGGCCCGCAAGGCCTGGGCGGGGTCAGGCGAAACGGCCACGGAAACCTTGTGGTTCGCCCTCAAGGAGCGCGTCGGCGCGACCGAGTTTCTCGGCTATGACGCGGAAAAGAGCGAAGGCGTCGTCGCGGCCCTCGTGCACGACGGCGCCGAGGCCTTCATGCTAGAGAAGGGCCAGCGCGGGTCCATCATTCTCAATCAGACGCCCTTCTATGGCGAATCGGGTGGTCAGGTCGGCGACACCGGCGTTATCCGCGGCAAGGGCGTAACCTTCCGCGTTGAGAATACGATGAAGAAATTGGGCGACCTCATCGTGCATGAAGGGGTCGTCGAGGAGGGCGAAATCGTTCCAGGCCTGGCGCTGGAGCTCGAGGTCGATCACGCCCGGCGGAAGGCGGCGCGCGCCAATCATTCCGCGACGCATATCCTCCACGAAGCGCTGCGTCAGGTCCTCGGCGATCACGTCGCTCAAAAAGGGTCGCTCGTCGCTCCGGAGCGCCTCCGCTTCGATTTTACCCATCCAAAGCCCGTAACCGAGGAAGAGCTGGCGCGGATCGAGACCCTCGCCAATGAAATCGTTCAGGACAACGCGCCTGTCGAAACGCGGGTGATGGCTCAGGATGAAGCCATTCAATCCGGCGCCCGTGCGCTCTTTGGCGAGAAATATGGCGACGAGGTTCGCGTCGTCTCGATGGGTCGCCCCGATCTCGGCGCCCATCACGCCTTCTCCGTCGAGCTCTGCGGGGGCACCCACGTCTCTCGCACCGGCGACATCGGCTTGATCACGATCGTCGGCGAGGGCGCGGTCGCCTCGGGCGTCCGCCGCATAGAGGCGCGCACGGCCGAGGGCGCCCGCATTCACCTGTTGTCTCAGGCGAAAGCGCTTCAAGATGTCGCCGCCTTGATGCGCGCGCCGGTGGACGAGGCGCCGACCCGCCTCGCCCAACTCCTCGACGAGCGCAAACGACTTGAACGCGAGCTGGCCGACGCCAAGCGCAAGCTGGCCATGAGTGGGGGCGCCGGCAATGGCGCGGGCCCCGTGGCCAGGGAAATCGGCGGCGTCAAGCTCATTACGCGCGCCGTCGAGGGCATCGATCCCAAAGATCTCAAGTCGCTTGTCGACGAGGCCAAGAAAAGCATCGGCTCGGGCGTGGTCGCCATCGCCAGCGCGTCCGCTGACGGCAAAGCTGGCATCGTTGTCGGTGTGACGGATGACCTCACACAGAAATTCAATGCGGTGGATTTCGTACGCGCCGCCAGCGCCGCGCTGGGCGGCAAGGGAGGCGGGGGTCGCGCCGATCTCGCACAGGCCGGCGGCCCCAACCCCGGCGCCATCGAAAATGCCCTCGCCTGCGTCGAAGAGGCGCTCCGCTGCAAGGCGGCGCAATGACCCCAGGCGGCCGGCGCAACTGGTACCACCGGCTGCGGCGACGCGTTCACGTCATTCTGGACGGCGGCGCCCAAGACCGGATGACCCGCATCGTGCATCGCGTGCTGATCGGCCTTGTCGCCTTGTCGGTTCTCTCGGTCGTTCTCGAGTCCGTGCCCGAATATGACCGGCGATTCCATGAGCTATTCCTTACTGTGGAATATCTCGCGGTCGCGATTTTCACGCTGGAATACGCCTTGCGTATCTGGTCCGTCCCAGACCACACGCCCTATTCGGACCGCACAGCGATGGGCGCGAGGCTCGCCTTCATCGCGTCCGGCTCTGCATTGATCGATCTGGCGACGGTCCTGCCGTTCTACCTTTCCTTCTTCTTCGCGGCCGACCTCCGCGTCCTGCTGTTGCTGCGCCTGCTGCGTTTCTTCAAGCTCGCACGCTACTCCGCCGGCATTCGCACGCTCGTCGCAGTGATGGAGGCCGAGCGCAAGGCGCTTCTCGCAACCGGTATCCTTCTTTTCGGCGCCGTCTTATTTTCCGCCTCCGCAATCCATCTTGCCGAGCAAGACACTCAACCGGAACACTTCGGGTCCATTCCCGCCGCCATGTGGTGGGCGATCGTTACGATCACGACTGTCGGTTATGGCGACGTGACGCCGGTCACTCTCGCGGGGCGCATCATCGCGTCCATCACAATGATCACCGGCTATGTCATGCTGGGCCTTCCCGTGGGCATCGTCGCCACGGCCTTCGCCGAGGAAATTCACCGGCGCGAGTTCGTCGTAACCTGGAGCATGGTGGCGAGCGTTCCTTTATTTCGCACGCTCGACGCGCCGGCCATCGCCGAGATTATGCGCTACCTCAGCGCTCAGTCCATGCCGGCGGGCGCCTTGATCGTTCGCCGCGGCGATATCGCCCAGTCCATGTATTTCATTGCGGAGGGCGAAGTCGAAATCGAGCTGCCAACCGAGCCGGTGCGTCTCGGGGTAGGCCAGTTCTTCGGCGAGATCGCGATTTTGCATCAGACGCCGCGCACGGCGAATGTGCGAGCGGTGCAGCCGACAAAGCTGCTCATCCTGGACGCGTACGATCTGCAGATGCTGATCGCCAAGAACTCGCAGATGGGGGAAGCCATAAGAGAAGTCGCCGCGAGCCGTTCAGAGCTTGCGCCTGAAATGCAGCACGGCGACATAATCGAAGCGGAATTGCAAGAGCCGATCCCGCGACAGGAACCCGTGGAATAAATCCGGCGCCTATGCGCCGAGCGAGGCGCGCATCTCTTCAAGCTGAGAAAGCTTCTCGCTGGCCGCTCGACGCGCGTCATCGCTCTTGGCGTCCGCCAAATCCTCCCTGGCGTTCTTGATGTCGGCGTCGACCTTGGCGGCGTCGATCTCGGCAAGCGGCACCGCAAGTTCAGCAAGGATGGTGAAGCCAGCCGCGTTCACATCGGCAAAGCCCCCCCGCACGAAAAGCTTTTCGACCTTGCCGTCGTCGGCTGCGATGGCCACGACGCCGGATTTAAGCGTCGTCATGACTGGCGCATGATCCTTGAGGACCGTGAACTGACCCTCGGCGCCCGGCGCAACCACGCTTTCGACGTCGCCCGAAAACAGAAGCTTTTCGGGAGATACGAGTTCGAAGTGGAAGGCGGCCATAAATGTCCCCGATGTTTGGACCGCGAGCATTCAAGCTCGCTCATCTGCAATTCTAGTCTTTCCGACTCGCCTCAAGACCGCGGGCCCGAAGGCCCGCGGCCGAAACATGGTTATGCCGCTTCCTTGGCAAGCCTGGCGGCCTTTTCGACCGCTTCCTCGATCGAGCCGACCATATAGAAGGCGGCCTCCGGGAGGTGGTCGTATTCGCCTTCGACGAGGCCCTTGAAGCCCTTGATCGTGTCCGCGAGAGCGACGAGCTTGCCGGGCGAGCCGGTGAAGACCTCGGCGACGTGGAAAGGTTGCGACAGGAAGCGCTCGATCTTGCGGGCGCGGGCGACGACGAGCTTGTCCTCTTCGGAGAGCTCGTCCATGCCCAGGATCGCAATGATGTCCTGCAGCGATTTGTAACGCTGCAGCGTCGACTGCACCTTACGCGCCACTTCATAATGCTCCTCGCCGACAATCGCCGGGGAAAGCATGCGCGATGTCGAGTCGAGCGGGTCGACGGCCGGATAGATGCCCTTTTCCGCGATCGAGCGCGACAGAACCGTCGTAGCGTCGAGGTGGGCGAAAGACGTGGCCGGCGCCGGGTCGGTCAAGTCGTCGGCGGGAACGTAGATCGCCTGGACGGAGGTGATCGAACCCTTGGTGGTCGTGGTGATGCGCTCCTGCAGGGCGCCCATGTCGGTCGCGAGCGTCGGCTGATAGCCCACCGCGGACGGAATGCGGCCGAGGAGCGCCGAAACCTCAGAGCCCGCCTGCGTGAAGCGGAAGATATTGTCGACGAAGAAGAGCACGTCCTGACCCTTGTCGCGGAATTCCTCCGCGACCGTGAGGCCGGTGAGCGCGACGCGGGCGCGGGCGCCCGGCGGCTCATTCATCTGGCCATAGACCAGCGCGCATTTGGAGCCGGCGCCGCCGCCCTTCTGGTTGACGCCGCCCTCGATCATTTCGTGATAGAGGTCGTTGCCCTCACGCGTGCGCTCGCCGACCCCGGCGAAGACCGAGTAGCCGCCGTGCGCCTTGGCGACGTTGTTGATAAGCTCCATGATGAGAACGGTCTTGCCGACGCCGGCGCCGCCGAACAGGCCGATCTTGCCGCCCTTGGCGTAAGGCGCGAGCAAATCGACGACCTTGATGCCGGTTTCGAGAATCTGCGCCTCGGTCGCCTGCTCGGCGTAGGACGGCGCCGGCTGGTGAATGGCGCGGCGACCCGAAGTGTTGAGCGGGCCCGCTTCGTCGACGGGCTCGCCGATCACATTGATAATGCGGCCCAGCGTTTCATCGCCGACCGGCACCGAGATCGGCGCTCCGGTGTCCGTGACCACTTGTCCGCGGGTGAGGCCCTCGGATGTGTCCATGGCGATGGTGCGCACGGAATTCTCGCCAAGATGCTGCGCCACTTCGAGCACGAGGCGATTGCCCTGGTTGTCCGTTTCCAGCGCGTTCAGAATTTTCGGCAGATGCCCGTCGAACTGCACGTCGACGACGGCGCCGATGACC
>DATBRF010000133.1:0-35879 GCA_036560425.1 Methylocystis sp. | reverse complement strand
CGCTGACCGGCGCGATTGTCGTCGCGCTCGGCCAGGAATACGCGGGGCTCTTTTCCAACGACGACGAGCTTTCCGAGCGCCTGAGCAAGGCCGGGACGGCGACGGGGGAGAAGCTCTGGCGCTTCCCGATGGGTCCCTCCTACGACAAGCTCATCGACTCGAAATTCGCCGACATGAAGAACACAGGCGGGCGCCACGGCGGCTCGATCACCGCCGCGCAGTTCCTGGCGCGCTTCGTCGGCAAGACCCCCTGGGCGCATCTCGACATCGCCGGCACGGGCATGGGCTCGCCCGCGAGCGACATCAACCAAAGCTGGGGCTCCGGCTTCGGCGTGCGGCTGCTCGACCGGCTGGTGAAGGATTATTACGAGGGGTAATGAGCCGGTTTGGACCGCGGGCCTGAAGGGCCCGCGGTTGGCTCATCAGCCCTGGCTTGCTCGCATAAGCTTCGCTGCCGGAAACCGAGGGAGCGTCACGCGCCCGGCCTAGCGGTCCGCAAAGCCAGCGTGTTTGTTTTAATTTGAAAACCTTCCGCTCTGTCCCACCTATCGGGTCTGAGGGAATGCGCGCATTCCCGGTCGATCCGCGCATCCCAAAAGGATGCGAGAGAGCGAAAGGAACGCACAATGGAACGCAGCATCGCCGGCCAGAACGTGAACGCCGATTCACTGGCCAAGATCCTCGGCTACATTTTCATCGTTGTCGGTATTCTCGGCTTCTTCCCAAATCCGCTGATTTCCTGGCGCGGCGTCTTCGACGTCAATGCGGCTCATAACATCATCCATCTTGTGAGCGGCGGGATTTTGCTGGCCGCGCCCAACTACAACTCCTCCGGAATGGCCCTTCGCGTCCTCGGCATCGTCTACGCCGTCATCACTGTCATCGGCTTCATTTCGTACGACGCGCTGAGCTGGATGGCGATCAACGGGCCTGACAACTGGCTGCATCTCGCGCTCGCGGCGCTGATGATCTGGGGCGGCTATATGCTGCCAGCGCAAGGAACGGACAGAATTACCACAGCGCATATGTGAGGGCCCGTGCGCTGCCCCCGTCGCGCCGCGGCCGGTCGGCTGCGGCGCGCGATTTGGCTGGAGAGGGAAGATGACGGCGCTGCCGGATGACGTGAAGACGGCGATCCTGGAGAAGTTGCGGGACAGCGGGGTGGACGCCTGCCGCATCCTCGTCGAAGTTCACGGCGACGAAGTCACGGTGAAGGGCGCCGTCAACACGCAAGAACAGAAGGCGGCGGCCGAGCAGATCGTCGAACGCCTCTCGCGCCGCACGAAGCTGCGCTGCGAGTTGGAGGTTTCGCTCATCTACGAAGCCGAGAAGGACGTCGTCTACGAGGCCAGCGTCGAGTCCTTCCCGGCAAGCGATCCGCCCTCCTGGGCGCCAGGCCGAGCGTCGCCGCTCAGAGTCGTTTGAAGACGACGACCTCGCCGGCGACGGGTGCGCTCGCTTCGAGCCTGAGCGTCGTGGCCACCCGCGCGAGGGTGGTGAAGTCCTTTGCGGCAATCGTGGCGACATAGTCCGGATCGTGCGCAAATCTGCCACAGGGACGCAGCCGGTAATCGGCGCCGTCGCCGATTTCGAAGCTCGCGACAAAGAGACCGCCGGGCGAGAGGCGGCGCGCCACTTGCTCGAAGAGCGTCGCAAGGTCGCCGAAATAGACCAGCACGTCGAGCGCCGTGACAAGGTCGAAGCGAGCGTCGCTCGCGCCGAGATAAGCGCCGGCCTCGGTTTCGATCAACCGATGATAGAGGCCGCGCTCCCTGGCCTTCTCGAGCATCCCGGCTGAAATATCGACGCCGGTGAGCTTCTCGCCGAGCCGAGCGAGAAAGGGCGCCGCGAGGCCGGTTCCGCACCCGAGATCGAGCATCTTGCCAAAGGTCCGGCCGGTTTCGGCGAGCAGCTTCTCGCAAATCGAGGGCACGGCATAGCTCAGCACGCCAATGAGCTGGTCCTCGAAGCGCGGCGCAAATTTGTCGAAACAGGCCGTCAGATAGGCGTCGGGGGCGCGGGTGTGCTCCAGGCCTTCCAGCGCGTCGAGATGGTAGCGGATGACGGGATCGTTCGGGGCGACTTCGAGCAACGCCTCGGCAAGCCGGATGGCGCCGGCTGTATGGCCGAAGCCGCAGAGCGCCTGGAAGGCGTCGCGCAGAACGGTTTCCGTGTCCTCTGCGTGGCGCCCGGCAATCCTGTTGTAGCTCTCCAACGCTGCTTGGACGGGCTGGTCGATCGCCGCATCCGTAAGCGCGACGCGGGCATATTTGCGCAGGATAGGCCCCCCGCCAGGGAAGCCTGCGGCCGCTTTTTCGAAAGCCATGCGCGCTTCGCGGAACTTGCCCAGCATGCGGTGGGTCTCGCCGAGGCAGGCATGGATCGTCGGCCCCGCGCGATGATTGGAGACAACCGCGGAAAGCAGGCGCTCCGCGCTCTCGAAGCGGCGCAATTGGAAATAGAGGAGGCCGAGACCCGTAAGCGCCTCGATCGAAGTCGGCGCAACGTCGAGCGCGGAGAGAAACGCGTCTTCCGCCGTTTGCGCATCCCCGATGGCGTGGGCGGCGTTCGCCAGCGTGAGCCAGGTTTGCAGATGGGCGGGGTCGATCATCAGCGACGCAGCGAGATAGGGGATTGCCTCCGCCTGCCGAGAGCTCGCGCAAAGAAGGCTGCCCAGGTCGCTCGTGATTCGCGCGTCGGCCGGCGCGATGCGCGCCGCGCTTTCCAGGAGCTTCGTCGCCTCGGCGAGCTCGCCCGACGCCCATAAGGAAAGCCCCTGGCGGCGCAAATTCGCCGCCTCCCAGGCGGCGAGGTCAATCGGGGCCGCAGCCGAGCGCTGGGAGAGGGCGACGAGTTCGAAAGTCATTCGACGCGTTCCTGTTCAGGAGAAAAACAACTAAACATGAAACGCTAATCTGGCGCGGGGCTGGTGGGGGCAGGGCAATTGGGTGAATAGCGATCTGACGTCGTTAGCCCCAAATACCTCCCCTTCACGGGGAGGTCGGCGGCCAAAGGCCGCCTGGTGGGGTTCTCGCCGCAATGGTAGTGGCGGGGCGAGCGGCGGGTCTTGCGCGCCGCCCTCTAAACGGCCATCAAAGGCTTCGCCGCCGGTCGCGAGGGGCCAATGGTCGACATCTCCTTCTACCACCACCAGACCCGCAGGATCGAAGACACTTTGCCGACCTTGCTGGAGCGCTCGCTGGCGCGCGGCTGGCGCGTCGTGGTGCAGGCGGCGAGCCAATCGCGGCTCGATGCGCTCGATCAGCGTCTTTGGTCCTACAAGCCAGAGAGCTTTCTGCCGCACGGGACAAAGCGGGATTCATCGCCCGAGACGCAGCCCATCTACCTCACCTGCGAGGATGATAATCCCAATCGCGCCGATGTGCGCTTCTTCGTGGAAGGCGCCCGTATCGCGCCCATTCTCGCGGGCGAGGCTGCGCCGACCGAGAGAGCCGTGCTGCTCTTCGACGGCGAGAACTCCGAGGAGCTCGCCAACGCCCGCGCGCAATGGAAGGAGCTGCGCGACGCCGGACAGACGCTCGTCTATCAGCAGCAGGACGACAGCGGCCGCTGGGTGGAGAAGGCGCGCGAACCGAAGGCAAAAGCATGAGCGACGAGGATTTCGGAGAAAGACGGGCGCGCGCGAGAGAGCGGCTCGATGCGATCGACCCCCATAGGGGCGACGGCGGCGTAGCCGCGGACCCGCATCGCCGCGAATGGTTCGAGGCGGTCTATGAGCTTGCCGCCGACGATCCGGCCGGCGTGCCCTGGGCGAAGCTCGCGCCGCATCCCCTGCTGATGCAATGGCTGGAGGGGCGCTCGCTTGCAGGGCTTCGCGCGCTCGATGTCGGCTGCGGGCTCGGCGACAATGCGGAGGCGCTCGCGAAAGCGGGGGCGCAAGTCATGGCTTTCGATCTCGTGCCGCGCGCGGTTGAATGGGCGAGGCGCCGCTTTCCGCACAGCGAAGTGCAATATCAAGCAGCCGACCTCTTTCAGGCGCCGCAAGAATGGCGTGGCGCTTTCGATCTCGTCCACGAACTCTACACGTTGCAGGCGTTGCCGGAGTCGCTGCTGCCGCTATCCGCGCGGGCGCTCGCGTCATTTGTGGCGCCAGGCGGGATGCTGCTCGTCATTGCCCGCGCGCGTGACGAAGATCAGCAGATCCCGGGTCCGCCGTGGCCCCTGACGAAACCTCGGATAGAGTCGCTTGCGGTCGACGGCTTGCGTCTTGCCGTCTTGGAGGACATTCCCGCAAGCGAAGGCCGCGTGCGTCACTGGCGCGCGGAGTTCCGCAAGTGAGCGCGCCGCTGCTCTCGATCGAAGGCGTCACGAAAAAATACGGCGCCGTCGTCGCGCTCGATGGCGTCACGCTGGACGTGGGCGCCGGCGAATTCTTCGCGCTGCTCGGCCCTTCGGGCTGCGGCAAGACCACGCTCATGCGCAGCATCGCGGGCTTCGAGACGCCGGACAGCGGCAGGGTGAGGCTGCGCGGCGAGGATCTGTCGGGCGTGCCGCCTTATCGCCGGCCCGTGAATATGATGTTCCAGTCCTATGCGCTCTTCCCCCATCTCGACGTGTTCGAGAACGTGGCCTTCGGCCTGCGCCGCAAGGGCGAGAAGGAAAGCGCGATCCGCGCGCGTGTAAGCGAGCTCTTGGAGATGACGCAGCTTGCGCCCTTCGCGGCGCGGCGCATCAACGAACTCTCGGGCGGCCAGCGTCAGCGCGTCGCGCTCGCCCGCGCGCTGGCGCCGAAGCCCGTCTTGCTGCTGCTCGACGAGCCGCTCGGCGCATTGGATCGCAAGCTCCGCGAGGAGACGCAGTTCCAGCTCAAGGAAATCCAGCGTAAGACGCAGACGAGCTTCGTCATCGTCACCCATGATCAGGACGAGGCGCTGGCGCTCGCCGATCGCATCGCGGTGATGCGCGCCGGCGGGGTGGAGCAGATCGCTTCGCCGATCGACATCTACGAAAAGCCGGCGACGCGCTTCGTCGCGGGCTTTGTCGGCGAGACCAATTTCCTCGAAGGCGTTATTGCTCGGGATGACGGCATGGCGTTCGCCACGTCCTTCGGCAATCTGCCGCGCGCGCGCTGCGCGCTTCCCGAAGGCGCGCGCGCGACGCTGAGCGTCAGGCCCGAGCGCATCGAGGTTGCGCGGGAAGGGCAGGGAATAGCGGGTCGCGTGGAGGATTATGTTTTTCGCGGGGAATATACGCTCCTGCGTGTGCGCGTTGCGCCGGATGTCGTGTTGCGGGTCGGCGCCTATGATGGGCGTTTTGCGATCGGCGATGAGGTAAGGCTCACGATCGCGCCCGAGGCCGGCGTCCTTTTCGAGGAGGCGGCCTAATGGCGGCGAATTCCTTGCGGCGGGCGCGCGTGAAGGCGCGCGGTCCGCGATCGCTGGGCCGCGCGCCTTCACGCGCCCAACGTCATTTCGAGGAGCCTAAGCGACGATGCACAGAGCCACAGCACGGCTCTGGATTGCTTTACATCGCTCGCAGCGATGGCTTTGAATTCCGGGCGCCCTTTCCATGACGACGCGCGGCCGGCTCTCGCTCGGACAGCGGCTCACGCTTGCGATCCCCTATCTCTGGATCGCGGCCTTCTTCCTCGCGCCGATGCTGCTCATCGCGAAAATCTCGATGTCGCGTTCGGTGCTGGCGCGCCCGCCCTACGAGCCGCGTTTTCTGACTTCTGATACGCTCGCCGACATCTGGGCCAAGGCGCAGACGCTCACGCTCGACAATTACCGCGCGCTCCTCGGCGACAGCCTTTATTTCGACGCCTATGTTTCCTCGCTCGCGATCGCGGGCGTCTCGACGCTCGCGACGCTTCTCGTCGCCTATCCCTTCGCGCTCGCCATGGCGCGCAGCCCGCGCCAATGGCGGCCCTTTCTCATCGGCATAGCGGCGGCGCCTTTCTGGACGAGCTTCCTCATTCGCGTCTACGCCTGGATCGCCCTGCTGAAGGACGAAGGGCTCATCAACAATGCGCTCATGGCGCTGGGTTTGATCGACTCGCCCCTGCAGATGTTCGCGACGACCGGCGCCGTCATCGTCGGCATCGTCTATTCCTATCTGCCCTTCATGCTGCTGCCGATCTATGCCGCGCTCGAGGGGCAGGACGCGAGCCTGCGGGAAGCCGCCGCCGATCTCGGCGCCTCGCCGCTGCAAGTCTTTTTGCGCGTGACGCTTCCCCTCTCGCGCGACGGCGTGATTGCCGGCGCCTTGCTCGTCTTTATTCCGGCGGTTGGCGAATTCGTTATCCCCGATCTTCTCGGGGGCTCGGATACGCTGATGATCGGCCGTACCCTGTGGAATGACTTTTTTGCGAACCACGATTGGCCTGCGGCTTCGGCGGCGGCTATTGCGCTGGTCGTCATTCTCCTCGTTCCCTTGCTGCTGTGGGAGCGCGCGCGGCTGCGCGAAGAAGAGGGTCGCCGATGAGCAGATTCGCGCGTTTCGGGATTCTCGCAGCCGGTTTTATCTTCCTCTATGCGCCGATCGTCATTCTCGCGGCGATGAGCTTCAACGCCTCGCGGCTCGTCTCGGTCTGGGGCGGCTTCTCGACCAAATGGTATGCTGCGCTCCTCGAAAACGAGCAGTTGATCCAATCCGCCAAAATCAGCTTGGCAGCCGCCGTCCTCTCCGCGACCATAGCCACGCTTCTTGGCCTTCTCGCCGCCATCGCGCTCGCGCGTTTCGGAGCTTTCCGTTCGCGGATGCTTTTCTTTGGCGCGGTGCATGCGCCGCTCGTTCTTCCCGAGGTGGTGCTCGGCCTCGCGCTGCTTTCCTGCTTCGTGGCGCTCGGAATCGGGCGCGGCTTTGCGACTCTCGTCATTGGCCATGTGACGTTGACCATGTGCTTCACCACCGTCGCGCTTTTCGCCGCCCTGCGTGGTTGCGATCCGACCCTTGAAGAGGCGGCGATGGACCTCGGCGCGACGCCAGTGCAGGCTTTCGCTTTGGTCGCGCTGCCGCAGATTGCTCCGGCTGTCGCCAGCGCTTTTCTTCTTGCCTTCACCCTGTCTCTCGATGATCTCGTGATCGCGAGCTTCGCCACCGGTCCCGGCGCCACGACCCTGCCGATGCGCATCTATTCGCAGGTGAGGCTTGGCGTCTCGCCGCAGATCAACGCAATCTCGACTCTGCTGCTCGGCATGGTGGCTTTGGCGCTGGGCGGCTCCGCGCTGGTCATGCAGCTAGGCAAGCGCCGGGGACTGTGAAAGGCGATCCGCCGCGCCACATAGGCTGCATGGCCTCCCGCTGGTTTGCTTCCCTGCCAAATCTCATCACCCTTGGCAGGCTGGTCTTGACGCCGGCCATCATCGGCATGGTCATCGACGCGAATTGGAGCGCCGCCTTTGCGCTTTTCGTCGCCGCGGGCATATCGGACGCCCTCGACGGCTGGCTGGCCAAGACATACAATCTTCAGTCGGACCTCGGCGCCGTGCTGGATCCGCTCGCCGACAAGGCGCTCGTCATTTCCATCTATGTGTCGCTGGCCGCTGGCGGTAATCTTCCCGTCTGGCTCGCCATACTCATCGTCTCGCGCGACGCGCTGATTCTGGGCGGCGTCCTCGTGGCCTGGTTTCTTTCCCGCCCCATCAGGATCAAGCCGCATTTCTCCTCGAAAATCACAACCGCCGTCCAAATCGTGCTAGCTTCTGTCATATTGGCGGGGCAAGCTTACGGCGCCCGGGCAGAGACGCTGGAAGACCTGCTGATCGTGAGCGTCGCCGCATTGACCATTGCTTCCGCGAGCGTCTATCTGTGGCTCTGGGTCCAGCATATGAGGCCTTGAGGATGTGGAAGCAGAAGAGGCTGGACGCCCCTCGCGCCGAAGACGCGCGCGGGCTCGGAAATGCGGCTTCGACAGCGCCAGCGCCGCACGCTCCGGAAACGGTGACGATGCAGCGGATCGCCGTCAATTGGGCGGGCTTGACCCTCGAGCGCCAGCTCGGCCTCTGGGCGGCGACGCTTCTCGTCCTGACCGGCGTTCTCTATGTGCTGAGCCCGGTTCTCGCGCCTTTTGTCGCAGGCTCGGCCCTCGGCTATCTGCTCGATCCGATCGCGGATCGCCTGCAGCGCTGGGGCTGCTCCCGCCTCGGCGCGGCGCTGCTGCTGCTCTCGATCTTCGTCGCCTTGGTCGTGACGGCGCTTGTCGTCCTTCTCCCGATCTTCGCCCACCAGCTCACGGGCCTTCTCGCCGCGCTGCCCGGCTATCTGCAAACGCTCCACGGCCTCGCCACCGACTGGAGCGGTCGCTTTTCCAATGAATATCTCAAGGAGTTCCTGGAGAAATACGGCTTGGCCGACGCGAGCGCCAATCTCGACGTCCAGAAGTATTTCAATGATCTCGCGAGCCAGGGCGCCTCTTACGCCGGCGATTTTCTTAAATCCCTCCTGTGGCGCGGTTATGCGCTCATCAATGTGATTTCGCTCGTCGTCATCACCCCCGTCGTCGCCTTCTATATGCTGCTCGACTGGGACAATATGGTCGCGGTCATCGACGACCTCGTGCCGCCGCGGCATCGGGACGACGTGCGGATGCTCGCGCGCGACATCGACCGCGCGCTTGCGGGCTTCGTGCGCGGCCAATCGCTCGTCTGTCTCTTCCTCGGCCTGTGGTATGCGCTGGGCCTCTCGGCGATTGGCCTGAATTTCGGATTTCTGATCGGCGTCATGGCGGGCTTCCTGAGCTTCATCCCCTATGTGGGGACGCTCACGGCCCTGATTTTCTCCATCATCATCGGGATCGTTCAGGCCTGGCCGCAGATCAATCTGCCTCTGGAAGCCCTGGTCATCGTGTCGCTAGGCCTGATTCTCGACGGCTATGTTCTCTCGCCGCGGCTCGTGGGCGCCTCGGTGGGGCTGCATCCGGTGTGGATCATGTTCGCGCTGCTCGCCTTCGGCGCGCTCTTCGGTTTCACGGGGTTGATCGTCGCCGTTCCGGCGGCCGCGGCCCTCGGCGCGCTGATGCGCTTCCTCGCGCGTCGCTATCGCGCCAGCGCGCTCTATCGCGATCCGCCATATGCGCAGGACCGGGCGTAAGGAGCGATGACCGAAGGGAAGCCGACGCAGCTTCCGTTGGAGCTGCCGCTCGAGCCGCGTTTCGGCCGCGAGGATTTTCTCGCAGCTTCCTCCAATGAGGCGGCGCTCGCCATGGTCGAGCGCTGGCCTGATTGGCCCGATCGCATTCTGACGCTCATCGGGCCTCCGGGCTCCGGCAAGAGCCACTTGCTTGCGATTTTTGCCGAGCGCAGCCGAGCGTTGCGCGCCAAATCGGGTACGGTCCCTGCGCTCGAGACCCTGGTCGCCGCCGCGCCTGAGGCCGTAACCGTCGACGACATCGACCGTGTGGAAGACGAGACGGCGCTCTTCCACCTGCTCAATTTTGCCATCGAGCACCGCATTTATGTGTTGATGAGCGCGCAGCGGCAATCGACCGCCGCAGAGGTTCGGTTGCCGGATCTCTTGTCGCGTCTGCGCCGGGCGCCGATGGTGGAAATTGGCGTCCCGGATGACGATTTGATGCGCGCCGTGCTGGAAAAGCTTTTTCGCGACCGCCAGCTTATTGTTGAGCCGCCGGCCCTGGCCTATGTCGCGCTCCGTTTGGAGCGCTCGCTCGATTCTGCCCGCGCTTTCGTCGCGGCGCTCGATCGCGAAGCGCTTGCCCAGCGCCGGCCGGTCACGCGGGCCCTCGCCGCTCAGGTGATGGAGGCTTTCGCCGGCGCAGCCAATAAGGACGAGTAAGCGCTCGGGGAGCGTAGCGAGCCTTCAGGCTCGCATGAACCAGTTTCGCCCTGCCGCCGGTGGCGCCATTATGGCATTATGGGGAAAACAGGAAAGCGGCATGACAGCCAATATACAGACAAGGGCGCAGCGGGCCCCGACGGCCATCGAGGCCGCGACGATCGAGGTGATGGACCGGGTGGACGCCCTTCTGGAGCGCCCCGAAGAATTGGCGGTCTCCCCACGCCGTTTCATCAATCGCGAGCTCTCCTGGCTCGAGTTCAACCGCCGCGTTCTGGAGGAGGCTTCCAACAAGAGCCATCCGCTGCTCGAGCAGCTGCGCTTTCTCTCCATTTCGGCGAATAATCTCGATGAGTTCTTCATGGTTCGCGTCGCGGGCCTGCGGGGCCAGATCCGTTCCGGGCTCACAGCCGTTTCTCAAGACGGGCTCACGCCTTCCGAGCAGCTCGTCAAGATCAACGAGCGCGTGGTGCTGCTGAGCAATGAGCAGCTGCGGCGTTGGCGCGAGCTGCGCCGCGAAATCGAGGAAGTTGGCATCGTCATCGTCGAGCCCTCCGACGTCTCCAAGGCCGACCGCGAATGGCTGGAGGAATATTTTCTCAGCCGCATTTTCCCGGTGCTGACGCCGCTCGCCGTCGATCCGGCGCATCCATTCCCCTTCATTCCCAATCTCGGCTTCACGCTGGCGCTGGAGCTGGTGCGGCCGGGCGACCGCAAGACGCTGCAGGCGCTGGTGCGTCTGCCGCCAAAGATCGAGCGTTTCGTGCGCCTGCCCAATCACGGCGGCTCGCGCGAACGCTTCATGCTGCTGGAGGCGCTGATCGGGATGAACGCCCAGCGGCTCTTTCCCGGTTATCTGCCGCGCGGGCAGGGACTTTTCCGCGTGATTCGCGACAGCGATCTCGAAGTCGAGGAAGAGGCGGAAGATCTGGTGCTCTACTTCGAGACGGCGTTGAAACGCCGTCGCCGCGGTTCGGTCATTCGTCTCGAAGTCGCCGCCGATATGCCGGAGTCGTTGCGGGCGCTCGTCGCCGACGAGCTGGACGTCGCCCAGAGCGAGACCTTTGAGATCGACGGCATGCTCGCCTTGAACGATCTCTCGGAGCTCGTCGCGCTCGACCGGCCGGACCTCAAATTCGAGCCCTACAATCCGCGCTTCCCCGAGCGGGTGCGTGACAATGGCGGCGATTGCTTCCTTGCGATCAAGCAGAAGGATCTCGCGGTTCATCACCCCTATGAATCCTTCGACGTCGTCGTGCAATTCCTGCAGCAGGCGGCGCGCGATCCGAACGTCATCGCCATCAAGCAGACGCTTTATCGCACCTCCAACAACAGCCCGATCGTGCGCGCGCTGGCCGAGGCGGCGGAGGCCGGAAAGTCCGTCACGGCGCTGGTCGAATTGAAGGCGCGCTTCGACGAGGAGGCCAACATCCGCTGGGCCCGCGACCTCGAGCGCGCCGGCGCGCAGGTGGTCTTCGGCTTCATCGAACTCAAGACGCATGGCAAGCTGTCCATGGTCGTGCGCCGCGAGGGGTCCGGGCTCGCCACCTACTGCCACATCGGCACGGGCAATTATCACCCTGTCACCGCCCGCATTTACACGGACATCTCGGTCTTCACCGCTGATCCGGTCATCGGCCGCGACGTGTCGCGCATCTTCAACTACATCACCGGCTATGCCGAGCCTGCTGGGCTCGAGCGCATGGCCGTCTCGCCGATTTCGCTGAAGAAAAGGCTGCTCGAGCACATCGATCAGGAAATCGAATTCGTGAAGGCCGGAAAGCCCGGCGCCATCTGGGTGAAATGCAACGCCCTCGTCGATCCCGAGATCATCGACGCCTTTTACATGGCCTCCAAAGCTGGCGTCTCGATCGATTGCGTCGTGCGCGGCATCTGCTGCCTGAGGCCGGGCGTTCCGGGCCTTTCAGAGAATATCCGCGTGAAGTCGATCGTGGGGCGCTTTCTGGAACATGCCCGCGTCTACGCTTTCGGCGGCGGCCATCCGCTGCCGCATCCGCGCGCGCATGTCTATATCTCTTCGGCCGATCTCATGCCGCGCAACCTCGACCGCCGCGTCGAAGTGCTGCTGCCGATCGTCAACCCGACCGTTCATCAGCAGCTCCTGGATCAGATCATGCTCGCCAATCTTATTGATAATGAGCAGAGCTATCGCGTCCTTCCCGACGGCTCTTCCCAGCGCATCGCGCCGGCCGAGGGCGAGGAGCGCTTCAACGCCCACAAATATTTCATGACGCATCCGAGCCTTTCGGGCCGCGGCAAGTCGCTCAAGGACTGGCGGCCGCGCTCCCTGCTAAAGCGCAAGCAAGATGTTTAAGAGCCTCCTGCGTCCCCAGCGCGTCGCCCAGCCCGCGCCGAGTTCGACGCGGCCGGTCGCGATTGTCGACATCGGCTCAAACTCCGTGCGTCTTGTCGCCTATCAGGCGCTTTCTCGCGCGCCGACGCCGATATTCAATGAAAAAGCCATGTGCGCTCTGGGCAAAGGCGTCGTCACCACGGGCCGGCTGCCCGAGGAGGGCGTCGACAAGGCGCTGAAGGCGCTGCGCCGCTATCGCGCGCTCTGCGACACCATGGGCGTCCTGGAAATAGAAGTCATCGCGACGGCCGCCGCGCGCGACGCCGAGAACGGCCCCGCCTTTATCGCCGCCGCGCGCGAGGCCATCGGACGCGACATTTCCCTGCTCTCGGGCAAACGCGAGGCCGAGCTTTCGGCGCTCGGCGTCGTCTCTTCCGTGCATGAGCCGGACGGCGTCGTTGGCGATCTCGGCGGCGGTTCGCTCGAGCTCATCGACGTCAAGGGGGAGCATCTCGGCAAAGGGGTAACCCTGCCGCTCGGCGGCCTCGCCTTGATGGACGCCTCCCGCCATTCGCAACGCGAAGCCACGAAAATTGCGCGTCGGGCCATCGCCGACGCCAGGCCCCTGGAGCAACTCAGGGGCCGCGTTTTCTACGCGGTGGGCGGCACATGGCGTTCGCTCGCCAAGCTTCACATGCGCCAGCGCAACTATCCGCTCGGCGTCATGCACAACTACCGCATCCAGACCAATGAGGCTGCGGATTTCGCGGCGCTCGTCGAACATATCGACAGCGCGGCGATCGAGGACATCAACATCGTCTCGGCCGCGCGCAGGCCGCTTCTCGCCTATGGCGCGATCGTGCTCGACGAGATCATTCGCCGGGCCAGGCCGCGGGAGATCGTGATCTCGGCCGCCGGCGTGCGCGAGGGCATGCTGTTCGAGCGCCTCTCGGAAGTCGAGCGCAGGGTCGACCCGCTGCTCTCCGCCTCGCGTGAGCTCGAAACATTGTTTTCGCGCGCTCCCGGCTATGGCGATGAGCTGATCGTCTGGAGCGACGCCTTCATGGCCACGACCGATGTCGACGAGACGCCCGAGGAGAAGCGATTGCGGCACGCCGCCTGTCTGCTCTCGGACATCGCCTGGCGGGCGCATCCTGAATATCGCGCGCAACGGGCGATGAATGTCGTGACGCACGGGCCCTTCGTATCGGTCGATCATCCGGGACGCGCCTTCCTCTCGCTCGCCATCGTGATGCGCCACGAAGGGCCTGATGGAGGCGAAGGGATCGGCATGGTGCGCGGCCTGCTGACGACGCGCCTCTTTGCTCGGGCGCGGCTGCTCGGCGCGGCGATGCGGACAGCCTATCTGCTTTCGGCCTCTATGCCCGGCGTCTTGCCGCGGACGCGCATGCTGGTGAGAGAAGGGCTTCTCTCTCTTTATTTGCCGGCCGATTACGCCGACCTTGCGAGCGACCGCGTGTCGAACCGGCTGAAAGCGCTCGGCCGGCTTCTAGGGGTCGAGGCGGCGATCGAGATCGGCGGGGCGTAGCGCGCTTTCCGCTCGCATGGAATCATGCGAGCGATAAGCAATCGCGCCTTTTTCGAATGATTGGAGCGCATTCTTATCGCAAAAGCCGGTGCACTTTTGCGGAATGCGCTCCAGCCGGACGAGATCGCGTCAGACGCTTGGGGCGGCTGGCGTGAACACATCCGCGCGTATCGCCTTCAGGCTCGCGCCGGCCATGAAAAGATCGCGTTTCAGCCTCTTCACGAGATTGTCGCCGCCGCAAAGGAAAAAAGCCGATGCCGCCGCCCGCGAGGTTTCGGCTTCGAGCGCCAGCGCAGCCACGTCGCCGCCCGCGTTCAGAGCGGCGGGAATATAGTCGAAATGGCCATGCGCTTTTACAAGCGCCTGAAGCTCATCAGCCAGATAGAGCCCACTGCCGCTTCGGGCGCCGTGATAGAGGCGAATCGGTCCGCGATGCCCCTGCCGCAGCGCGTCGCGCAACACGCCATAAAGCGGCGCCAACCCTGTGCCGGCGCCGATCAACGTCAGGGGCTGATCCCTGTCGACGCCTTCATAAAAGCAGGTTCCGCGCGGTCCGGCGACATGGAGCTTGTCGCCCGGCCGAAGACCATCTCTCAAGCGCCCGCTCATGCGGCCGTTCGGATGCAGGCGGACATGCATCTCCAGAAAATCGTCTTCCTCGGGGTGGCTCGCGAGCGAGTAGTGGCGGCTGAGATCGGGGCCCGCGATCAGCTCCAGAAATTGGCCGGGCCGATAAGTGAGATTGTCCGCCTCAATCCGCAGCCGCACAATATCTTCCGCGAGCGGCTCGATTTCGCGAATCGCCGCCTCCTTGCGCGCACCGGCGTCGTCGGGCGGGACAATTGCCATGGGGGCAGCCGGATGGCAGATACAGGGCAGAAAGAAACCCTGCACCTTCTGCGCTTCCGTTAGGCCGATCTGTGATTCTTCGGGCGGCTTGCCCTCGGTTGCGCGCAACATGCAGGTCTGGCATTGGCCGGCGCGGCAGGAATAGGGCGTCTCGACCCCCGCGCGCAGCAGCGCGTCGAGGACGGTTTCGCCCGGTGCGGTTTCCACCGGGCGATCCTTGTAGGAAAGGGCGGCCAAGCGCGTCAGCGACCCAGCACGTCGTCGCGCACGGAGTTGGCGAGCGTCTCGACCTCCTTCACTTCCTTCTCGGCGACGCCGAGCTGGCGAAGCGTGCCGGAGAGATTCTCCAGAACCGCATCGACATGGGAGTCGTTCAGGCCCTTCTCGACGAGGCGCTTGTGAGCGTTGCGCATGTCGAGGCCCGAGTAATTGTTGGGGCCGCCGAAGGCCATGGTCAGGAAGGACTTCTGCTTGGCGATCTGCTGATCCATATCCACGCCGTCGAAAAAGCGCGCGATGCGCCCATCGGCGAGGACTTTGCGGTAGAAGAGTTCAACGGCGGCGTTGACGGCGTTTTCGCCGCCGAGACGCTGGTAGAGGCTGGACATGGCGCTTTCTCCCTAAAGAAGTATTTTTGATACTTCTTTGTAGCCGACTTCCTCGAACTTCGCAATGGCGCCACAGATGCGGCTGGCAACGCTCAGCGACCTTTGGTTCAAGGCGCTGATTTTCCTTGGTATCTCTTGAGACGATGGCGCCACGATCCCGTGAATCGCGTCACGATCGGCGGATTGCTGCGGCAATTCGAACCGGAATTTGCGGTTTCCGAGCGCCTTGGGGCGGGACAGACTGGTTGCGCAATTTTTGGGATTTGCGGGCTCCAGCAGGTTTTCAACGAATCACTGGGCGCGCTTTTTTCTGTGCTCGATCGCTATAGGCTGGAAGACGTGCTGAAATCCTCCAAGGGCGTCGCGGCCAAACTCGGACTCGAGGCCGCGCCGCCGCCAGTGTGACCATGGCGGATCAGCGTGCGGGCGACATCGCCACGCGGTCGACCCGAATCACATTCATGGCCTCGGCGCTGTAGAGGCAGGTGAAGCGCGAGGATTTGCCGTCCGCATCGTCCACGAAGGCCGCGCGGCCCGGCTCGACCGTGATCTCAACCCGGGTCGGCGACCCGCCCTTGGTCTCCATATCCCTGTCCGCGATCATCATGGTCAGACGGCATGCGCCTTTGACCGGCTGGAAATAGCTCACCACATGCGCGCCCCCGGCGTCGAGACTTGTCGCCATCAGCGGCTTCATCGTTGTCTCTGACCAAGTTTCCGCAGCCGACACGGGCGTCGCAGCCGCCAGGGCCAGGGCGCCGCCGAGCGCCGTCGCGATATTCCGTGCTTTCATGATCTATCCCTTTCTTCTACCGCTCGGGAGGAAAGCTAAGCTCAGCCGCTCGAAGCCAGGTTCGCTGTCGCCGAAACGGCCTTCCCCCTCCGTAGAGGCAAAGGTATTACTGCATCGCAGCATTTCAATGGTGCGGCGCGAATAATTTCATACGTTATTGATTTTAACAGAATAAAAAAATTCTTTTGAGGCGATTTGGCTTCGAATATCCTGCCGAGGCTAATCGGCCCTGCTGCGCCGCGCCAGTCCATCGTTTTTAGTCACGCGCATGGCATGCGCCCGATTATCGCATGTGAAGGAAAGGGATCCGCCCGGGTTTGACTGCAGCCGGGCCACCGCGCCGGAGGCAACCATAAACTCGACGTGCGAGACGCTCGAAGCCTCGTCGTCCCCTACGTCCGCGATCGCCAGAATGAGTTGGCAATGGTCTCCGCCGTCGAGAAAATAGCCGACGACATGCTTAACGCCGATATCGAAGCTGGCGGCTTGCATCGGGGTCAAGGCGGAGGTCGCGAGCTTGTCCGCCCACGCCGGCCTCGCCAGGGCGAAAATGGCGACGCAACCCAGCGCCAGCGCTCGGAAATTTCCCTGCCTCATGGCTCTTCCCTCCATTGCTGGCGATCGAGCGCATAATGGCGCTGCGCCTGAGGGGCGTGCGGAGGCCATCGCGTCCCGGCCGCATCCCTCGCGGCGCAAGAGAGCTAGTTAGGGCGTAGACTGGGATTGTCAGCCTGAGGCCGACGCTTCGGCAGGCGATTGGGCTGAAGCTTCAGCTTGCGGGGAGGGCGCGGATTCGGCGGGTTGCGCCTCGTGCCAGTCGAAGGTGACGACCTTGCCATCCTCGACGGCGAGGGCGAGGCGGCCGCGCTTCAGCTCCAGCGCCTTTTCACCGAAAATCGCCCGGCGCCAGCCTCTGAGCGCGGGGACGTCGGCGCGGTCGTCACCGGCGATGGCTTCGAGATCCTCGACGGTCGCGATCATTTTCGCGGCGACGCCGGTCTGCTCGGTCACCTGGCGCAGCAAAACCTTGAGCAGCTCGACAGTCGCCCCATTGGAGCCGCGCCGCTCCCGCTCGATGCGTGGAACGCTCGCGGGGTCGCGGGCGAGGCCGCGCTCGACGGCGGCGAGGATGTCCGCCCCACCGCGAGAGCGCTCCATGCCTTTGGGGAAGGAGCGCAGATTCGCCAGCGCCTCCGGGCTGCGCGGGGCGGCCTGGGCGACTTCGATCAACACGTCGTCCTTGAGAACGCGCGAGCGGGGCACGTCCCGGCTCTGCGCCTCGGCTTCCCTCCAGGCGGCAAGCTCCATCAGCACCGCGAGATCGCGCGGCTTGCGGGCCCGGTGACGCAGTCGCTCCCAGGCGTTCTCCGGGTTCTGCTCATAGGTGGCGGGCGAGGTGAGAGTCTCCATCTCATCCGCGAGCCAGTCGAGCCGGTTCGAGCGCTCGAGGCGCGCCCGCAAGGTCGTATAGATGTCACGCAGATGGGTGACGTCGGCGATGGCGTATTCGATCTGCGCCACCGAAAGCGGGCGGCGCGACCAGTCTGTGAAACGCGACGACTTATCGAGATTGGCGCGGGTGATCGCCTTGACGAGCTCCAGATAGGAAGCCTGCTCGCCAAAGCCGCAGACCATGGCCGCGACCTGGGTGTCGAAAAGCGGCGACGGAATCAGGCGCGCCAGTCGCCAGATGATTTCCAGGTCCTGCCGGGCCGCATGAAACACTTTCACGACAGCGGGGTTAGCCATCAATTCGAAAAAGGGCGAAAGGTCGATTCCTTCGGCGAGCGCGTCGATCGCAACGGCCTCCTGCGGCGAAGCGGCCTGAATGACGCAAACTTTCGGCCAAAAGGTGGTTTCGCGCAAAAATTCCGTGTCAACCGTCACGAAAGGGTGACGTGAAAAGCGGTCGCAGACGGCGGCGAGTTCGTCGGTAGTGGTCAGAAGGCTCATCGAGCGCCAGTTTACCCAGTTTTGCTTGAAGGAAGAAGCATTTTCACCGCTCATGCGCGCTCGACGATCACGGCCGTGCCATAGGCGAGAACCTCGGTTACGCCATCCATGATTTCATTGGCGTCATAGCGCATGCCGACGATGGCGTTGGCGCCCGCGTCGGCGGCATGCGCGCACATGTGGTCGAAGGCCTCCTGCCGCGTCGCTTCAGCCAGATTGACGTAGACGGAAAGCTTGCCGCCGAAGATTGTCTGGATGCCGCCAAAGAAGTTGCCGACTACGGATCGCGAGCGGACAGTAATGCCGCGGACGAGGCCCAAATGGCGGACGATGCGATAGCCCGCAACTTCATTCGTCGTTGAAACGATCATCGATTCCCCCAAGGCCCATTCGATTCGCGCTCCGGAAGCCTAACCGTCCTTGCGCCCGGCGCAAACTGCGCGGAATGCCGGTTGCGGCGCGTCGCGCGTCGAGTAGGATCGGGTGGCTACTCTGATGTCACGGAGCAAATCCGACACATGACTTTCGATCCTGTCAGCGTCGCCCGGGCGGCGGCGGCGTTCGCGCTTTGCGCAAGCTTTTCCTCCAACGTCGCCGCTCTGGCGGCTCCCTCCGAGACCAATCCGGGCTGGAAGCTCTGCCGCTCGAGCAATCCGGATGAGCGCATCGCCGGCTGCTCGCAAATCATTGCCGCGATTGGCAAGGAAACGAAGCACAATCAGCTCGCGGCCTATGTGAACCGGGCGGGCGCCTATCAGGCCAAGGGCGACTTCCCCCACGCCATCGAGGACTATACCAAGGCGCTGGAGGTCGATCCTGCGTCCGCGATTGTCCTGCTCGCGCGCGGTGCGGCGCAACACGCCAAGGGCGATCTCGACGCCGCCATCGCCGACTATGACAAGGCCATCGAGAAGGACAAGAAAAGCGCCGCCGCCTTCATGGCCCGCGCTTCGGCCTGGCGCGCCAAGGGCGAGGCGGAAAAGATGCGCGCCGATCTGGATAAAGCGGTCGAATTCGAGAAGAAGTCCCCCGCGCCGCTCGCCGCGCGCGCCAATTACCATCATGCGAAGGGCGACCACGATCGGGCCATCGCGGATTATTCAGCCGCGCTGAAGCGCGATCCAGGGCTCGTCGCCGCCCTCATCGGACGCGGCGGCTGCTATTACGCCAAGGCCGATTACGACAAGGCGCTCGCCGATTTCGAGGCGGCGACGAAGGTCGACCCGAAAAATCCCGTCGCGCTCCTCGACCGCGCCAACGCCTGGCGCGCCAAGAAGGAATTCGAACGCGCCAAGGCGGATTACGAGGCGGCGCTGGCGGCAAAACCCGACCTCGCAGCCGCGAAAAAGGGCGCGGAGGATATGGGGAAGATCATCGCCAAGAAGGCCTCGGGCGGTCCCGCGCCAGCGGATGCGGCGCCGGCGGCGGCCGAGCACGAGCATAATTGACGCTCCCCTTCGCATTTCCGGCAGGCCCCACGCCCGACGGGGAACCCAGCGAAGTAATCGCGCTCAGCTCCCATCGCGCTTCGCGCGGAATGACAAGCGCGGGGAGGGGCGGTTTACAGCCCCTCGACCGCCGCCAGCACTTCCTCGGCGTGGCCGGGAACCTTCACCTTACGCCAGATCCTCGCGATCCGGCCCTTGGCGTCGATGAGGAAGGTTGAGCGCTCGACGCCCATATATTTGCGCCCATACATGCTCTTCTCCACCCACACGCCATAGGCCGCGAGCGTCGCCTTCGTCTCGTCGGCGGCAAGCGGCAATGCGAGCTCATATTTGGCGCGGAATTTGTCGTGGCTTTTAGCCGAATCCGGCGAGATGCCGACGATAACCGCTCCCGCCTCGGCGAATTTGTCACGAAGCGCATTGAATTCGATGGCTTCCTTGGTGCAGCCCGAGGTGTCGTCCTTCGGGTAGAAATAGAGGACGACCTTCTTGCCCGCCAATGCGGCGAGGGACAGCGTCTCGCCGCCCGCACCCGGGAGTGTGAAGGACGGCGCCGAATCGCCTTCCTCGAGCAAACCCGCGGGGGCGGGGGACGCAGCAGCCTTCTGCGAAGCGGCTTCCTGTGCCGCTGGCGCTTCGGCTTTCGCCCTCGTGCGGCCAGCCTGCTCCGCCGGTTTTTTCTCTGTGGATTTGACCTCGGCCGGTTTTTTTGTCGACGCTTTCGTGGTCATTGCGCCTTCCTTTCGTCGCAAGCCCATTTAGAATCCAACGGAACAATGCAGAGATGGCGCCGACCGGGCAAGTGGCGGCGCTCGCGTTGGCGCGCTAGATTTTTTAGCGTCGGCGAGGGGCCTGCGAAGCGAGGATATTTGACCGATCAGACAGGGCGCGACCATCGCGACGATCCTGCCGCCAATCGGAAGAGGCCGCCGCGGCCGCATCGGCGCGCCCGCGCCCGCAGGGTCGCGCGCGCCGGCGCCTTTCTTGGCCTCGGATCGGCGGCTGTTATTTGCGTCGCCCTGGGCGCCTTCTTCCTGGCGCTCTCGCGCGGGCCGATCGACCTCGCTTGGCTCACGCCGCGGATCGTTAAATCATTGGATGAACGCTTTTCAGGAAAGTTTAGTTTCGATCTGGCCGGCGTCTCGATCGCAAATTCCGATCACGGTCCCACGCTGACGGTCGACGGGTTGCTCGTGAAATCAGGGGGGCGCTCCATTCTCGCGGCTCCGCGGGCCGAGCTTTCCCTCGATTGGCCGTCCATATTTCTTGGCCGCCTTCAGCCGCGCCGGCTGGAGGCGCTCGATCTCGACCTGAGGCTTTCGGTTCAGGCCGACGGGACCATGGCGATCTCGGCCGGCGCCGATCCCGTCGCAACCGCGGCGGTCGCCCCGCCAGCGCCCACCGCGGCGCCCGCCGGCGCGCCGATCGAGCGCGTCGCCTTGTTGAAGGCCGCCGCCGGCGCGCTGCGTTCTCTGATGGACCTCGCGACGAACCCCGACAGTCCGGTGGGCGGCTTTGACAAGCTCGGCTTGCAGCATGGCAGCTTGACGATCGACGACCGCACGATCGACCGGACGATTCAGTATCGGAATGTTTCGCTGAGCCTCGCCAAGGGCGACGGGAGCATGCGCTTTAACCTGGCGGCCACAGGGCCTTCGCGACGCTGGAGCGCGACGGCGGCGGCGAAGGGAGCGCCGGGGAAGAGCCGCGCCTTCGTGGCGAAGCTGCGCAATTTGTCTATCGACGAGATCGCCCTCGTCAGCGGCGCTCATAACCCTCATTTCGACACCGACGCGCCGTTCGGCGCCGATCTGAGCTTTTCGCTCTCTCCGGATGGGATCGTGCTCGAGGCGACGGGCGGCCTAGAGATTGGCAAGGGCTTTTTCCGCCTCGAGGAACCCGATCACGAGCCGGTGATGATCCAGCGGATCGCCGCCCAGGCCCGCTGGAGCCGACGGGAGCGCAAGCTTGTCGTCGCGCCTTTCCGGTTCAAGGCGGGCGGCTTCGACATGACGCTGGCTGGCGCGGCCTCGGCGCCGGCTGAGCTTCCGCTGGGGTCAGATCCCGGCGCGGACGCCTGGACGATCGCGCTCAAGCTTGTCGAGCCCACCCGGATCGAGCCCGATCGCGCGGGCCAGAAGGCCCTAGCGGTAGAGCAGGCCCTTCTCGAAGCGCGATTGCTGCACGGGCAGGGGCGGCTTCAGGTCGATCGGCTCTCCATCTCCGGCCCCGAGCTGCGAGCCGCCGGAAGCGGCGCCCTTGCCTATCGCGGCGGGCCGCGCGTCGCCTTCACGCTCGACCTCGACGATACGCAGATGCGTGTTGTGGAGCAGCTCTGGCCGACGCATGTCGCCGCGCCGGTGCGCGCATGGTTCCTCGACCATGTTCCCGCCGGCGTCGTCAAGCACGCCCATGCCGCCGCCGCCTTCGACAATGACGCTCTTGTCGCCATGCGTTATGAGCGCTCGCCGCCTGATGGCTCTATCGAGATATCCGGAGAGGTCGCAAATTGCGCCGTCGTCGAGGCCTTGCCGGGTCTCGCGCCCTTGACCGGCATCGCCGGCCGCCTGCGCATCACCGGCCGCACGGCGACCTTCGACGCGACGTCCGGCATGATGGAGACGGGGCCGGGCCGCCGCATGACCCTCGCCGAGGGGCGGTTTTCCGTCGCCGACAATATGCTGCGGCCCACGCCGGCGGTTCTGGATCTCAAGCTTTCAGGAAATGTCGAGGCGACGGCGGATATTCTTTCGACGCCCGCCGTCGCCTCGCATGCGAGCATTCCCGTGGACGCGGCGACGCTAAAAGGACAAATCGACGGAAAGCTGAGGCTCGATCTCGAGCTTGGCGACAAAGTGGGCGAGGATCGAACGACCTTCGCGGTCGACGCGATGACCAGCAACCTCTCGATAGAGAGGCTCATCGGCAAGGAGCGGCTCGAGGGTGGAGCGCTGCACGTTCTCGCCGACCGCAATGGCCTGCGCATCAATGGAGCAGGGCGAATCTACGGCGCGCCGGCGGCGCTGGACGTCAGGCGCGGCTTCGGCGAAAAGGGGCCCGCGCAGGCGCAGGTGACCCTGACCTTCGACGAGGCGGCGAGGCAGCGGGCCGGCTATGCGATCATGGGGGTGAACGGACCCGTCGCTGCGACCGTAAAGACGCCGCTTCCGGTAGACGAGCTTAACGCGCGTATCGAGCTCGACCTTACGCGCGCCGCTTTCGACAATCCGGTCCCCGGCGTCGCGAAGCCGGCCGGCAAGCCTGCCAAGGCTTCCTTCGTGATCGTGAAGCGCGGCGAAGGCATCGCGCTCGACCAGGTCAATTTCGACGCCGGCCCCATGCAGGCGCAAGGCGTGATCGAGCTTGCCAAGGAAGGAGCCTTTCGCAGCGCCCGGCTGGCGCCGGTGCGGCTTTCGACTGGGGACGATCTGAAGATCGATGTCTCGCGCGCCGGCGACTCCACGAAAGTCGTGGTTCGCGGAGCGAATTTCGACGCGCGACCGATGCTTGCCTCGCTCATCCGGTCGGGAAGCGGTGACAAACCATCAGGGAACGCACGCAATCCCGGCGACGATATCGATCTGGACTTCAAGACGCCGATCGTCACCGGTCATGGCAAGCAGATCCTTACGGGAGTGGAATTTAAGTATGAATCGCGCGACGGGCGCGTCCGCACGGTCACGCTCACGGGAAATTTTGGGCGCGAGCGTCTTGCCGCCGCCCTGACGCGGGGACAGAGCGGCGCACAGCAGCTCGAGATATCGACGAATGACGCGGGCTCGCTTCTCGCCTTTCTCGACCTCTATCGCAAAATGGAGAACGGCGTTCTGAACGCCAATGTGACGCTTGGCCAGAACCGCGCCGATGGCGCGATCGACATCCGTGATTTCTTCGTCAAAGGCGAGCCGACAATGCGCCAGCTGATGGCTCAGGGTGGAGCGGCTCGCGCGGATGATCGCGGCAATATGCGCTTCGATCCGGATCTCGTGCGCGTGGGGCGGCTGCAATCGGATTTTACCTGGGCCGGTGGTCGCCTTTCGCTACGCGAGGGCGTCATGTCGGGTCCGGAGATCGGTCTCACCTTCGGTGGCTTCATCGATTTCCCTCGCGATAGGCTCGATCTGTCCGGCTCTTATGTGCCGGCCTATGCGCTGAACAGCCTTCTATCGAATATCCCCGTGCTCAATCTGGTGATTACGGGCGGCCAGCACGAAGGCATCTTCGCGCTGAACTACCGCGTGACGGGCGCGTTGTCGGCGCCGGTTGTCAATGTCAATCCACTGTCGGCGATCGCGCCTGGCATGATGCGAAAGATCATGGGCGTGCTCGACGGTACGGTGCGGATGCCGGAGACCAGGTAAATCAAGCAGTAGCGTAACCCAAGCCGTTATGAGATTCAGAATTTTTCGCTGACAGAAAGGTTTCATTTGTCTAAATTGCCGGTCGTGGCGGTCTATTCACCTTCGTGTATGAGTAGGGGAATGACGTGGACGATTACACCGACTACTATCGACATTTCTTCGAGTTTGAGCTGCCGAGAAAGTCGGGCGTGGAGGCGGTCGGCGACATCTCCTGGGGAACGCATTTCTGTCTGTTGTATAAGACAGCTGAAGAGCTGCTCGAAATTTTGGTCCCGTATTTCGCGCAAGGGCTTGCAGAAAATGAATTCTGCATGTGGGTCACGTCCGAGCTCGTCGATGTCGAACAAGCAAAGGCGGCGCTGAGAGCGGTTGTCCCAAACCTCGATGCCTGCATCGCCTCTGGCCAGCTTGAAATAGTACATTATACGGACTGGTACATTCGGGATGGCCGGTTCGACGGCGAGCGCGCGCTTCGCGGCTGGGCGGAAAAAGTCGAAACGGTGGAACGGCTCGGCTTCGAGGGCCTGCGCCTCACCGGCGATACGTTCTGGCTGGAAAAAGCGGTGTGGCGAGGGTTTACGCGTTACGAAGAGATGGTCCATCACATCATCGGCGCGAAGCGCATCCTCGCCCTATGCGCCTTTCCCTTTCCCAGGTGCGACATTCGCGAGATTTTTGACATTATTGCGAACCACGATTTCGCCCTCCACAAAGAGGATAATCGCTGGCTTTCATTCAAGAGCTCGAGCCGCCAACGCCTCGGGCAAGCTTTGCGCGAAAGCGAAGGACGGCGACAGGCCATCCTGGAAGCTGTTCAGGACGCCATCATCGCATTCGATAAAGCCGGATCGATCTACTCGATCAACGCGGCCGGCGCGCGCATGTTCGGCTATGACGCCCGCGAACTCCTGGAAGCGGACATCCGCTCGATCCTTCCAGAAAAGTGGGCGACGGATTTCGCCGTGGCGTATTCCCCTCAGCGGCAAAAAGTCCGAGCTTCCATGGAGACGAAAGGACGCCGCAAGAACGGCGAGCTTTTTCCGGTCGAACTTACCCTGACCGCGACCCGCCATAATGATGCTCCCATGTTTGTCGGCAGTGTCCGCGATTTGTCCGAGAAGCACGAGGTCGAGGCGCGACTCAAGCGAATACAGATCGATCGTCTTGCTGCGATGGGTGGCATTGCTGCCGGGCTCGCTCATGAGCTCAACCAGCCTCTCTCGGCGATGAAGACCTACCTCAAGATTGCGGAACGCATGATTGACGCGCCGCCGGATCAGCGCCCGGTCCGCGTCGAGGACGCATTGGCGCGCGCGGCGGAACAGGTGGACCGCGCGGGACGCATCATCAGCAGCCTGCGAGGGCTTGCCTCGCATGGCGAGCCAAACAAGCTCATCCAGAGCCTTCACGAATTGATACGCAAGACGTGCGGCTGCTATGCAGCCTCGCTCGAAGATCGTCATATTTCGCTCGTTCTGAACCTTGACGCCGAAAAGGACACCGTCCTCGTCGATGGGGTTCAGATCCAGCAGGCGCTGATCAATCTCCTAAAGAACGCCAAAGAGGCGATGGCGGAATCGAAAACCCGCTGTCTGACGATCTCGACCTCAATGGCGGAGGGCGAGAAAATCCGAGTGGACATCGCAGATAGCGGCCCGGGTATCCCCGACGAAATAAAAAGCCAGCTTTTCGAGCCCTCGCATTCCGCCAAGGCCGGCGGCATGGGCGTCGGACTGCCGATGTCGCGCGTCATTATCGAAGCGCATGACGGAAGGATATGGGCGCAGCCCGATGTCGGGCAGGGGGCCGCTTTCAGCTTCACCTTGCCGCTGCTGGAGCCGGCCAACCTCGAAGGCGCCGAGTAAGCTGTCGGCGGGCTCCATCCGTGAACCCGGAATCTCTTGCAACGCGCGTTGATTTCTTGGCGATCGCTCAATCGCGCGCGAGCAGCACATGCTTTTTCTTGCCGAGCGAAAGTTTCGCGACGCCGTCCGTCTCGAAGTCTTTCTCCGACAGCGTTCCGCGCTCATCGGTCACGACGACGTCATTAAGGCGCAGGCCGCCGCTCTTGATTTGCCGGCGGGCCTCGCCCGTCGAGGCGACGAGGCCGGCCTTGACGAAAGCCGACAAGACCCCGAGACCGGCGGCGATCTCCTCGGCTGAGACGGAAACCTTCGGCAGGGAGAGAGCGAGAGCCCCTTCCTCAAAAGTCGCGCGGGCGGTCTCGGCCGCCTGTTCGGCGGCCTCGCGGCCATGGATCAAAGCCGTCGCCTCAGTGGCGAGGGTCTTCTTGGCCTCGTTGATCTCTGCGCCTTGCAGCGCCGCAAGCCGGTCGATCTCGTCCGTTGGCAGGAAGGTGAAGAGCTTGAGGAAACGCGCGACGTCGGCGTCTTCCGTATTGCGCCAATATTGCCAGTAGTCATACGGCGACAGCATTTCGGCGTTAAGCCAGACGGCGCCTGCGGCCGTCTTGCCCATTTTGGCGCCGGAAGCCGTCGTCAGCAGCGGCGAGGTCAACGCATAGAGCTGCGGCGTACCCATGCGGCGGCCGAGATCGAGGCCCGTGACGATATTGCCCCACTGATCGGAGCCGCCCATCTGCAGCAGCGCGCCGTGGCGGCGGTTGATCTCCACGAAATCATAGGCCTGCAGGCACATGTAGTTGAACTCGATAAAGGAAAGCTCGTGCTCGCGCTCGAGCCGCAGCTTCACCGAGTCCATCGTTAGCATGCGGTTGACCGAGAAATGCCGGCCCACGTCGCGCAGGAAGTCGATGTAATTGAGGCCGGCGAGCCAATCGGCATTGTCGAGCATCAGCGCGTCGGTCGGCCCATTGCCGAAGGTCAGAAAGCGCTCGAAGACGCGCTTGATCGAGGCCTTGTTCGCGTCGATCTGCTCAATTGTGAGCAGCTTGCGGCTTTCATCCTTGCCGGACGGATCGCCGACGCGCGTCGTGCCGCCGCCCATGAGCGGCAAGGGCTTGCCGCCCGTGCGCTGCAGCCAGGCAAGCATCATGATGGGCAGAAGCGAGCCGACATGGAGCGAAGGCGCCGTGCAGTCGAATCCGATATAGGCCGAAAGCCCCCCGGCGAGCGCCTTTTCGTCGAGCCCGGGAAAGTCCGAGCACTGATGCACGAAGCCGCGCTCCATGAGCACGCGCAGAAAGTCGGATTTGGGGGAGAAATCGTCGGCCATGGGGCAGGGTGATAGGGGCTCGGGAGCCGCCGCGCAAGACGGGTGACATTGGCGCCTCACTCTGACGTGGCCGGGCCAGGGTTTCTCTGTGTCCCCCGGCTTGCTAGAACCCCTGGGCTGGCCAAGCGGCTTGCGTCGCCACAAGCTCACGGGTTGGAATGATTTTTTACGAGCCGCTGTTCCTGTTTCTCTTCGCGCCGGCGGTCTATCTGATTTATCTCTTCTTCGGGGCCGACCGTCGCCGGCGCGCTGTTATTCTGCTTCTCGCAAGCGTCGTTTTCTATGGCTGGAGCGAGCCGAGCTTCATTTTGATCGTTTTCGTCTCCATCGCGCTGGATCTCCATATCGCGGGGCGCATCGCCGCTTTCCGCGCGTCCGTCATTCCCGGCGCCCTGCGCGAGCAAAGTGACCGGGAATCCTGCGCGGCAGGGAGCGATGTCGCGGTTCTCTCCCGGCTTCGCTCGGGGAACGACCGTCGCGGCGTCGCGCATCTTTGGCTCGCGGTCGGGGTCGCCGCAAATCTCGCGATCCTCGTCTATTACAAATACACGAACTTTCTCCTGCTCGACCTCGACGCGCTACTGCGCGCCGTGACGCTGCCGGGTTTGAACATTCCCCAAATAGCGCTGCCGATCGGCGTAAGCTTCATCGTCTTCGAAAAAATTACTTACCTCGTCGATGTATATCGCGGCGTGACGGCGCCGGCGCGCGGGCCGCTGCTCTACGCGCTTTACGTTTTCTTCTTTCCGAAGCTCCTTGCGGGGCCGATCATCAAATATCACGACATAGCAGGGCAACTGGAGACCTGCCCGCACGCGGATGTAGATGACTTCATCAACGGCCTCTCGCGCTTCATGCTCGGCGTCGTGAAGAAGCTGCTGCTCGCCGATGTGATGGCGGGCGGCGCGGACACGATCTTTTCGCGCGATCCATCGACGCTCGGCTTCGCGGAGGCTTGGGCTGGCGTCATTTTCTTCACGCTGCAAATCTACTTTGATTTCTCGGGCTACTCGGACATGGCGATCGGTTTGGCGCGCATCTTCGGTTTTCGCCTCTTCGAAAATTTCGACATGCCTTATATCGCGACGAGCGTCACGGACTTTTGGCGACGCTGGCACATGTCGCTGACGAGCTGGATACGCGAATATCTCTATTTTCCGCTTGGCGGAAACCGTAAGGGAGAGAGGCGGACCTATCTCAATCTCTGGATCTGCTTTCTTGCCTCGGGCCTCTGGCACGGCGCGGCATGGACCTATGTTTTCTGGGGCGCCTACAACGGCGTTCTCCTCATTTTCGATAGGCTGTTTCTCCTCGAGCGTCTCGAGCGTCTGCCGGTTTGGCTGGCCAACGCGGCGACGATGTTCGTCGTCATGATCGGCTGGGTATTGTTTCGCGCCCCGACGCTCGACCAGGCAGGCGCGCTTCTTTCACTTATGGCGCGGCCATGGGCGCAACCGAGCGCGCCGGTCCCGCTGGCGCCCGATTATATTATCGTGTCGCTGATCGGGATTTCGGTCTGCGTCGCTCAGCGTATCGGCGCGAGCCTCGGGGCCGATTGGGCGGCGCTCGCGCGGCGCCATGCCTTCGCGACGAATGCCGCGCTCGCCATGCTTTTCATCGCCGCGCTGGCCAAGGGGCTCGCGGACCCCTTCAAGCCTTTCATCTATTTCCGGTTTTGAACGGCGATGCCTGATACGAAACGTCCGACGTTCTCGCGCCTTCCCATCTTCGCCTGCGCCAGCTTCATCGCCTTCCTGTTTCTCGCCAGCATCTGGAATTTCGCGGTCGAGCGCGACTGGCCGAAGCTGCGCATTCGCAGCGCCGCGCCACTTTCGGGCCTTGCCAGGACGAAACCGGCCCCATGGTCTGTCGACGCCTTTCTTTCGGGAGAGACGCAGAAGGCGGTTTCCAACAATTTCACGCGAGCGCTTCCGATATTTCCAATCGCAGTGCGCGCCAGAAACCAGTTCGTCTTCTCGCTCTTCGGGTTTTCCCCCGCGCCCGGAGTCGTAATCGGACGCGACGGTCAGCTTTTCGAGCAGATTTATATCGACGAGTTCTGCCGGCGCGGCGCCGCGCCAAACCCCGCCGACGTCGAGCGGTGGGCCGACTCGATCCGCGAAATTCAGAAGGCCATTGAGGGCGCGGGCAAGAGCTTCGTCTATCTGATCTCGCCTTCCAAGGCGGCGCGATACAGCGAGGATCTGCCAGCGACTGGTTCCTGCGCGGCGCAAGCGGCGGCGGGCCCGGACAAGCTTGCCCCCTATCTGGCCGCGCTTGCGGAAAGAGACGTTCGTTATGTCGACGGCGCAGGGCTTGTCACCGCCAAGCGAGCGGCGTTCGAGGTTCCATTATTCGCTCGCGGCGCCACGCATTGGAACGCTCTCGGGGCGGCTCTGGCTCTGCGCGAAATCACAGCCGTTTCGCCGTCAGCGATCGGCCGCCTCGATTTCGTCTGGCGCGAGACGACGTCAGCCATCGGCTGGGATCGCGACCTCCTGGACATGCTCAATCTTCTCTGGCCCGACGCCGCCTATCCGACCGCCGCCATCGAACGCGCCGAGGCTCCGCAGCCCTGCGCGCGCGCGCCGGCGCTTCTCGCCCTGGGCGGCAGCTTTTTGCATCCGCTTCTGATCGCCGCGATGCTCGCCGCCTGTCCGCCGGGGGTCGATTACTGGTTTTACATGCGCACGGAAAACAACGACGTCGAGCTCTGGCATGATCGCCGCGCTCCCGGGGACGTCGATTATGGGCCGCGCCTGGGGACGGAGCCGGGTCTGCTTGCCGAAAATCTACGCAAGGCTGATCTCGTGATTCTCGAAGAGAATGAATCCCGAATCGGGGAGAGCCGGCAGGTCGAGCATCTGCTTGCCGCGGCGCGCGTCGGCCTCGGCGATCACGCCGCTGAAGGCGGCGCGTCCCAATAGCCTTCTTCGCGGGCGATGCGCGCATAATGCGAACGCACCATCACCGGATTATAGACCCGCTCGAGCCGGCGCACTGCGAAATGGCCGCGCGCCAATGTCTGGAAGTGCTCCGTGAAGGCCAGATTGATCGCGGCGCCGCTGACGGCGCCGATGATTGGCACGGCCTGGACCGCGAGCTTTTGCGAGACCACGACGCCGAATCGCGTGGAAAGCTGGCTGACGAGCCGCACCATTGCCGGCGCGCTCTCCTGCGATACGCCTCTGATGGCGACATAGCGCGCGGCGTCGCTCACCGATTTCGCAAGCAAGCCCCGGATCGCCAGATAGCCGCCCTCGAGAATATTGTCGCCGGCCTGGCCGCCGAGCGCAAAGACTTCGAGACAGGCGAGGCCGGTTGCGGGATTGCGCAAATTCTCCCCCTCGTTGCGCGCAATGTCTGCGATGGATCGCAGCATGATCGTCGTCGAGAGAGGAAGTTCTACGGGCAGGCTCGCGAGGCCGACGGCGCCGCCGAAGCCGCCAGCGAGGGCGGCAAGCCGGCGATGAAGGCGCGTCGTGTCGCCTTGCGGCGCTCCTTCGAGGCTGGAGAGCGCCACCCTCAGCGCCGCAGCAAGCGCCTTCTGTGTCGCCAGCCCCGCCATTTCCTGTAGTTGCGGGGGCAGGGGACGGGCGACGAGTCCCATCCGCCGACCCGCCATCCTGGAGATGCGCCCAGTGAAGGTCTGGCGTTCCAGCGCGGCGACAGCGGCGCGCAACGCCTCCAGGTCGGAGGCGGAAAGCTGAGAATCATATAAAACAGGAAGTTGGGCGCTCATCGCTCATCTCCGCCGCCGCGTCCAAGCGTCGCGCAGCATCCCGCAACATCGCCCGCTTATCCCCTATTTGCAAGAGGTTATGACGAAAGCCAGGTTCCCGTCTGTGCGTCTTCGCACGTGCGTAACGGCGCCGCTCAAACTTCTACTGTAGCGACGCCATTCGATGTCATATAGTGCATCCTATGCGTAGCAATCTATTGAGGCTTGCGACCGCGATAAGGGCCGAAAGGCCCGAGGAAAAGAGGAGGAGTTTTATGTCCGTCCGTTTCAAACTGGGACGCATTGTGGGCGGCGCCGCTGTCCTGGCGCTTCTGGCTCCCGCTGCGGCTTTTGCTGGTGATCGCGTGGGCACGTTGCAGTGCAAGCTGTTGGGCAACGACCTGAGCATCCTGGTCGAAAACCAGCAGATCGACTGCATGTTCCAGGACGATGACGAAGGCGTCGCCCCGGCTCACTACGCCGGCACTTTGACCAAAGTCGGTCCCAACATTTCGATTAACGGCCAGGGCGAGCTCGCCTGGGGCGTGGTCGCGGCGACGGGCAAGGTCGGCCCGGGCGCGCTCGCTGGCAATTACGTCGGCCCGAATGTCTCGGCCAAGATCGGCGTCGGCGGCGGCGGCGCGGTCCTCGTCGGGGGCTCCGACAACACCTTCTCGCTGCAGCCCTTCCAGATCGAGGCCGGCGCAGGGATTGGCTGGAACGCCGGCGTCGAGAGCCTGACGCTCGCCTATGTTCCGCCGCCGCCCCCGCCGCCGGTGAAGCGCCATCGCCGCCATCATTGATGGTTGAAGCGCGGGGAGGCTTCCCCGCGCTTTTTATTCCGGCGGGTGGAAATCCATCAGCCGATCGGCAGGAAAGTCATAGAGCCTCCCTGTCTCGCGCCATTCGGGCGCCAGGAGCGGCAGGCATTTTCTTGCAAAATCCTCCGGCGCCGGGAGAGACATGGGGTCTTCGCCTGGCATCGCCTGGGCGCGCATGCGCGTTCGCATCGGGCCCGGATTGGCGATCATGACCGTGACGCCGCAATCCTTCACCTCCGCCGCGTAGGTGCGGGCCATTGCGTCGAGCGCCGCTTTCGAGACGGCGTAGGGGCCCCAATAGGGCTTCGCCTTGTGCGCCGCGCCCGAGGTCACGAAGAGGACTCGACCGGCGCTGGACGCGCGCAGAAGCAGGTCGACCGAGCGGATCAACCGCCAATTGGCGGTGACATTCACCGCCATGACGCGATTCCAGTCTTTCACATCGACATGCGCGAGCGGTGACAGGGGGCCGAGCACGCCAGCGTTGGCCACGAAGACGTCGAGCCTGCCCCAGCGCTCGAACAGCGCCGCGCCGAGCCGGTCGAGCGCATCGAAATCCCCGAGATCGCAGGGAACGAGCGTTGCTTCGGAGCCTAGCGCGCGGATCTCGTCGTCGAGCGCTTCCAGGGCCCCCTGGGTGCGGGCAAGGGCCACGATATGCGCGCCGCCGCGCGCGAGCTCGAGTGCGATGGCGCGGCCGATGCCGCGTGTGGCGCCGGTGACGAGAGCGATGCGAGGAGACGTCAATTTCCGATCCGGTTAAGGGAAGATGTCCGCGATGTCGACCGAGAGGCCGGGCGGGTCGAGGGCGATCGCGCCTTCCTTGACAAAGGCCACGACGATTTCCCCGCCTTGTCGTCGATAATGGAGGACGAGGCGTCGCGAAAGGTCGACGACCAGATAATGCCTCAAGCTCTCCAACCGGAAGTAATCGCTGAGCTTGCTGTTCTTGTCGATACTGCGCGAGGAGGGCGAGATGACTTCGACGATGATGGCCGGCGAGGGGGCGAGCAGCGTGTCCGGTGCGATTGGATCGCCGCAGTTCACTAATGCGTCCGGCTCATAGACCGTGTGCTCATCGGTCATGACGCCAAGACTATCGACGAAGGCTTCGCAGCGAACGCCTGCGCGCTCGATTGCGTCGGTGAGAGAGCGGGCGACTTTGAGTTTCGTGCGCGCGTGTTCCGCCCGTTGGGGCGCCATTGCGAAAATCTCGCCCCGCAGCAGCTCGTAGCGTCCCTTCGGCTGGGCTTGCACCCAGTCGAGGAACTCGCCGGCGTTCATGCGCTTCGCGGCGGCTTCAGTCATGCGCTTTTATACCACGCGCCGGGGGAAGAGCGAAAATCTTGCCCTCTTCTTGCCTCAGCCCGCCTCCGCCAGCAGCGAGAGCTGCGCGCGGTTCTCCTCCACGAGGTCGGTCAACGAGGTCGGATAGTCGCCCGTGAAGCAATGGTCGGTGAATTGGGGACATCCATTGTCTCGCCCGTCATAGCCCATGGCCCGGTAGATGCCGTCGACTGAAAGGAAAGCAAGCGAATCGCAGCCGATATAGGCGCGCATCTCCTCGACCGAATGCGTCGCGGCGAGGAGCTTTTCCTTGTTCGGGGTGTCGATGCCGTAATAGTCCGGATGGGTGATCGGCGGCGAGGAGATGAGGAAATGCACCTCGGTCGCGCCCGCGTCTCGCATCATCTGCACGATCTTCACCGAGGTCGTGCCGCGCACGATCGAGTCGTCTATGAGAATGACGCGCTTGCCCTCGACCACGCAGCGGTTGGCGCTGTGCTTCATGCGCACGCCGACCTCGCGCACCGATTGCGTTGGCTGAATGAAGGTGCGGCCGACATAATGGTTTCGGATGATGCCGAGCTCGAAGGGAATGCCGGACTGCGTCGCATAGCCGAGCGCCGCCGGCACGCCGGAATCGGGCACGGGCACGACGACATCGGCGGCAATGATCTGCTCGCGCGCGAGCTCTCGCCCCATAGCTTTGCGGACCTGGTACACAGGACGGCCATGCACGATGGAGTCGGGCCGGGCGAAATAGATATATTCGAAAATGCACGGCCGCGGCTCTCGCGGCGGGAAAGGCTTGATGCTCTCCAGCCCTTCCTTCGAGATGACGACGACCTCGCCATTCTCGACGTCGCGGACGAAGCGCGCGCCGATGATGTCGAGCGCGCAGGTTTCGGAGGCGATGATATATTTGCCGTCGAGCTCCCCGAGGACGAGCGGACGAATGCCGAGAGGGTCGCGCGCGCCGATCAGCAACTCATCAGACAAGACGACGAGCGAATAGGCTCCTTCGAGGCGGCGCAGCGCCTCGATGAAGCGGTCGACAACGCGGGCGCGGCGGCTGCGCGCCACGAGATGCAGCAGCACTTCCGTGTCGGAGGTCGATTGGAAGATGGAGCCTTCCAAGATCAGTTCGCGGCGCAGCGCCTGGGCGTTCGTCAAATTGCCGTTGTGCGCCACGGCGAATCCGCCGGTGTTGAGCTCCGCAAAGAGCGGCTGCACGTTGCGCAACATCGTCTCGCCCGTCGTCGCATAGCGGACATGGCCGATGGCGGTGGCGCCGGGCAGGCGCTTGATCGTGCTTTCCTTGGAAAAATGGTCTCCGACGAGACCGAGGCGACGTTCGCCGTGAAAGCGGCCGGCGTCAAAAGAAACAATGCCGGCGGCCTCCTGGCCGCGATGCTGGAGAGCGTGCAGGCCAAGCGCCGTGATCGCGGCCGCGTCGGGTAGATCGAAGACGCCGAAGACGCCGCAATATTCGCGCAAACGATCGCCGTCGAGATCGTCGGTCGTTTCGATCGGGCCGGCAATGGATTGGTCGTTGAGGCTCGACTCGGTCATTCCATTGTCTCCCTTACCGAAAGCGCGCGTCCTCGCGCCCTGAACATCAGCGTCGCCAACCAGCTCGGGCGCCGGCAAGCCTTTTGGGTAGTGGCGCCAAGTCGTGGACGAATAGCTAACTGGCGCGGCAATCCGCCAAATATCCCCCCCTTTTCGCGAGGTCGACGATCGTAGGCCGTTGCGCGGCGGTCGCGTGGCGGCGACCCTTGTTTGCCCTGACCCGACCCGATCCCGCTTTCACGGGGCTGCCCTCGCCGTAAAAGGGAGGGATCAGCTTGCGCCAACGCTTCATACAATCGCTCAGTCATTCGCGCGTCATTCCGCCGCCGCCGGCGTCTTTTCCAGCTCGGATTCGGCCGGCGGAGCTTCGTCGACGGGCGCGCCGGACTTCTTGGCTTTGATTTTCGCCAATATGCTGTTCACGTTGCCGTCCATGTCGTCCGGGAGCCATTCGCGAAGCTTCTCTCCGCCAGCCTGGAGCAGCGGCTTGGCGCGCGCGGTGCGGACCCATTCCGGCTGGTTGGCGTCCGGCACCAGCCAGCCATAGAAAACGAAAGCGACCACCGCCAGCAGCATGCCTCGCACGGCGCCGAAGACGAAGCCCAGCGAACGATCCAGAGCGCCGATCTTGGAGTCGAGGATAATGTCCGAGAGCTTCACGGTAAGGATCGACACCAGCACCAGCGCAACGAAGAAGACGCCCGCGACCGCCGCCGCCATCGCGAGTTCGTCCTTGGAGATGTAGGCCTTCACATGGGGCAGCGCCATAGGGTGCAGGTAATAGGCCGCGAAGGCCGCCGCGACCCAGGAGAGGATCGCCAGCACTTCCCGCGTGAAGCCCCGCAGCAGGGCGAGCATGCCGGAGACCAGAATGATTGTTATGACTGCCAGATCAAGGTATGACGGCATCTAAGTCCTCTTCGTTTCGTCCGGACTTCGGAACTCCCCGGGACGCCCTCGAACAGAACGCCAGTTCCGGCGCGCGCATGAAAGCGCGCGTTGTGGATCCCAATGCGTCGGGGTCGATGCCGCGGGAACGTACGATCGCCTGCTTCTAGCGCAACTCAACCGTCGGCGAAAAGCACAAACAGATAAATTCATCCTTTCCGGGCGCGTGGCGCAGTCTGCGCGATCGCCGCGACGAGCTGCGCGACGTCGGCGCAGGGTCGCAGCGTGAGGCCGGCGCGGCGGTCGTCGTCGTTGATCTGCTGGGCCTGCGCGAGAACCGCCTGGCGAAAGCCGAGCTTGGCCGCCTCACGCAGCCGCATGCCCGCGTGGATGACTGGCCTGATCGCGCCGGAAAGGCCAATCTCACCGAAGAAGGCCTGGTCCGCGGGCAACACGGCCCCCGTGAGCGAGGAAACCAGCGCCGCCGCGGCAGCAAGATCGCCGGCCGGCTCGTCCGCGCGCAGGCCGCCAGCGACATTGAGATAAACGTCGTGCATGCCGAGCTTCAATCCGCCATGCGCCTCGAGGACGGCAAGGATCATCGACAGGCGATTCTGATCGAAGCCGACGACAGCGCGGCGCGGCGTGCCGAGGGATGTCGGCGCGACCAGAGCCTGTATCTCGATCAGCATCGGACGCTGACCCTCCAATCCGGCCAGGACCGCCGCGCCGGGCGCCGAGGCGTCGCGACCGGCGAGGAAAATGGCGGA
>DATBRF010000132.1:0-22721 GCA_036560425.1 Methylocystis sp. | reverse complement strand
CGCAGAGATGTATAAGTGGCGGCATCTGATCGAGAACTTCTTCGGCAAGCTCAAAGAGTTCAAGCGCATCGCGCTGCGGGCGGACAAGACAGATCAAAGCTTCTCGGCCATGATCCATCTCGCCGCAGCTGTGATAAACTCACGCTGAATCCCAACAGGCCTAGTGCGCCCTTGCTGCCCTTGATCGCGCTGGCGAGCGAATTCACTTCGCGCTGTGCGGCGGCGGCTCTGGCTGTCGCCTCTTTCAGCGCCGAGGCGAGGTTGTCGTTGGTCGCGACGCCGGCGGAGGCGGCCTCTTTCGCAAGGCTGCGCACCTCGGCGTTGAATTGCTGGACGCGCGCCTTCGCTACGGCGACGGCGGAATCGAGCCCCGTCATGTCCGCGCCAAATTTTACGGAAACAGCACTGTCGGTGGCCATTTAGTTGCTCCCAGGCGCCGCATGGCGCTTTATTCGCAAAGGGCCGCATCCCTAAAGATGCCGCCCCACCTTTCACCGGAACCTTGCGGGTAATAAACGACCCAGCAAGCTCAGATGCTTCGCAGCCGCGCGATCTCGCGCATGCGGTCGGCGCGAAGAACTTCTGGATCGCGCGCATACACCGCCGCAGCGCGCTGGATGGCCTCGCGCTCCATCTTCTCCCTCATTGCCGCACAGTAATGCGCAGCGGTCGGCGCGTTAATAATTGCGTCTCTCTCGGCTCGGAGCCGCGCGATTTCCAGCTCGCGCGCGGCTCGAGCCGAAACGCTATCCGAGCTACGCTGGGTGATAACGGCGGACGGATTGCACGGGATACTGACTATGGACAGCTCCAACATTTTCCAGGAGGTGAATTTCCTTCCGCTATTGGCGGCAGGAGCCCAATCTCGCGGCAAAAATCCGACGGATAATCCGCTCAAAACTCCAGACTTGACCAAGCCACATACCTCATCCGCAGTCGGAGAAAGCCCGACAGGCGGAAACGTGATAGTCGCCTCGATTGCATAGGCAACCTTCCTCAGCGAAGCTCTTCCGATAGGCTTGCGCGCATCGTGCGAGAACAGGACGATCGGATTTTTCAGGTATTCGGACAGGTCCGCCCCGTCGACGGTGAGGATTTCGTTATCCCGATCAGGAATTTCTTCGGTCGCGATGCCGATGACTTGTCGATCGGTGAGGCCGGCGTGCTTCGAGAGGATCCGGCCAGAGAGACTGTTCACAACGCTCATTTTGCCTCACTCCGCCGCCGGCGCCGCGTCAGCGCGGCCCTGTTCGATAAGATCGGCCGCTCCGCTGCGCATTAGTTCGTTTGCGAGCCCGGTCGTTACAATCGACTCGTCGCCCGCGACTGTTAGCTTGCCATCGAGTTCCACGCCGCCGCGAATGAAGGCGATCTTGCTGAAGCCGTAAGCTGGGGCCTCGCTGATCTTGATCGGCGCGCGACTCGGCGAGGGCAGATATTCGGGTGCCACCACGGGGCGAGGCGCCGGCTTGCGGGCTGCGATGTTCGCAGCGGCTTGCTCGGGAGAAATCGAAGACGCCGGATTCGCGAGCGGCAGGCCGGCGGACGCGCGGCCCTGCGTCGCTAATAGACGATCGCGCTCGGCGCGCCAGCGTTCCAGCGGCTCCTGGCCGGCAACAACGCCACCCGCGAGCATCGGCGGCGCGACGACGAAGCCACGCGCCTCGGCGCTGAAGCCAGCGTCGTCGAACTCGCGAACAACGTCTAGGTAATCGGTAAAGGCCTCAGACGCCACGGCGATCGCGCCGTCGAGCACAGTCACGACGTCCGCATATTTCGCCTCCAGCTCGGCGAGGCGCTGCCGGCGCGCGGCGCCCTGAAATTCGCGAAGGCGAACATGCAGGGCTGGCTCGGCAAGTTCGAGACGCTCAAGCGCGAGATGCGCAGCGTCGACTGCATCGTCGAGCTTTTTGATCTCCTTGTCGGAGCCGTCGATCAGCAGGAGCTCGCGGCGCTTGGCCAGCGTCTCATCGATCATGCGCCGCGTTTCGTCGCGCTCTTTCGCGAGACGGGCGAGCGCTTGCTGAACGTCGGCGATGGACGCAAGCGCGTCGGCCTTCTTCGCGTCCGGCTTCCCAAAAATTGTGCTGATAATTCCCACTTGATCACCTCCTATCTTCGATAGATGCGGCAATCCCGTTGCAATCGAAATGGCGCGTTGCTGCAACTTCAGCCGCGGCGGAAGCCGTCGGCGATGTTCTGAATCTGACGCCACGCCAGCGGCCGACCGCCGTTGAGCCACAAAATCTCGGCGGCGGCGCGCAAGGTCTCGGATGACGGCAGCCCCTTGAGGCTGGTTGCGAGCGCCAGGTCATTGGCGAGCGCTCTGGCGCGCCTCGTCGCCGGACCGTCATAGGCGGCGAGCGCCCGCACGATCTTTGCATCTCGCCTCGTAAGGATTTCTTCGCGTGTCGGAGGAGGTCGGAGGTGCTCCAGTTCCTTGGCAAGCGAGGCGGCCTCGCGCGCATAGTTCGCGGACTCACGGGCGGACCGGCAAAGCTCATCCAACACCTTCGCCCTGTGCTGGCGCGGGATCATCAACATGACATCCGCCCAGGTTGGCTCGGGGGAATTATCGTCACAGACACCCGCAGGCGCGGCTTCCGGGGGCACGGCGCCGTCCGAATTGATTTCCGATTTATTCTTGCTGATTTTCATAGGGGCCATCCGATTGAAAGCGCAGGTGTTTTTCCTGCAATTCCAAGCCTCTATTTTTGGGCCGTTTAGGAAACGGCTTGAAATTCCCGGCCCGGCAAAAAAAAATCTCCCGGTGAGGGGACGTCCGATTTCAGGAGACGGGCTTGGCCGCGATTTTAACCCCCACCCGGTCGAGAGTCGGGGCGGCCGTTGGTGAGGCGGCGCGGTCGTCGTGGGCGCGGCTCACGCAATTTCGCGCTCGAAACGCGCAAGCTCGGTGACAGGAACCCGCACGCTCCGGCCGATCTTCACGGTCTGCAAGCGGCCGTCCTTCGCCAGCTCGTAAGCTGTCGTGCGGCATATGCTCGCCCGTGCGCAGAACTCCTTAACCGTCAGGAGCGCAGGCGCCGGCCCTTCGACTGGCGCCGCCGGGGTTCTGGATTGAAGGCGCGCCGCGATGGCGTCGGCGAGCTGCTCAACGGCTGCAGGGGAGAAAGCGACAGAGCCGATAAGGGCCGGAGAGGGGGAAATAGGCGCGGACGCCTTGCGGCGCCGACGGCGCGGTTCTGCCGGGAGTTCGTGCATAAGCTTCCTGATCCTTTTGGGGGTCAGGGGCCGGCCGCGACGGTTCCGGATAGTGTGCCGCGTGTCTTTACGGCATAAATCTACTTCACCCTGGATCGCTAAATTGATCGAGATCGAAGCTAGCTGTCAATAACAATGTTCGCGCGCGTTCGGCGCGTCAGGTCGCGTCGGTTAAGCGACGCTTTTCTTCCTGCTGATTTGTTCGACGTTCGACCGCTCGACAATGCCCAGCGCCGGGAGCGCCATGCGGATCGTGTCAGCGACATAGCTGGGCGCAAGGTGGGCATAATGCTTTTCGGTCATGCGCGTGTCGGCATGGCCGAGCTGCGCGGCGATGACGCCCATCGGGACGCCCTTCATGGCGAGCGTGCTGGCATAAGTGTGCCGTAGGATGTGAAAGGTCGCGGCGCGTTCTATCTTTGCGCGTGCGCAAGCCGCCTCCAGCGGCCTCTGCTGGTGCGACGCAGCCCATGGTTTGCCGTCGTCGCGGGCGAAGATCAGATCGTGCCCCGTCTTCCCGGCGGTCATGGCCTCGAATAGCGCCCTGCCCTCATCAGTTAGCGCAACATGGCTCGGCTTCCCCGACTTACTTTCGCGGACGGTGACGATCCCGGACTCGGTCACGAAGTCGCTCGCGCACATGCGGGTCAGCTCGCCATATCGGCAACCCGTGAGCAGCGCCGCACGCACAAGATCGCGGAAGGCGCCTTCGCAGGCGTTCGCGAGCCGTCTGCATTCTTCGTCGGATAAGAAGTGAATCACGGCCGCGTCCGCCTCGCGGAACGGCCTGACCTTTCGCCAAGGGTCGTCGCTCGCCACGCGCCCCTCGTGGAAGGCGTGGTTGAGCGCCGCCTTCAAGATTGTAAGCGTCCGGTTTGCCGTCGAGCGGCGCGCCCGAACCGCGTCTTTGTCTTTGGCGTCGAGGGCAACCGCCTTGCGCTTATCGGGCTCCCGGCCGGCGCGGGCGAGCTTCGGCGCCGCCGCAAGGGCTACATGCCAGTCGCGGATACGCCGCGACGTCAGCTTGCTCAGTTCAAACCCGCCGAGCGTGGGAACAATCCGAAGGTTGGCGGCTGATCGCGCCTTGTCGATTCCCTTGGAGCCGCCGAGGGCCTTGTCAGTAAAATAATCGTCAAGCGCCCTGGCAACGGTGTAGGGACCGGCGCTCGCCTCGGTATGGCCGGCAAGCTCTCGGGCTTTGCGGTCGAAGAAGGCCCGCGCCCGAGCCTGTGCCTCTGAGAAGCTGAAGACGGAAAGGCCGTCGGAGTCGCGCACGTCGTCAGCCGCCCCGAGCGCTTCATAGTGCTTTTCGCCCGCCTCCTGGTCGTAAAAGCGGGCGATCCAGGATCCGGGCCGCTTCCGATACCCGATTGCGCAATACTTCGCCATGACGGTCCAGTAGGGCTCGCGCCGCTGGGCGAGCTTCTCCCTAGCCGATCGGGTGTCGATCTTCGCGTTCTTTACGGCTCTGGCCACGGCCCCTCAAAACTATCGCCTAAAATCGGATACGGAAATTATACGCCACGGATGGGGCGAACAACCGCGAACTTTGGCGATCATGAAACTAAGGGAAAGCCGGGGATTTTCTCGGGTCCGAATGTTCGGCATTCATCGTGTTTTGCGCATTTTTCACTCTTTCACGGCGAAAACAGGGGTTCGAATCCCCTTGGGCGCGCCAATTCTGCTCGACCGCGCAGCGTCAAACGGGCGTTCTTATGAACGTTCATCCTTTTGCAAGCTCACAGCTAGCGCCACGGAAGCCGCCGCGAAGCTGGAAACGGTCGGAAACGCTTTCATCGGTGAGCCTCGTTTCGAGCCCCCGCACTCAACCCCAGTCGTTCCGGTAAGTCGGCTCATGGCAAAAGCTGCGGCGGCGCGAGCCCGGCATCCTTTGTGACATATATCTGATCGGTGGAGCGCGCGGAGGCGCGGCTGCTCCCGGCGCGAGGATGCAGAATGACGCGTATTCCCTCGATCGTTCTAGCGTGGGCCCTGGCGATCTGCGCTACCTTTCCCAGCCTGGCGGATGCGCCGGGACCGAACCAGAAAGGCGCGGAAGCAAAGGCCGAGGCGCGCGGGCTGCCGGTCGAGGCCGTGACCACTCATGCGGTCACTCTGCAAGGCGAAAAGGTCACGTTTACGGCGCGGGCAGGCGCCATCCGGCTGAAAGATGTAAAGAGCGACGCGCCGCTGGCGGACGTCGCCTATGTTTCCTACGAGCGTAACGGCGCCGAGTCCCCGGCGCGCCCGGTCGTCTTCGTCTTCAACGGCGGGCCGGGCGCCGCCTCGGCCTGGCTGGGCCTCGGCGCCATCTCGCCCTGGCGGCTGCGCTTTCCGCCGGATGCGCCTTCCCCGTCCGTGGCGCCCACCCTCGTCGAAAATGCGGAAACCTGGCTCGCCTTCGCAGACCTCGTGTTTATCGACCCGCCGGGAACGGGCTATAGTAAATTGCTTTCCAACAGCGACGAGGTCGAGAAGCGCTTTTTCTCCGTCGAGGGCGACGCCGAGGGGCTCGCCGTCGTCATCCGCAAATGGCTCACGGCGCGGGGGCGGCTGGCCTCGCCCAAGTATATCGCCGGCGAGAGCTATGGCGGCTTTCGCGCGGCCAAGTTGCTCGCTCCCTTGAGAGAGCGCGAGAATATCGGCGTCGACGGTCTTTTTCTCATATCCCCGGTTCTGGATTTCGCCTGGCTGCAAGGCGGGCGCAACTTTCTGTCTTATGCGACGCTGCTGCCCTCCATGACGGCGATCGCGCGCGGGGCGAGCGCTCGGGCGGCGCTCGCGGATGTCGAAAGCTATGCGGCGGGAGACTACATCGTCGATTTCCTCAAGGGCGCGAACGATCCGCAGGCGCAGGCCCGCATGAGCGATGCCGTCGCGCGCTTCACCGCGCTCGACCGACGATTCGTCTCGCGCCTCGGCGCGCGCGTCGACGCCAAAAGCTTCAGCCGCGAGTTCGATCGCGGGCGCCGGCGCATCCTGAGCGTCTATGACGGCGGCGTCGAGGGTTATGATCCGACGCCGTTCGCGCCGGTGAGCGACTGGGCTGATCCGGTTCTGGAAACATGGCGCGCGCCGCTCGGCGCGGCGATGACGCGGCTCACCCAGGAAAAGCTCGCCTGGCCGATCGGCGACGCGCGCTATTTCATCCTCAACGACAGGATCGCGCACCACTGGGATTACGGCCAAGGCGGCCGCGTGAATGCGGAAGCGCTTTCTGACCTGCGCGACGCCCTGGCGCTCGATCCGCGGCTGAAGGTCGTGGTCGTCCATGGGGTCGTGGATCTCGTGACGCCCTATTTCGCAACCAAGCTGATGCTCGATCAGCTGCCGCCCTACGGCGAGGCCGACCGTCTCCGCCTCATCGTGATGGCGGGCGGCCATATGCCTTACCTGCGCGACGACTCGCGCTCCAGCATCCGCGACGCGGCGAAGATGCTGATAGAGGGCCGCTGACCGTTCGACTATTACCCACAGGATCGACGCCGATCAGGCTGCTTGCCTGGCGATCTGGCCCCGCCTATTCTCGAGACGCCATCCTCGCTCGGTTCATGCCTTCGAGAGGTTTCTCCATGAAAAAGTTCTGCCTTGGCTCGATTTTCGCTCTCGGCCTTTCCGGGTTGACGCCCCTCGCTCTCGCTCAAGGCGCCGGCCCCACTCCGGCCGCGCCTCCCGTCGCCCCCGATTGCGCGGCGCAGGCGGCCGGTAAGAAATTAGCCGGCGCGGCGATGAATAGCTTCATGAAGAAATGCGAACGCGACGCAGCGACCGCCACCTGCGCGGCAACCGCCGCGGAGAAGAAGCTCGCCGGCGCGGCGAAAGCGAGCTTCACCAAGAAATGCGTGAAGGACGCCGCCGCCAACAAGCCGCCGGCCTGAGCGGCTGAACCGGGCTTCGGGACAGCCGCGCAGGTTGAACCTCCTGCATCGTGTCGAAGCCGGCGTCGAATATTGAATGTCTCTCGCTGACCGTCCTCGTTAGAGGCAACGGGCAAGTTTGTGCGCAACGAGGCGCTTTTCACAAAAAGAGGAGATGCAGGCGCAGGCGCTCCTCGATCAGCTTATTTGCAGCCGCCCTCCCCTTCGGCTAACTCTCGCGCTTCCACAAGAATCGCCGAGCCTATGCCCCATCGCGTCCCCGACATCGCCTCTTTCCGCCGCATCGTCGTCAAGGTCGGCTCCTCCCTCCTCGTCGACCCCAAAGAGGCGTCCGCCAAGCGGAACTGGCTCACGCGGCTCGCCGACGACATTGCGACGCTGCATCGCGGCGGCGCGGACGTTTTGGTCGTCTCCTCCGGCGCGGTGGCGCTGGGGCGCAGCGTGCTCGGCTTTCCGCATGGCGCTCTGCGTCTCGAAGACAGCCAGGCCGCCGCCGCCGTCGGCCAAATCGCCCTCGCCCGCCTTTGGGCGGAGGCGCTGCACGCGCGTGGGCTCACCGCCGGGCAGGTGCTCGTCACCCTCGGGGACACAGAGGAGCGCCGCCGCTATCTTTACGCGCGCGAATGCCTCAATCGGCTCCTGTCGCTGCGCGCCGTGCCGGTGATCAACGAGAACGACACGGTCGCCACCGCCGAAATCCGCTATGGCGACAACGACCGGCTCGCCGCCCGCGTCGCGACCATGGCGAGCGCCGATCTCCTGGTGCTGCTCTCGGACGTGGACGGACTCTACACCGCGCCTCCCGCTTCGGACCCGAACGCCGAGCATATCCTCGTCGTGCCGCGAGTGACGGCCGAGATCGAGGCGATGGCGGGCGGCGCCGCCTCGCAATATTCCCGCGGCGGCATGCGCACCAAGATCGAGGCGGCGAAGATCGCCACGACCGGCGGCGCCCACATGGTCATCGCCGACGGCCGCGCCGAGGCGCCGATCGAGCGCATCTCCAAGGGCGAGCGCTGTACATGGTTCCTCACGCCCTCGAACCCGGTGACGGCCCGCAAGAAATGGATCGCGGGCTCACTCGAGCCGAAAGGCGCCGTGCATATCGACCAAGGCGCCGCCAGGGCGCTTCTCTCCGGCGCGAGCCTGCTGCCGGCGGGCGTCACCCGCGTCGAAGGCGCCTTCGCGCGCGGCGACTGCATCGTCATCCGCGACCACCGGGGCGGCGAGATCGGGCGCGGCCTCGTCACCTATGACGCCGTCGACGCGGCGAAGATCTCGGGCCGCTCGACCAGGGACATAGAAGCGGTCCTGGGCTACAAGGGCCCCGACGAAGTCATTCACCGGGACGATATGGCCCTCGCGGGGGAGTGAGCGGAAGCGCCAGCAAGATTACGCCATGGCGCCGCCGCAAGGAAAGTCGGGCGCAAAAGCGCATTCCGCAAAAGTTGCCAGCTTTTGCGATAAGAATGCGCTCCAGATTTTTGATTTGGCGCGGTTTCTTGTCGCCCGCATGATTCCATCCGAGCGGAAAGCGCGCTAGTGCCCGACGCCGATCGACCGAACCGCCCGATTGCAAGCATCCTCGCACCGACGGCAGGCGTCCGCGCACATCCTGCAATGTTCGTGTTTACTGGCGTGTTTTTCGCACTCTTCGCCACAAACATTGCAAGCGAGGGCGCAGGACTGCAACGCCGAACGAGCGAGCTCTTCATTGGAGCCCGTCCGCCGCGACGCCAAGGCGCCTGTCGCGACGCACAAGTCTGCGCAGTCCAGATTGACGCGTATGCACTGGCGCAGTTGTGCGACGTCGGCTTCACCCACGCACGCGTCGGCGCAAATAATGCAGACAACGGCGCAGTCGTAACATTCCTCGACGCATGACGCCAACTCCTGGTTGACGTTGCCCTTGACGTCCGGGTGAGTGCTGAGAGTTTCTGCAACGTGCATTGTCGTCTCCGAGGGTTAGAGGGACTGCCTTGAACCCTCGGACGCGATCTTGGTTTCGTTCCGGCGCGATGATTCCCCCCTGCTCTTTCCGTCAGCCGAATCTTTACGGTGACTTGGCCAAGCGTCGTTCATCGGAGGCAGCGCGACGGCGTGGCCGGGACAAGCCCGGCCATGACGGTATCCGAAATGTGCAACTCCCTTACTCCGCCTCGGCCTCCTCCCGCTCGGCTTCCATCAGCTTCGCGCGCGCCTCGGCCGCCTCGCGCTGGCGGTTCCACATAGCGGCGTAATGGCCGCCGAGCTCCAGCAGCTCCGCATGCCGGCCACGCTCGATGACGCGGCCGTGGTCGAGAAAGAGGATTTCATCCGCGTCCACCACAGTCGACAGCCGATGCGCGATCACGAGCGTGGTGCGGCCCCTGGCGACGCGGCGCAGCGCTTCCTGAATTTCATGCTCGGTGAAGCTGTCGAGCGCCGAGGTCGCCTCGTCCAGGATGAGGATCGGCGGGCCCTTCAATATGGTGCGGGCGATGGCGACGCGCTGCTTCTCGCCGCCGGAGAGCTTCAGCCCACGCTCGCCCACCTGCGCTTCATAGCCGCCCGGCACGCTGCGGATGAAATCGTCGATCTGCGCCAGACGCGCGGCCTCGCGCACCTCCTCGTCGGCAGCGTCCCAGCGGCCGTATCGGATGTTGTAGCCGATGGTGTCGTTGAACAGCACCGTATCCTGCGGCACCATGCCGATCGCCGCGCGCAGGCTCGCCTGCGTGACGTCGAGAATGTTCTGCCCGTCGATCGTGATGCGCCCGCCCTGCGGCTCGTAAAAGCGGAACATCAGCCGCGAGATCGTGGATTTGCCGGCGCCCGAGGGGCCGACGATCGCGACGGTCTGCCCCGGCTCGGCCACGAAGCTCACGCCCTTCAGGATCGGCCGCTCGGGATCATAGTGGAATTGCACATTGTCGAAGACGATGCGGCCTTCGCGCACGACAAGCGGCTTCGCCCCGGGCTTGTCGTTGATCTCGGGATGCTGCGAGAGGATCGAGAACATGGTCTCGATGTCGATGATCGCCTGACGCACCTCGCGATAAAAAGTGCCCATGAAATTCAAGGGCTGCGCCAGCTGTAGCATCATCGCGTTGATGAGCACGAAATCGCCGACCGTGTTGCGCCCCTCGCGAATGCCGTAGACGCACATCACCATCATCGCGGTGAGGCCGAGGATGTAGATTACGATCTGCCCGGCGTTGAGAACGGCAAGCGACACATAGGAATGCGTCGACGCCTTCTCGTAATGGATCATGGATTTGTCGTAGCGCGCCGCTTCGCGCGCTTCGGCCGAGAAATATTTGACGGTCTCGTAATTGAGCAGGCTGTCGATCGCCTTTTGGTTGGCGTCCGTGTCGCTCTCGTTCATCTTGCGGCGGATGGAAATGCGCCAATTGGTGGCGAGAGCCGTATAGGCGAAATAGGCGGCGAGAGTGAGAATGAGCACGACGCCATAGCGCCAATCGAATTGATAGAGAAAGACGCCGAGCACCAGCGCCATTTCGAGCGCCGTCGGCGCGCCGGTCGACATCACGAGTCGCGACAAAGTCTCGATGGCGTTGCGGCCGCGCTCCAGGACGCGCGTGAGGCCGCCGGTCTTGCGGCTGATGTGAAAGCGCAGCGACAATTCATGCATATGCACGAAGAGGTCGGTTGCGAGGCGGCGCACGGCGTGCATGGCCACCGCCGCGAAAATGCCGTCGCGCGCCTGCATGAGAATGACGGAGACAATGCGGATCGCGCCCATCAGCAAAGTGAAGCCGACCGCCCCCGCGCCCAAAACGGGGAGCGCCTCTGCTCCGCTTTCCGCCAGCGCGTCCGTTGCCCATTTGAACGCATAGGGAGTGAGCGCGTTGAAGAGCTTGCTGACGACGAGCAGCAGAAACACCAGGGCGACGCGCCGCTCCAGATCGCGCCTTCCGCGCGGCCAGATATAGGGCCAGAGGCGGCGGATGGTGGCGAGAAGGGTGGCTTCGGAAAGGGAAGCGTCTTGCGGATCGGACGCATGAGCGCCCGAGACGCGCTGACCTATTCTGAGCATTCGGAGTCCGGTGATGGATAAATGGGCGCCTCGGCGGGGAGGCCTGGGCGTCATATAAGACTTTTAGCCTCTTCGCGCATCCCGCTTGACGGGCGCGCCGAAGGCGCCAGTTGACGGATGGTAGTTATGCAGAAAGTCAAGAACATATGCGTCTACTGCGGTTCCGCGGAGGGGGATGACCCGCGCTACGCCGTGGCGGCGGAGAATTTCGGACGGGCGCTTGCAAGGGCAGATATCGGCCTCGTCTTCGGCGGCGGCTCCTGCGGATTGATGGGGGTGGTGGCCCGCTCGACGCTCAACGCCGGCGGTCGTGTGACGGGCGTCATCCCGAGCTTCCTCGACGAGCGCGAGATCGCGCTGCAAGGCATGACGGAGCTTATCATCGTCGACGACATGCACACGCGAAAGCGGCTGATGTTCGAGAAATCCGACGCTTTCGTCGCACTGCCGGGCGGTGTCGGCACGCTGGAGGAATTGACGGAGCAGCTCACCTGGATTCAGCTCGGGCGCCACGCCAAGCCCCTCGTCATCGCCGACATTTGCGGTTTCTGGCGGCCTCTGCTGTCGCTCTTCGCCCATATGCACAATTCGGGCTTCATCCGAAAAGGATATGACATCCGCTATTTGGTGGCGGAGCGCGTGGAGGAGATTATCCCAATGATCTTGACGACCGTGCGCCGCGCGCCGCAAATCGAGGAGACGGCGGTGACGGAGAGGATGTGAAGAGTAGCGCCATGGCCGAGGCTGCGTCGGGTAGGGCCACGCCAAACGCCCCGGAGTGATAGGCCTGCGGCGCTCTCCGCCTTATCTTCTGGCGCAGCCCTTGCTCCCAGCCGAACGCGCCCCCGAAGAGACCACGTCCAATGCCCGTCACCGCCGCCTACCGCCCCGAAATTCTGCACGAGAGCCTGGGCGATCCGTTCTTCGACCGCGTCGAGGCGGCGATCTTTCCACAGACGATCCTGCGTTACCGGAACCAGCGCTGGGCGAAGCGGGTCGGGCTCGAGGGGCTCACCGACGAGGAATGGCTCGCGCATTTCGGCCGATTTGAGCCCCTGCCTGGCGGGCTGCCCCACCCCCTTTCGCTGCGGTACCACGGCCATCAATTCCGCGTCTACAACGCCGAGCTCGGCGACGGGCGCGGCTTTCTCTTCGCGCAATTGCGCGACGCCGCCGATGGGCGCCTGCTGGACCTCGGCACCAAGGGCAGCGGCCAGACGCCGTGGTCGCGGCGCGGCGACGGGCGGCTGACGCTCAAGGGCGGCGTGCGCGAGATTCTCGCCACCGAAATGCTGGAGGCGCTGGGCGTCGACACGTCGAAAAGCTTCAGCCTCATCGAGACGGGCGAAGCCTTGGTGCGCGGCGACGAGCCCTCGCCCACCCGCTCCAGCGTGCTCGTGCGGCTCTCTCATTCGCACATCCGCATCGGCACATTCCAGCGGCTCGCCTTCCACGACGACAAGGGAGCGATCGACCGGCTGCTCGACTACGTCTGCGCCCATTACTTCCCGGCGCTCGCCGATCTCCCTGGGCAGGCCAAGGCCCTTGCCTTTCTGGAAACCGTGGTCGCGCGCGTGGCCAAGCTCGGCGCCGGCTATATGTCGGCCGGGTTCGTCCATGGCGTGCTGAACTCCGACAATATCAACGTCACCGGCGAGAGTTTCGATTATGGCCCCTGGCGTTTCGCGCCGAACTACGATCCGCTGTTCACGGCGGCCTATTTCGACGAAACCGGGCTCTATTCCTTCGGCCGCCAGCCCGCGGCGCTCGCCTGGAATCTCGCGCGCCTCGCCGAATGCCTGTTGCATCTGACAGGACTCGAAGCCGCCCAGCGCACGCTCGACGGCTTCGCGGGCCTTATCCAAAAGGAATTTCGCGCCGCCTTGCTGCGCCGCCTCGCTTTGGCTCCGGCGGGGGAAGAGGCGGACGGGCGCCTCGCGAAGGCCTTCACCGATTTTCTGATCGCCTCTCGCGCGCCTTTCGAGCAGACATTCTTCGACTGGCGCGGCGGGCTGGCGAGCAACGAACGCGCCGCGAAGAGCCCCTCGGCGGCCTTTTATGGGACGCCGGAATTCGCCCCCGTCCGCGCGGCGCTGGCGGAACACGGGACCACCGAGGAAGCCCGGCTCGACCATCCCTACTTCCGCCGCAAAGCGCCATGCGGCATGCTGATCGACGAGGTCGAGTCGATCTGGGCGCAGATCGCCGAAAAGGACGACTGGTCGGCGTTGCGCGAAAAGATCGTGGAGATCGCCGAGATGCGCGAGGTCTACGGCTTCGCCCCCGCCTGAGACCGCTGTTCACCCGATTGCCCTGCGCCTGAAATGTTTTCTCCTTGAACGCCTGACGAGTGCGGCGCGATAATCCGCCATCGATTCTAGATGCCTCTGCGGGCGAGTATTGCGGCATGAATGACAATCCCAGCGAGGCGGACCAGAGCGTGATCCGCACCGAGATCGAGCGCTTGCGTCTAGAGCACCACGACCTCGAGGCCGCGATCGACGCGCTGATCGCCGTCGGCCCGCCGGATCAGCTTCAGATCCAGCGTTTGAAGAAGCGAAAGCTCGCGCTGCGCGACCGCATCACCTTTCTCGAGGATCAGCTGACGCCCGACATCATCGCCTGAAATGGCACGCTGATTGAAGCCCGGTGACCAGCGGCGCTCCTTTGTCCCCTTCCGGGACAAAAGGCGCGCCGCCCCGATCAATATGGGAAACCAGGCCATGCCTCGACTCGGTCTTTCTGTCAGCGACTCCTTCGGGCGCCAAGCGAAGACGAAAGCTAATTCCTACGGTCGTCAAATCCGTCACGTGGAGGGGCTGCGCGTCGTCGGCGCGCGCGATTACTTCTGGCTCTTCCTCAAAGCGACGCTGATGCTCGCGCTGATCGCCACAGCAACGACATCGATCGCCATCTGGCGCCTTTTCGCCTCCCTGCACTGACGGGCGGATCGAGGCTTTCCTGCCTCAGGCTTTCGGCAAGAAGCCGAGCGCGCGCAGCAACAGCGGCATGGTCAGCCCCTGCACGACGATGGAAAAGGCCACGACGCCGAAGGTCGCGGCCACAATGACGTCGCGCATTGGCACGGCGTCGGGCAAGGAGAGCGCGAGCGCGAGGCCGAGCGCGCCGCGCAGTCCGCCCCACCAAAGCACATGCTGCTCGGCGAAGCTGATCCGCCAGCGCGAAGCGAGAAACAGCCCGCTCAAAGGATAAACCGTGAGCGCCCTCGCAACGAGAACGATCCCGATGACAGCGAAAATCAACGACAGGCCGTAGGCGGCGAAGGGGGTGGAGGCCACATCGACGCCGATCATCAGGAAGACCACGGAATTGGCGAGAAAGGCCGCGAATTCCCAAAAGCCGTGAATGAATTCGCGCCCCTTGTAGCTTAGGTAACCGCGGCTCCCCTCGCCCAACAGGCCGAGATTGCCCATCATCAGCCCGGACGTCACCGTTGCGAGCACGCCCGAAAGGTGGAAGTGCTCGGCAATCAAGAAGGAGCCGAAGGCGGCGATCGTGGTGAGCGCGGCCTCGACGACATGTTCGGTCGTGCCCATGGCGAGCAGGATCGCCGCCCCGCCCACAAGCGCGCCAACCGCGACGCCGCCGAGCACGATGCGCGAGAGCGTGATGAGGACGTCGCTTGCGCCCTGCCCCGCTCCCTGGCTGTCCATCCAGGCGAGCGCCATCACGAAAAGCACCGCCGCCGCGCCGTCGTTGAGCAGGCTTTCGCTCTCGACGAGCAACCTCAGACGGCCCTTGACGCCATTGTCCTTGAACATGGCGATGATGGCGACCGGATCGGTCGCGGCGATGAGCGCGCCGAAGACGAGCGCGGAAGGCGTGGGCCAGCCGAGCAGCATCACGCAGGCGGCTGTGACGATTGCCGCAGAGACCAGCGTTCCGAGTCCGGCAAGCGTCAGCAAAGGCAGCGAGTCGCGCAGGAGTTCTTTCCAAGGGAGCGCTAACGCCGCTTCGAACAGAAGCGGCGGCAGAATCAAATCGAAGATCAAATCGTGAGTGAGATGTGGCCCGAACTCGGGCTGCGAGCGAGTCAATACGGCTCCCACGATGACGAGGCCGACCGTATAGGGGAGCTTAACCCGCCGCGCGGCGATGGCGACAATCATCGCCACCGCGAGAACGGCGACGGCTTGCGTGAGTTGCTCGTCCATTCGACTTCTTTCGAAACTCTGGCAGCGCGAATTCTAGCCAAGCTGGAGGCGTTAAAAAACCCTGTGCGGCGATGAGGCATTCAGGCTTGCGCGCAAAGCTTGCTCTCACACGAGCGGCCGCTAGGTGGGGAGGCTGCAGGATTGAAGGAGGCTCAGCCTCGACGATCCGAGAATGCGGCGCCGAAAGGAAAGCCCATGAACAAAATTCTCTTGGCGATAGCGCTCGCGGGCGCGTCCTTGCTCGCGGAGGTCGGAACCTCCGAGGCATATGTTTGCGCCCGTGGCCCCTATCGCGCCGGATGCGCGGGCCCTTACCGCGGAGTGGTCCGCGGCCCCCACGGCGCGGCCGTTCGTAGCCCCTATGGCGGCGCGGCGGTGCGCGGCCCCTATGGCGGCCTCGCCGTTCGCCATCCCTATTATCGCCGCTGGTGACTCGCGGCGCGCCCCTGCACGCTAAACGCCTGGATGAGCTGGGCGACTACCTAACAAAACCGCCCGAGCGCCTCGCGGCCTCGGGCGGCGAAAAATGCTCCAACCAGGGCGATTACTGGCTCGCGGCCTTGGCCTTGTGGTCGACGCGCTCGGCGATGCGGGCCGACTTGCCGCGGCGGTCACGCAGATAATAGAGCTTTGCGCGGCGAACTTTGCCGCGGCGGACGACTTTGATCGAGTCGATCAGGGGCCCATGGATCGGGAAAACGCGCTCGACGCCCTCTCCGTAGGAAATCTTGCGGACGGTGAAGCTCTCGTTGAGGCCGCCGCCGTTGCGCGCGATCACCACGCCTTCGTATGCCTGCACGCGGCTGCGGTCGCCTTCCTTCACCTTGACGTTCACGATGACCGTGTCGCCGGGACGGAAATCAGGAATCGTCTTGCCTTCGACGAGCCTGGCGGCCTCTTCGGCCTCGAGCTGCTCGATAATGTTCATAACCGTGAACTCCAGCCGTTTCGTCTGTAGCCTTTCGGCCGACGAGCGTTTCGGAACGCTGTTTTAGTTGAGGCCGCTCCTTTACACGAGACGGCGGCGTTTGTCGAGCGAGGTAGCGCGAAAGAAGAGTTCCGCGCTGCAGAAGAAAGTGGCGCGCGAGGGGCGCTCCATCCCGATATCCGACCTATATAGCCCTGCCGGGGCGGCTGGCCATGGCAATCGAGAACGGGAGCCCGATATGAGCCAAGAGGAGCGCAGGGGAGAACGTGAACGTGGCGGCGCTACGAGGGCTGCGTCTGAATTGATGAGCGAAGGACGCCATCGGCTGGAGGAGTTTACGGACGCGCAGGCTCAGTTCTGGGATTGCGTTCAGGACTCCAACCGCAAGTGGCTCGACCGCATGCAGAACGAGGCCTCCATGGCGGCGGATTTCGCTAATAAGCTCACTTCGGCGAAATCCTTGGTGGAGACCGCAAACCTTTTTCAGAACTGGACTGTCAAGCACATGGAGCTCGCGAGTGAGGACGCGCGGCGCATGCTTGCCGACACGCAGGAAATCATGGCCGCGGGGGCCCGCTTCTGGACGACCATTGGCAATGGCAGAAGCCGGGGCCACTAGCCTGCGGCCGCCTGCTCGAGGGGATGACCGAAGGCCTGGATGCGGGCCTTCGTTTCACTCCTCTTCGCGGTCGTGGGTGAAACCGACCTTTATCGCCACCTGATACTTCTCGACATTGCCCTTGTCGATGCGGCCGCGAATCTGGACCACCTCGAACCACTGCAGATTGCGCAGCGTCAGCCCGGCGCGCTGGATAGCTGAGGCAATGGCTCCTTCGATGCTGTCGGGCGAGGCCCCGACGAGCTCCACGACCTTGTAGACCGAACCTTCCATGACCCGTCCTCCGGGCTGCAACCGAGTAGAAACTAGGGCGGCGCGGGTTCAAATCATCGGCGCAGGGAGGCGAGCGGCGGGTCTTTGGAGCGCATTCCGCAAAAGTTGACAGACTTTTGCGATAAGAATGCGCTCCAGATACTTGATTTGGCGCGATTTCTCATCGCTCGCATGATTCCATGCGAGCGGAAAGCGCGCTATGACGGGTTACGAGGCCGGGGCTCAAACAAGCTTGTCGCCGAAGAGAAACTCCATCGCGCGGTCGAGCCGAATGTGCGGAAGCGGCAGGGGCTCCTGATCCTTCCCCATCTTCGCGACGGGCGGACGGAATTTGAGGAAGCGGAATTCGGCTTCCTCATCATCGAGCGCCAGCGCGTCGCCGCGAAACACGGCTTTCGGATCCTGGGGCAGCTCGCCGGGAAAGATCGCGCCCTCCGCCAGGCCATCGAAAACGTCGTCGCCAATTCGCTCGCCTTCGATCGGGGTGCCGACGATCGCGGAGAGCTTCTCGCCTTCGTGACGCACGACCGCTTCGCGGGTCGCGCGCACGGCGGCCATGGCGATCACGTCGATCTCGGCGCCGACCCCTTCCGCCCGCGCAATCGCCCGACCCGTGAGGTGGCGCAGGATCGCCTCCAGCCGGTCGTGGCTCGTATGGTGCAAATGGTCCGCCTTTGTCGCGGCGAAAAGGATGCGGTCGATCTTCGGCCGGAAGATGGTCGAGAAGAGGTTGGAGCGGCCGGTGCGGAAAGCGTTCAATACGTCGGTCATCGCATTTTCGAGGTCGCGCACCGCCGCCGGACCCGAGTTCAACGCGGCCAGAGCGTCGACGAGCACGATCTGCCGGTCGAGCCGGGCGAAATGGTCGCGGAAGAAGGGCTTCACCACATGCGTCTTATAGGCCTCATAACGGCGCTCCATCTCGCGCCCTAAGCTGCGATAGGGCAGCTCCTCCGCCTCCTCCACCGGGAGCGGCGCGAAGGTCAGCGCGGGCGAGCCTTCGAGATCCCCCGGCATGAGGAAACGCCCCGGCGGCAGCGTCGAGAGCGCGAAACGCTCGGTCTTGGCCTTCCGTAGATAGTCGGTGAAAAGCCGCGCGAGCTTCTGGGCGGTTTGCTCGGAATATCGATCCTTGGGATCGACCCCTACCGTCGCGCCGCGCCAGTCGGCGGCGATGGGCGCGCGCGCGGCGGCGCTCGCCGCCTCCAGCGTCTCGCGCGACCATTGCGCATAGGATTTTTCGAGCAAGGGCAAATCGAGCAGCCATTCGCCGGGATAATCGACGATGTCGATATCGAGATGGGCGTGCTCCTGTCCGAGATGGCGCAGCGACCAGGCCTTGGAATTGAACTCGACCGAGACGCGTAGCTCGGAGATGCGCCGCGTGGACTGCGGCCAATGCCGCTCCGCCCCGCTGGTCAGCGCTTCCAGATGCTCCTCATAGGCAAACCGCGGCACGTTGAAATCGGGCTGCGGATCGAGATGGGCGGAGATGATGCGCCCTTCCGAGAGCGCGCGAAACACCGGCAGATGCGCCTTGCGCTTGGCGGCGAGCGCGCGGGTGAGATGATGCACCAGGGAGGTGATGAAAACGGTCTTTCCCGAACGGGACAGGCCGGTGACGCCGAGCCGCAAGCGCGCGCCCGAGACGAATTCGGCAAGGCTCTCGGCGGCAACCCGCGTCTCGAACCAGATATCGGACATTTGCGAGGAGGACACAGCGGCTCCGGGAAGAGACGAGACTGAACCTCATCTAATCCAAGAGACGCCAATTTGGGAGAGCGGCGGATGGACCGTTGAACCAAGATCGCCGTCATTGCGAGGAGCGTAGCGACGAAGCAATCCAGCGCCGCGACCCCCTCGCTCGCAATGACGGTTTCCGCGCTTGATGGAGACCAGCCGCGACGCTTTGCCGCCTACTACCGCTTCGACATCGGCACATAATCGCGCCGCTTCTCGCCCGTGTAGAGCTGGCGCGGGCGGCCGATCTTGGAGCCGGAATCCTCGATCATCTCCTTCCACTGCGCAATCCAGCCCACGGTGCGCGCCACGGCGAAGAGCACGGTGAACATGGCGACCGGGAAGTTCATCGCCTTGAGCGTGATGCCCGAATAGAAGTCGATGTTGGGATAGAGCTTCTTCTCGATGAAATAGTCGTCGGAAAGCGCGATGCGCTCGAGCTCCAGCGCGACGTCGAGGAGATCGTCCTTGACGCCGAGCTCGTTCAGAACCTCGCGCGTCGTGCGCTGCATGATTTTCGCGCGCGGATCGTAATTCTTGTAGACGCGGTGGCCAAAGCCCATCAGGCGGAAGGGATCGTTCTTGTCCTTGGCGCGGGCGATGAATTGCGGAATGCGATCGGGTGTGCCGATCTCTGAAAGCATCTTCAGCACAGCCTCATTCGCGCCGCCATGCGCGGGGCCCCACAGCGAAGCGATGCCCGCCGCGATGCAGGCGAAGGGATTGGCGCCCGAGGAGCCGGAGAGGCGCACCGTCGAGGTCGAGGCGTTCTGCTCGTGGTCGGCGTGCAGGATGAAGATGCGGTCGAGCGCGCGGGAGAGAACCGGATTGACCTTATATTCCTCGCAGGGCACGGCGAAGCACATGCGCAGGAAGTTCGACGTATAATCAAGGTCGTTCTTGGGATAAACGAAGGGCTGGCCGATCGAATACTTATAAGCCATGGCCGCCAGCGTCGGGATCTTGGCGATCATCCGCGTCGAGGCGACCATCCGCTCGACGGGATCGGCGATATTGGTCGAGTCGTGATAGAAGGCCGAGAGCGCGCCGACCGAGGCCACCATGACCGCCATCGGATGGGCGTCGCGGCGGAAGCCCTGGAAGAAGCGGGCCATCTGCTCGTGCACCATGGTATGGCGCGTGATGCGATAGTCGAAATCGGCTTTTTGCGCAGCAGTCGGCAACTCGCCGTAGAGCAGCAGATAACAGGTTTCGAGGAAGTCGCCATGCTCGGCGAGCTGTTCGATAGGATAGCCGCGATAAAGCAGCACGCCCTCGTCGCCGTCGATGAAGGTGATCTTCGATTCGCAAGAGGCCGTCGAGGTGAAGCCGGGATCGAAAGTAAACATCTCGGTCTCGGCGTAGAGACTACGGATGTCAGCGACGGAAGGACCCATCGTGCCTTCTCTGACAGGCAGATCGATGGTTTTACCGCCGATCGAGAAGGAAGCCTTATTGTCGGCCATTGCGCACCTCATTTGACGGCCTGGGCGCGCGGCGGCGCCGTGCCCAGCCGACGCCACACTCTCTCAAAATTGCGTCGCGACGCTGGCAGGCCTTGGACTTTTGCACATTTAGGGCGGGAACCTCTTGTGCGGCGCAAAAAGGCTATATCAACGGCGAAGCCTGTCAAGCTTCAAAGCTTTGCAAAAGAAACCGGATTTCTCGGGCGATCCTGATGGCGCGCGGTCCCTCACGCGCTCTGATCGGCGATGCGCGCGAGGCTCTCGTCGCGCCCGAGAATTTCGAGCACGTCGAAAATGCCGGGCGAGGTCGAGCGGCCGGTCAGCGCGGCGCGCAAAGGCTGCGCCAGATCCCCGAGCTTGACGCCGAGCTCGGCCGAAAGGCTGCGCACCACGCCTTCCGTCGCGGCGGCCGTCCATTCGGAGAGGGCCGCGAGCTTCGGCCCGAGCGCGGCAAGGCGCGACTTCGCTTCCGGCGATAAAAGCTTCTGCGCCTTTTCATCCATCGGCAACGGGCGCTGAGCGAAAAGGAATCCGGCGCCGTCCACAAGCTCATTGAGCGTCTTGGCGCGCGCTTTCAGGCCCGGAAGCGCGGCGCGGAGCTGGGCGCGCTTCATGTCGTCGAGCGCATCCGACACCGCCCTCCCGCCTTCAAGATAAGGCAGCGTCTTTAGCAAAATGTCGAACAGCTCGTCATCGGGCGTATCGCGCAGATAATGCCCGTTCATGTTTTCGAGCTTGGCGAAATCAAAGCGCGCGGGCGAGCGATGCACCTGGGAAAGATCGAAAGCCTCGATCATCTCCTGCAGCGTGAAAAACTCCTTGTCGCCCTGACTCCAGCCGAGGCGCACAAGATAATTGCGCAAGGCCGCCGGCAGATAGCCCATGGCGCGATAGGCGTCGACGCCGAGCGCCCCATGGCGCTTCGAGAGCTTCGCGCCGTCCGGCCCGTGAATGAGCGGAATATGGGCGAAGGCGGGCGTCTGCCAGCCCATGGCCTCGTAGATGTGCTTCTGCCGCGCGGCGTTTGTAAGGTGATCGTCGCCGCGGATGATCTGCGTGACGCCCATGTCATGGTCGTCGACGACGACGGCGAGCATATAGGTCGGCGTGCCGTCCGAGCGCAGCAGGATGAAATCGTCGAGGTCCTTGTTGGGGAAAACCACCCTGCCCTGCACGGCGTCCTCGATCAGGGTCTCGCCCGTCTCCGGCGCCTTGATGCGCACGACGAAGGGCGCGCCGGCGGGCGCCTCGGAGGGATCGCGGTCGCGCCAGCGCCCGTCATAGCGCGGCGGACGCTTCTCCGCGCGCGCCTTCTCGCGCATCTCCTCGAGCTCTTGCGGCGTGGCGTAACAGCGATAGGCCATGCCTCTGGCGAGCAGCTCCTGAGCCACCTCGGCGTGGCGCGGCGCGCGGGAGAACTGGTAGACGACGTCGCCGTCCCAATCGAGACCGAGCCACTCCATGCCGTCGATGATCGCGTCGATCGCGGCTTGCGTCGAGCGTTCGCGGTCCGTGTCCTCGATTCGCAGCATCATCCGCCCGCCATGGCGCCTGGCGTAGAGCCAGTTGAACAGCGCCGTGCGCGCCCCGCCGATATGAAGAAAACCGGTGGGCGACGGAGCGAAACGGGTGACGACCTCGGACATGGGGGCTGCGGCGATCCAGTAAGGCGACTGACGCCGTGATTGCGAAGAGCGTAAGCGACGAAGCAATCCAGCGGCAATCTGGATTGCTTCGCTTCGCTCGCAATGACGGCGCATCGCGAATATTCGGAGCGCCCCTCTAGCACGCACGCCGCGCGGGGGGAATAAGTTCCACGCCGCAGAGCAGCGCAGGGGTCGCTTCGCTATTTCTCACCTTGAGGCTAAACTCTCCTCGCATCAATGCGAGTCGGTCATGCCGCAAAAACCAACCTTCTATGAATTCTTTGCCGGCGGCGGCATGGCGCGCGCAGGGCTCGGCGAGGGCTGGACCTGCCTCTTCGCCAATGATTTCGACGTAAAGAAAGCCGAAAGCTATCGGGCGAATTGGGGCGGCGACGAGCTTTTCGTCGGCGATGTCGCGAAGGTGACGACCACGCAGCTGCCCGGCTGCGCCGATCTCGTCTGGGCGTCCTTTCCCTGCCAGGATCTCTCGCTCGCCGGGGCGGGCGCCGGGCTGAAAGGCGAACGCTCGGGGACATTCTGGCCCTTCTGGTCGCTGATGAAGGCGCTACGCACGGAAGGGCGCGCGCCCAAGACGATCGTGCTGGAGAATGTCTGCGGCGCGCTGACCTCGCATGGCGGCAAGGATTTCGAATCGATCTGCGAGGCGCTTGCCGGCGAGGGCTATCGCTTCGGCGCGCTCGTCATCGACGCCGCGCTGTTCTTGCCCCAATCGCG
>DATBRF010000131.1:0-3221 GCA_036560425.1 Methylocystis sp. | reverse complement strand
TGATGAAACGGGAAGCCTCGCGGCCGCGCGCCAACCTCCAAAAGCATTTCGATGAAATCGGCTTCGCCTATGCGCATATGGACGGCGAGCCCTATTGGGACGAGAGCGCCCGCTACGTCTTCACGCTTCGCGAGATCGAAGAGGACATAGAAGCCGCGACAAGCGAGCTCGACGCGCTGTGTCTGGAGCTCGTCGGCCGCATCGCGACGAGCGAGGAGATGATGGACCGCCTGCATGTCGCGAAACATGCGCGTGATCTCATCGCCGAAAGCTGGCGCCGGCGCGACCCTTCGCTCTACGGCCGGTTCGATTTCGCCTACGACGGCAGGGGGCCGGCGAAGCTCCTCGAATACAACGCCGACACGCCGACGAGCCTCTTCGAAACAGGCGTCGTGCAATGGCATTGGCTGGAGCAGCTTGTCGCGAGCGGCGAGCTGCCGCAAGGCGCCGACCAGTTCAATTCCCTGCACGACAAATTGATCGCGCGCTGGAAAGAGATCGCGCCGAACGCCTTCGTGCATTTCGCCGCCATGAGCGAGAGCGTCGAGGATTTCGGCACGGCCGCCTATCTCGCGGATTGCGCCGCGCAGGCGGGCTGCGCGGCCGCGCTCCTCGACATGCAGGACATCGGGCTCAAGGGCGCGCAGTTCTACGACCGCGACGGGCGCAGCGTCGCAACGCTTTTCAAGCTCTATCCCTGGGAGTGGATGTTCGCGGACGAATTTTCTCACGCGCCCGCGATGCGCTTCACGCGCTTTGTCGAGCCGCCGTGGAAGGCCCTGCTCTCGAACAAGGGGATGCTCGCCTTGCTGTGGCAGATGGCGCCGGGGCACCCCAACCTGCTCGAATGCTACTTCGCCGACGATCCCCGGGCGGCGTTGCTCGGCCAGAGCTACGCCGAGAAGCCGATCTATTCGCGCGAGGGCGCCAATGTGCTGCTGGTGCAGGAAGGCCGCGCCGTCGCCAGCGCGCCAGGCGATTACGGGGCCGAGGGGCATGTGCGGCAGGCGCTCCACATGCTCCCCGCTTTCGATGGGCGTTACCCTGTCGTCGGCTCATGGGTGGTCGGCGGCGAGCCAGCTGGCATGGGCATTCGCGAAGACGCTTCGCCGGTCACGTCCAACCGCTCGCGCTTCGTTCCGCACGCGATTATCGGTTAGCCCCGGCGTCAACCGATCAGCGCCGCTCTCGCGCCCAATGTGGAAGCCGCTCCTTCCATGACCATCTTCGCTAGCCCCGGCGCCGCGACGGCGATGTTCTTCGCAAAGAAACGCGCCAGCGCTTCATAGCGCGCGGCGTTGTGATCGCCCTCGCGCCGCGCGGCCCTCGCGCCCTTCTCCAGCAGCGTCGCGCCGCGCGCCAGCGCGAAAAGGCGCAGATAAGGCGTCGCGCCGGCGAGCGCCTCGGCCGGGGACGTTTTCACTGCGCCAGCGAGATAACCGCTGGCTTGCGCCAGCGCCTCCACCGCCTCGCTGATCGCGGCGCAATCGCTCTCGCGCGCGATGGCGCGCATGTCTTCGATCTCGCGCTCGAGCGCCGCGCCGTCGGACATCGGCAGCTTGCGGCCGACGAGGTCGATCGCCTGAATGCCGTTGGTTCCTTCATAGATCGCGCAGATTCGCGCGTCGCGCATGAGCTGGGCGGCGCCGGTCTCTTCGATATAGCCCATGCCGCCATGGACCTGCACTGCGAGCGACGTCACCTCGTCGCCGATGTCGGTGGAGAAGGCCTTGGCGACGGGCGTGAGCAGGCCTGCGCGCTCTTCCGCTTCCTTCGCCCGAGCGGCGTGGGCGTCGCGATGCGCGCGATCGAGCGACGCCGCCGTCTCGAGGCAGATCATCCGTGCGGCCGCCGTCAGGCTCGCCATGGTGAAGAGCATGCGTGAGACGTCCGGATGGTCGATAATGGCGCTCGTCTCGGAGGCGCCTGGCGCGCGCCCCTGCTTGCGCTCGATCGCATAGGCGAGAGCGGCCTGCGTCGCGCGTTCGGCGAGCGCCACGCCTTGCAGGCCCACCGATAGGCGGGCGTTGTTCATCATGGTGAACATGCAGGCGAGGCCGTTGTGTTCCTCGCCGACGAGAAAGCCGATGGCGTCCTCGTAGATCATGGTGCAGGTGGGAGAGGCGTGAATGCCGAGCTTATGCTCTATGCCCGCGCAACGCAGCGCGTTGCGCCGCGTGAAGGCGCCCGTCTCATCGGGCAGGAATTTTGGGGCGAGAAAGAGCGAGATTCCCTTCGTGCCGGCGGGCGCGTCGGGCAGCCGCGCCAGCACGAGATGCACAATATTATCGGCGAGATCATGCTCGCCATAGGTGATGAAAATCTTCTGGCCCAAGAGTCGGTAAGAGCCGTCCGCATTGCGCTCGGCCCGCGCGCGAAGAAGCGCGAGGTCCGAGCCCGCCTGAGGCTCGGTGAGATTCATCGTCGCAGTCCACTCGCCGCTGACGATCCTGGAGAGGTATGTCTCCTTCAGCGCGTCGCTCGCATGCGCCTCCATCGCTTCGATCGCGCCGTGGCCGAGCAGCGGGCAAAGCGCAAAGGAGATATTGGCCGCGTTCCAGATTTCCGTGCAGGCGGCGTTGAGCAGAGCGGGAAGGCCGAGTCCGCCGAATTCGGGGTTGGCGGCGATGGCGTTCCAGCCGCCGGCCCGCCAGCCGGCGTAGGCTTCTCGCCAGCCTGGGACGGTGATCACATCGCCATCGGCGTAGCGCGCGCCGATTTTGTCGCCCCTGCGGTCGAGCGGCAGAAGCTGCTCCTCGGCGAACTTCGCGGCTTCGGTCAGGGTCTGCTCGGCGACGCCGCCGTCGATGTCCGCGTAAAGGCCTTCGAGGTCAGGTCCGGCGGCGAGGCGAAGCGCGAAGAGAATGTCTGAAAGCGGCGCGCGATAGCTCATGTGGTTTTGCCCCGAGGAAGCGAATCGTCGAACTCAATTTAGGGCGCCTGAAGCTCTCGCGCGGCTGATGGTCGCGCCCCGCTTTGTCCCGCCGCCCGTAAAGCTTATTATGCGCCGAACTCTCACGGACCCACGGATCCCCATGCCCCTCTACGCCTTTCGCTGCCAGGATTGCGCCAATGAATTCGAGACGCTCGCCCGTTTCGAGGAGACGCCCGAGTGTCCCGCCTGCGGCGGAGCCCATGTCGAGCGTCAGCTCTCGTTGATCGCCAAGCCCGCCTCGGGGGGCGATGAGGGTGTGGGCCAGAGCTGCGGCGCCATGTCCGGG
>DATBRF010000130.1:0-7750 GCA_036560425.1 Methylocystis sp. | reverse complement strand
TCGACACTCATGCGGGGGAGGGCGGTTACGATCTCGCCGCCGACGAGGCCGAGCGCACGCTGGAATGGCGGGGCGGGATCGGCCGCCTAGCGGATCTCTCCGGCGCGGACGAGGAGACGCGCGCGCTGCTCGCTCCCTATCTCGACTGCGTCGGCGCCCTCGACGCCGATGGGCGTCCGGGACTTTATCCGGGTTCCCCGCTCATCGCCGCGCGGCTGATGCGCGAGCAGGATCGCGCCATCTTCTGCGAGCTGCGTCCCGACGCCTTCGAGGCGCTGCGCTACCGCTTCGGCCGCGACCCGCGCGTCAAGACGATCCATATCGACGCCTATACGGGCCTCGGCGCCTATGTGCCGCCCAAGGAGCGGCGCGGCCTTGTCCTCATCGATCCGCCCTTCGAGCGGACGGATGAATTCGAGGCCATGTTTTCGGCCTTTGTCGGCGCCTATAAGAAATGGCCGACGGGCGTTTACGCGCTATGGCGCCCCTCCAAGGACGCGCAGGGCGAGCGCAGATTTCTCGATTCTTTTGTTCGCGAAGGGGTCAAGCGGGCGCTGAGTCTGTCGCTTGCAGTGGCGAGCGGCGGCGAGGGACTACGGCGGACGGGGCTGGTCGTCGTGAACCCGCCTTTCGTCTTCGAGGAGGAGGCGCGAAAAATCCTTTCCTTCCTGGCGCCGAAGCTCGCGCAAGGGGAGGGGGCCGGCTTCGAAATCCTGCGACTGACGGAGGAGTAGAGCCTTCAGGCTCGCTCCTGGATGGCGCCCCACGGCGCGCCGTCCGAGTTCTCTTTTCGTGATAAAGATCTGCGCTCAAGGAGATTTGGCCGCATGATGATTCTTCGCTATTCGCCCGCCTCGCCCTATGCGCGCAAAGTCCGCATCGCCGCCGAACTTCTCGAGCTGACAGGCCGAATAGACGTCGTCGCGGCCAGCACGACTGACCCCAATGACACGCTGCGCAGCCAGAATCCTTTGGGCAAGATCCCGACGCTCATTCTCGAAAACGGCTCCGCGCTCTACGACAGCCGCGTCATCGCCGAATATCTCGATTATCTGGGCGGCGGAAAACTCATTCCCGCCGATCCGGCGCTCCGCTTCGGCGCGCTGCGGCTACAGGCGCTGGGAGACGGAATCAACGACGCCGCGCTGCTCATCCGTTACGAGACGGCGACACGGCGATCCGAGCTGCGCGACCAGGACGCGATCGATCTGCAACAGGGCAAGATCGACCGCGCGCTCGCGACGCTGGAGGCAGCGCCGCCACCTGGAGACGTGGACATCGGGCAGATCGCCGTGGCCTGTGCGCTCGGCTATCTCGACCTGCGCTTCGACGGCGCGTGGCGGGCGACGCATCCGAAGCTCGTCGCCTGGCTTGCGGATTTCTCGGCGAAGGTTCCAGCTTTCGAGGCGACGAAGGCCTGACCGACTGAAACCTTCATTACGCGGAAAGGCGCGGATGCGCTCCTGTTGTTGTGAGGAGGAGCGCAGCAACGAGGCAATCCTGGAGCAGCCTTCGCGGCTCTGGATTGCTTCGCTCGCAATGCGAGCTACTCAGCAAAAAGCGTGTCAGCCCGTCTTTCCGGCGATCTCCGCCGGCGGCGCCCAGACGGTCGCGCTGGCCGCGCCGCCGGTTACGCCCGGGATGCGCAGGCGCTGGCCGGGGTAGATTTTATCGGGGTCTTTCAGCATCGGCTTGTTGGCTTCGAAGATTTCCCGGTAGCGCGCGCCGTCGCCATAATGGGCCTCGGCAATCTTCCAGAGCGTATCGCCTTTGACGACAACATAAAGGCCCGACGGGCTTTCGGGGTCGGCGTCAGGCGCGATAAGATTGTTCTCGACCTGCGCCACGCCCCTGGTGTTGCCCACCGTCAGCACGATCTTCTCCATTTCAGCGCGGGAGTTCACGGCGCCGTTCAGCGTCACCTTGCCGCCGTTTACCTCTATGTCTACGCCCGAGACGTCGAAGCCGTGGCTTTCCAACTCCTTCATCAGCGCCTCGGCCGGCGCCGCCGAGGTGTCGGTCGCGCCAGCGGGGGCGGGGGCCGCTTTGCTCTTGCCCTTGAGAAAATCCAAAATGCCCATGATCGGAGCCCTCCTCAGGACGCTCTTCGCGCCCTGAAGATAATTAAGGGGCGTCTCGGCGCTGTGACAGGGCCTTTGGTTATACAGCGGCGCAGGTGCGCCGGTTCAAGCGCTGCCGGCGGCGGAGCTCCGGTTTCGCTCCGCGGCTTTCTTCTCCGCTCGCGCCTTGTCCTTCGCGATCGCCTTCGCGCGATTTTCGGCGATGCGGGCTGCAAAGCTCGGATTCTCGGCGACGGCTTGGGCAATCAATCGGTCTGAGGCCGTTTCAATTTCGTTTTGAAGCTTCTCGTAGAATTCGCGCGTCGGCAGCCCTGGCGCAATGACGGGCAGGAATTCGATCACAACCGTGCCCGGATAGATCAGAAAAGAGCGGCGCGGCCAAAACAGGCCAGCGTTCAGGGCCACGGGGAGCACCGGCACATCGGAAGCGGCGTAAAGATGGGCGACGCCGATCTTGTAAGCGGGCGGGGCGCCCGGAGGACGGCGCGTGCCCTCGGGAAAGATGAAGAGCTGGCGCCCCTCGGCGAAGAGCTTCTTCGATTTCTCGATAAGCTGCGGCAGGAGCTTGCCGCCCTTGGCGCGGTCGATCGCGATCTGCTCGGCCGCCAGCATGTACCAGCCGAAGAACGGGATCCAGGCCAGCTCGTGTTTGAAGATGTAGCTGAAGTCGGGAAATTTGGTCGGCAGGACAAAAGTGTCCCAGATCGACTGATGCTTGGCTGCGACGATCACCGCCCCCTTGGGAATATTCTCGAGCCCGCGAAACTCGACCGTCGTGCCGCAGATTTTGTCGAGCAGCCATAAGGAGTTGCGGCCCCAGGCGCGGCCGAGCTCCTGTGACGCTTGCCGGCGCATGAAAAGACCCGGCAGCCAGATCAGCATCAACCCGATCATATTGAGGAAGAAAAGAACCTGAAAGACGAGCGAACGCAGATAGATCATTGGCGGCGCTTCCTGGAGCGCATTCCGCAAAAGTTGACAGACTTTTGGGATAAGAATGCGCTCCGAATTCCTGGTTTTGCGCGATTTCTCATCGCTCGCATGATTCCATGCGAGCGGAAAGCGCGCTGCGGGGCCCGCGCCTTTTACGCCAGTCGCCACGCCTTTAACAAGGCGCTCACTGCGAGGCGGACTCGATCGCGCGCGAGGGCGCGATCTCAAGACCGCTCTCGTTATGACGCAGGGTGATGCGCATCAGCGCCCCGAGATATTTCAAATACTCGCCGGCGAGAAGCTTTATAACGTTGGCGTCGCTCGCCCAGCCGGCGACGTTTACATGCTCGCTCACGACCGGGAAGGGATGGAGAGTCATATCCGGCAATTCGGCCGAGAGCTCGGCGAGCGCGCGCGGCATATGGTAATTCGAGGTCACCACGATGAGCGAATGGGAGATGTTTCGCGCCGCCGCCCATTCCCGGGTCTCGAGCGCGTTGCCGATCGTGTCCTTTGCCTGATAGCCGAGATCCACGCAGCATTTGAACAAATCCCGCGATACGGGCAGCATCTTGGCCAGCACGGAGCTTCGCGTCGCGCGATTGACGCCGGTGATGAGCATGCGCTTGGCCTGCCCGCGCGCAAGCAACTCGGCGGCGTCGAGCACGCGGTCCGACCCGCCGGTGAAGACGACGATCCCCTCGGCCTTGACCGTCAGGCGCGGCTCAAGGCGCGCCAGGGACAATGCGAACCAGACATAGCCCGCGGCAAACAGCATGCAGCCGAACGCAAGCGCGCCCAGCGCCACGGTGGCGACGGCGCGCCCCAACATGGCGTCTTCAGCGCCAGCGTGGCGCTCCCGCGCCATCACCTTGCCGTTCCTCCCAAACTTTTGCCGCCCGCGCATCGAGGCGCGATTCCTGGACAGATATATGGTCATAAATGGGCGGTCCGGGCGAGGGCCATCATCCGAGCCGCCGCAGATGGCGCAAGACGATCGCCTGTGAGAGGTAGCCCGTGACAAGCGCGATGCCGCCGGCGAGCATGAGGATAATCACGAAGCCCTCGGGCCCGATCGAGAAATCGCCGAACATCGCCTCCAGTTGCTCCGCGCCGGCGGTGGCGCGCCAGCTGCGCGTCAGGATCCGCGCGAGCAACAGGAAAGCGATCGCCGCGCCGCCGCCGATCGCGGCCCCGCGCAGGCCCAGCGCCAGGAAGCGGCGCTGGAACTCGCGCGCGATGAATGTGTCGGCCGCGCCGACGATATGCAGCACCTCCACGATCTCGCGATTGGTCGCGACCGCCGCGCGCGTCGCGGAAGCGACCGCTATGCCCATGGCTCCCACAATGAGGATGAAGATCAAGGCCGAGACGGCGACTGCCGCGCGCGCCATGTCTCCCAGGCGCTCCAGAAAGAGATGGTGGTCGTCCAGCACCGCGCTCGGGACAGCCTCGGCGAGATCGGCGCGCAGGATCAAAAGATCGGGCCGCTGTTTGGGGTCCAGCTTGACCACAATGATCCGGGGCGTGGGCAGCTCCGAGAGGTCGAGGCCCTCTCCCAACCAGGGCGAGAGCAGGGCTTCCGACTCCGCCTTTGTGTAGATTTGCGCGTCGCGCACGCCGGGAGTGTTTCGTAAGATTTCCGCCGCCTTCTTGAGATCGGCTTCCATGTCGCGTCCCGGCGTCGGACGAAGCTGGAGGCTTGCTTCGCTCGACGCCTCCGCGCGCCATTCGACGCTGGCCTGCGAGACGAGCAGGGCGGCGCCCGCCGCGAGGGCCGCAAGGAAGGTCATGATCGCGATGACGATGACGAGCGATCTGCCGGCGACGGAATCCGTCGGCACGAGCGGCGACCGGAAGGCCGGGGCGTCTTCCTCCGCGGCGCCATTCTGCTTGCGCAGGGCGCCGGCGCGGGCGAGGAGGGCGGCAAGGAGAGGCGGCGGCGCCATCCGCTTCACTCGAAAATATGCAGGCGGCCGTCCGCGAGCACGAGGCGCCGCGCGGCTTCGTACTGGTCCATCAGGCTCAGATCATGGGTTGCGATCACCACAGCCGTCCCGGATTTGTGCAGCTCCACGAAGAGACGCAAAATGCGGCGAGCAAGGGTCGGGTCCACATTTCCGGTCGGCTCGTCGGCGAGAAGGAGCTTGGGCTGCGAGATTAGCGCCCGCGCAATCGACGCGCGCTGCTTCTCGCCGCCGGAGAGCACGGTCGGGAGGCTGTGTTTTCGCTCGCCGAGGCCAACCCATTTCAGCAGCTCGATGACCTCCGAGCGATAGCCTGCCTCCTCCCGGCCGAGCACGCGCAGCGGCAACGCGACATTCTCGTAGACCGTCAAATGGTCGAGCAGCCGGAAGTCTTGGAACACCACGCCGATCTGTCTACGCGTCTCGGTGATCTCGTCCTTTTCGAGAGTCGCTGAATCTCGACCGAAAATATTGATGAGCCCGCGCGTCGGCTTCAGCGCCATGATGATCAGGCGCATCAGCGTGGTCTTTCCGGCGCCCGACGGGCCGGTGAGGAACTGGAAAGAGCGCGGCGCGATGTTGAAGGTGATGTCGCGCAACGTTTCCGGGCCGACGCCATAGCGCAGGCCGACATTCTCGAAGCTCAACACAGCATTGCCGCTCCAGACCGACCAGCCGCGCGAAAGCGGCGCTGTTTTGCCAGGTGAATCAGCTTACAAGAATAACAGTTCACGCGTCCTTAACCATAATTGCTGGTAATGAGGCCGAGGCGATCGGGTTGAGGAACTCCTCCAGCTGGCCCCAAGCAAAAAGCCACGCACGTATCGTCGGAAGCGGAGCGCGATCAATGAGTTTTGCTCAGAGGAACGGCAACGACCCGAGCGCGATGCGGGAGATTTCAGCGGAAGCGTCGAGCGAACTCCGCGCCGCCTTGAGCTATGACGAGCTATGGAGCCGTCCCGCGCGCCCGGCGGCGCGCGCGCTACCCGAGCCCCGCCGGGACCGCGCGCCGATCATCGCCACCCTCGTCGCCGTCATTTTGGGCGCCGCCGCGCTGATCGCCATGCGCGAGCGCATCGTCCGTATCCTCCCGCCCACGGCGACCGCTTTTCGCGCGCTCGGAATGCCCGTCAATCTCGTGGGGCTCGAATTGCGCGACGTGCGTTCACGAATAGCGATGGACGGCGCGCGCAGGGTGCTCGTCACCGAGGGCGAGATTGTCAATGTCCGCCGCGAACAAACCGCCGTTCCGGCCATAGCGCTCGCCGTGCGCGGGTCGAACGGGCTCGATCGCTACAGCTGGACGACGCCGGCGCCCAAGGCGCGGCTGGAGCCCGGCGAGAAGATCGCGTTCCGCGCGCGCCTGGCCTCGCCGCCGGAAGACGGCGCCGATGTGCTGGTGCATTTCACGAAACTCGAGTCGGGGAAGAGCAAGTCGTCCTTGTAGGAGAGATCGATGGATTTGCGTGAACCCGTCTTGGCTTATTGCGAACGTCTCGACGGCGGGTTCTGGGCCGAGCCGCTGAACGCCGTCTCAAACGCGGGCTTCCTCATCGCAGCCGCGGCGGCCTACGGGCTTTTGCGACGCCGCCCCGAGGGAGACGTTGCGGCGATGGCTCTCATTGGCGTGACATTGAGCGTGGGAGTCGGAAGCTTCATCTTCCATACGGTGGCGACGCGCGGCGCCATGTTGCTCGACGTCATTCCGATCGCCGTCTTCATTTACGGCTATTTCTTTTTGGCGCTGCGTCGCTTCTTTGGCCTGCGGGCCTGGGCCTCGGCCGGGATCACCATTGCTTTCGCGGCGGCGAGCGTCGCAATCGACGCCTCCTTCACGGGGCTCAACGGCTCGATCGCCTATCTGCCGGCATTGGCCGCGCTAGCGTCATTTTCGGCGCTGCTCGGTTCTCGCGACCGGCAGAGCGCTCAGGGTCTCGCCCTCGCTGCGGCGACATTCGCCATCTCTCTCGTATTCCGGACCGTGGATCGCGACATCTGCGCCGCCTTCGCTTATGGCGCGCATTTCGTCTGGCACACACTGAACGCCGTCGTGCTTTGGTTGCTGCTGACCACGGCGATCAAGCGCGGACCGGCCTAGCGCGCTTTCCGCTCGCATGGAATCATGCGAGCGACAAGAAATCGCGCCAAATCAAAGATCTGGAGCGCATTCTTATCGCAAAAGTCTGTCAACTTTTGCGGAATGCGGTCTAGCTCAGGCGATTCCCAGCCAGAAGGCGAGGGTGCCGACGGCGGCATGCGACGCCGCGACCGGCCAGATGTTTCGAGTGAGCCGATAGGCCGCCGCCCAGATGAGGCCAACAAAAAAAGTATTGGCAAGCAAAAGCGAGTCGCCGTAGGCGACATGCATCAGCGAAAAGGTCGCCGCCGAAAAGAGCACGTAGCGCCCGCCGCCGATTTGCAGCTTGTCGGCGATCAGCTTGGGGATCGCGCGGCAGACCAGCTCCTGGCATGGGCTGGAGATCAGCACATAGAAGGGCGCAAAGCGCATCCAGTCGGGCTGCGGCCGCCCGGTCGCGACATAAAGCGACTCGAGATAGAGGGCGGCGCCAATGCACAGCGTCACGAGGCCGCAGCCAAGCCAGTGACGCGCGACCCGGGGCGCCTGAAGCCCGAGCTCCGCGATGGAATAGCCCGCCAGAAAGCAAAGTCCGATGCAGAGGCTCGATATAGCGAGCAAGGCCTCGAAGCGCATGTCGAAGGGCAGCAGACCAGCATGGATCGCCATGCTCGGCGACAGGAGCGTCAGAG
>DATBRF010000129.1:0-95712 GCA_036560425.1 Methylocystis sp. | reverse complement strand
CTTCGGCCTTCTAAAATCGATCGGCGCATACAGGATCGATCCGCGATCGATCATTTCTTCGAAACGATGGCGAGAACCCACTGCGACCGTTGCGTCGGCGTGGTGCTTTCCGGCACCGGCGCGGACGGCAGTTACGGCGTGCGGGTCATCAAGGAGTTCGGGGGGCTCACCATCGCACAGGAGCCGAGCGAATCGCAGTTCGGCTCCATGCCTCAGAATGCGATCGCCACCGGGCTCGTGGATCTCATCTTGCCGGTCGTAGAGATGCCGGCGCATTTTTTGCGCCTCGCGACGATGCGGCCGCGAATCGAGCTTCCGGAGGAATCAGACGCGAAGGAAAAGAATAAGGATCGCGAACTTCTTCAGGAAATTCTTGTCGAAGTTCGGGCGCGCACAAACGTCGATTTTTCCCAATACAAAACCTCGACCGTGGCCCGCAGAATTCGACGTCGAATGCAGCTCAGCCAGAGAGAGCTGCTCGAGAGTTATCTCGACTTCCTGCGCAGCGATCCCAACGAAGCCCGTCTCCTCGCCGATGAGTTTCTTATCACCGTCACGCAGTTTTTCCGCGACGCGGAGGTTTTCGCCTATCTCGAGAGAGAAATCGTTCCGGAGCTGTTCAAGGGGAAGACATCCGCCGACACCATCCGCGTATGGTCGGTCGGATGTGCAACGGGGGAAGAAGCCTACAGTCTTGCGATGCTGTTGCTCGAGCATGCAGCACGCGTCACCGATCCCCCTCGCATCGAAGTTTTCGCGACGGACCTTCATGAGCCCTCCCTGCGTCTGGCGCGAGACGGCCATTATCCCGACTCGATCGAGGCGGAGATCCCTGCGGAGCGTCTGCGGCGTTTCTTCGTGAAGGAAGACAATGGCTATCGAATCCGCAAAGAGGTGCGGGAGGTCGTCGTCTTCGCGGTTCACAACTTGCTGCGTGATCCGCCATTTTCCCGGCTTCATCTGATCGTTTGTCGCAACCTTCTGATCTATCTCCAGCGTGGTTTGCAGCACGACGTCATCGACTTGTTTCATTACGCGCTTAGGCCCGAAGGGGTGCTTCTGCTCGGTCCGTCCGAATCCATCGATCGAGGAGGGCTCTTCCAGCTGGAGAGCAAGCAGCATTGTCTGTATCGCCGCCGCAACGTGCCGGCTCCGGAGCCGAAGCTGCCGGTGTTTCCCCAGACATTGCGACGCTACGGCGTCGTCGAGCCCGCAAATTCGCGCGTGGAGGGAGGGGGAAGCTACGGATTGCTACATCAAAAAATTGTGGAGCGATTTGCGCCGCCGAGTATCCTTGTCGATCAGGATTATCGTCTTGTCCATGCGTCTGAACGCGCCGGCCGGTACTTGCGGATCCCCGGAGGCGAACTGTCGGGAAGCATCTTCAAACTTGCCCGCGAGGAATTGTGCGTGGAATTGCGCGCTGCGCTACATGCGGCGGTCGAACACGGCGAGAGCCGCAGGACGCGGCCTATTCCGATCCAGATCGATGGCAGGGCAAGGCAGGTCGTCCTTTATGTGCAGCCCTCCACGGATGCCGATACCGGCAGCCTGAATCTCGTCATCTTCATCGAGTCCGAAGCGTCCGACGCCGTGCCGTCCGCTCCCTTGAGTCAGGACGCCGCGGATGCGCGCGCCGAACTCGAGGAGACCAGGGACCGTCTACATACGGTCATCGAGCAATATGAGACCTCTCAGGAGGAGATGCGCGCAACCAATGAAGAGCTGCAATCCGTCAATGAGGAGTTGCGCTCGACGATGGAGGAGCTGGAGACCAGCAAGGAAGAACTCCAGTCGATGAATGAGGAGCTGCAGACCGTCAATCAGGAGAACCGCGACAAGGTCGAGGCGCTGAGCCAGCTCACCAGCGATTTGCAGAACCTGATGGCCGCGACGGATATTGCGACGCTCTTCCTCGACAAGAATCTTCGCATAATGCGCGCGACGCCGCGCGCGCAGGCGCTGCTCAATATTCGCGCCAGCGACCAGGGGCGTCCGTTCGCGGAATTGCGCCATGGCCTTGGATACGACCTTCTCGACCAGGACGCGATGCGCGTCCTCGAAAAGGTGACGCCAGTCGAGCGCGAGATCCAGAGCGGGGGCGGCGAATGGTATCTCAGCCGGGTCAATCCTTACCGATCCACCTCCGAGGAGGCGCAAGGCGTCGTCATCACGCTGGTCGACATCACGCAGCTCAAGAAGGCGGAGCTCGACGCGCGTAACAGTGAGGAAATCTTCCGCGTTCTCGTGGCCGCCTACGCCCAGACCGTCTGGACCGCCGACGCTGAGGGCAAGGTCGTCGAGGACTCGCCGAGCTGGCGGACCTTCACCGGCCAATCAGCGGCGGAGAGACAGGGAGAAGGCTGGCTCGATGCGGTGCATCCCGACGATCGGAGGTCGTTCCTCTCCGAGTGGCGACGCTGCATGACGACGCACCAGCCGCTCGAAGCCGAGTTTCGCCTGCGGCAGAAAAGTGGCGAGTGGCGCTGCACCCAGATTCGCGCCGCGCCTCTGAGTTCGGAGGCCGGCGCGATACGCGGCTGGGTCTGCATGAACACGGACATCACGGAAAAGCGGCTGGCGGAAAATTCCCAGCGTGAATCGGAGATGCTGCGTGAAGCAGATCGGCGCAAAGACGAATTTCTGGCGATGCTTGGACATGAGCTGCGCAATCCGCTCACGCCGCTGCGCAACGCCGTCGCCATCATCGAAAGACGGCTGCCGCAGGACGCAGAGTTTCGGCGACTAGGTGAAATCTGCGAACGCCAGTTGACGCATCTCGCGCGACTGGTCGACGACCTGCTGGACATCGCCAAGATCAGATCGGGCGAGGGGATGAAGCTCGCGATGGAGCGGGTCGACCTGCGCAATGTCCTCAAGGCGTCGCTCGCGACGACCAAATCCTCCATCGAGCAACGCGGACAGGAACTTGACATTGGGGAAGACCCGCGGCCGCTTTTCGTCAATGGCGACGAAGTGCGGCTCGTGCAGATCTTCACGAACCTGCTCGACAACGCGCAGAAATACACACAGGAAAAGGGTCGCATTCGTGTCGCCCTGCGGCAGGACGGCCGCGACGCGCTGTTGTCGGTCGCGGATAATGGGGTCGGGATCGACGCGCAGACTTTGCCCAGAGTCTTCGGCTTCTTCATGCGCGCCGAGCCCTCGTCTCGAAACCAGATCGGCGGCCTCGGCCTCGGCCTCGCCTTGGTGCAGCGGCTCGTGGAATTACACGGCGGCTCCGTCGAGGCGCGTAGCGAAGGACTTGGAAAAGGCGCCGAGTTCATCGTTCGGCTCCCGCTCATGAAGTCGGATGGAGAGAAGGTCGAGCCGTTGCGCGAAGGCTCGACCGGCGAAAAGGCGTCCGTAAGCCGACGCGTGCTCCTTGTCGAAGACAATCCTGACGTGGCGGAGACCTCGAAGCTCATGCTCGAACTCGACGGTCATCATGTGTTCGTCGCCGGGAATGGCCAAAGCGCGCTGAAAGCCGCCGCCGAGCAACGCCCCGACGTCGTGCTGCTGGATATTGGCCTACCGGACTTGAATGGTTACGAGGTCGCCCGACGATTGCGCGCGACGTCGAACGCCGTGCTGATCGCCGTCACCGGCCACGGCGCGCCCGCCGATTGCGCCCTCGCGCGGGAGGCGGGGATCGATCAGCATCTCGTGAAGCCGGTGGAGCCAGCCGCTCTTCTGGCGATTGTGAGGGAGGCGGGCGGGCGCGCCGCGAAACCGGGTAGCTAGCTAGATAAGGTTCGACCTGGTAGCTCGCGCTGAAACGCTGTTTCTCTGCTCCGGCGCGCGATAGCCGCTTAGCCATCGACCTGCACGACGTCCGTGAAGCCGGCGAGACGGGCGAGCGGCTGCTCGGATTTTCGATTTTGGGCATAGACATAGGCGCGATCGGCGGGTCCGCTCCCCATGCGCGCGGTAAGCCGATCTCGATGGTGACCGCGCAAGCGCCCGTGCCGCGACTTATATCCGCCGCGCATTACTATTAGCGGCGTCGGCGTCATTCTTTCTGGAACGGGCACAAGACCTGCAGGGTGTCATGGAATGAATGGAGCATCTCAAAGGTATTGATCGTCTTGCCGTCTGGAGACCTGGCTGCAATCTGATCTAATGCCGGCCCTAATTTGCTTATGGCGTCTTGTTGCACCTCCACCAAGGCATCTTCCAGGGTCGGCCATGGCTCCATTCCTGAGGGGAAACGCCAGCCAGGATGCGGATCGTAGACAATGGCGCTCACGGCCGCGACTATTATTTGCTTGCCTTGTTCAGATATCCTCCCGCCCGCGCATGACTGCCATTTGCTGATTTCCGCGTGGATTTTCTCTGCGATGTCGGCCACGGTGTCCAGCTGTCGGTTCTGACTAGGTTTTTGAAGCGCGGCTGACCCGAAGCCCGCCCGCGAGAGAGTCATGGGCGCATACCATATGAAGGGAGCCACAACCTGAGCAGTGGACCCCTAGCTGAGATTTCCCATAGCTCGATAAGAGTAAAACCGCCTGCACAGGGCTTTGTTTCCCAACTCCGACAAATCGTGCGATCCGCAGGGGCAACTCAGGGCAACGCCCGCACGGGGGCTAGGGCTAGGGCTAGGGCGGGTGGTCACATACTTTAATGAAGCACCCAAAACCCAAGAGCTACAAGAGCAACGACTCTTTCGATCTTGTTAGCAGCTGGGTGCAGCTCTCAGGGACTTGTGAACTCAACGCTTAACGATGTGCCAGCGCTGGGCCGAGCTTCCGCGCTGGCCTGGCGTGATTTCTGTCGGGGTGCAGGGGTCCATTGCCGATATGTGGTCAAACTTCCCTTGAAAAGGAGACCATGTTCGCTTGAGGCCCAAGCTAAAAAAGGCATTTCAGTTCAGAGACTCGGTCCCGAGTCTGGATTGAAGCGCCAATCGACACCAAGCGTTTCCAGCGGTTGCCTGGCGCTACCGGCGACTCCATGCAGATGCGACATGAGAGGTCGAAAAAAGCGCCCGACCTGGGAGGCGGGCGCTGGTAGATAGGAGAAGTTGAGAGTCCAACTTGGGCTATGAGAACCTCCATCCTCTATGAAATCGATCCAGATCGGACACCGTAGCCCAAGCATCGGCGGCCGCTTGGCCTTACTCGAGCTCCTAGTCGATTGATGCGAGATCGGCGAGCGTGACCGTAATAAAGCCGTCTCCTGACACACGCCCACTTGAGTGCCGGGAATTTGCAATCGCCTCGAAGGCTTCTTCGTCGGCGCCAAATTGAGCTCGCCTTCCCTCGCCGGCCTCATCGCATAGCGCATCGTCGGCGACGAAGACGCGGACGTTCTGTTCGGTTCCGACGATACGCATGTAGAAGGAGAAGCCACGGTCCTCGCGGTGGACTTCGTGGTCGATCCTCGTGAGGGACATTTCGCCCTCCTCTTTTTTAGGGTTAATTAGAGAAACGCAGCATCATCCGACTTGTTCCCAGAAAAGGGGCTTCCACCGTCAAGCGCCGGCCTCGCCGCCTCCGCAAGGCGGCGGAAGGTGATGAGCGCGCCGCTGGCGATACTTCCGGCGCCGCTCTGCCGCTGCAAGCAGTTGCTTGGGCATGTTCGGGCTCAGCATTCTTCCAGTACAAGCCAGTACAAGCGCGTAAGCCCGCACCTGCCATCCCGCTCGCTCATCGTGACCTAGCCGGGCGGACGTCAGCCGACCTAGTGCCGTTGACCGAGCACCGTAGCTGGCGCTTGAGCGCCGACGCCTCGATCGACCTTACTCTATTGTGGAACTTGCTTAGTAGAAGTTGGCAGGCGGGCGTTGGGTAGCATTGATGCAACGCTTGGCTGTGATCAGGGTTTTGGAGTGCGGGCGCAGATGAAACCGGCGGCCCAATTTTCTACTGATGTGGGCGGGTCACTGGCCCAGCCGAGGAGGAGACGACAAACTTCAGGCGCGCGGCTCAGACCGCGCCATTTGAACAATTCCGAAATAAAATCAGAGATGTCTGTCGGCAGCTCCCTTCGTGCACCATCTGGAGAAGCGTCGAGGAGAAAACGATGACAGGAGAAATCACGCTCACGCTTAGTCGGGAACACGCCGAGATTTTGCTTAGAACCTTGCTGAACCGGAACGAAAGACTCTGCGATATCAGGCAGCAACTCTGCGAGCCCGAATCTTCCGACGAACTCGGGCGAGAAGAGGGGGCTTTTTTCGAAGAGGAAAACGCGGTCGTCCAGAGCGTGATCTCGACTTTATGTAGTGCCTTAGAGACCGCTCCAAATCCGAGCAGGGAATGGACCAGGGAAAATATCGAGGAACTCAAGCAACTCGCGGCTGATCAGCTCACGGCTAACCAAATCAGCAAAAAGCTAGGTCGAACGGAGGGCTCAATTCAACACAAGGCCGGTGACCGTGACATCTCTCTAAGGCCGCAGACCAAGAGCGGCACGGGCGACTGAGCGCCAGGTTAGCTCGGCCAGCCTGTCATCACGTGAGCAACGCCGGCGCCGAGCACTCGCGGTCGGGGCGCGGCACGGCACGGCTCGGGCTCCGACTCGCGGAGGTTGGCGAACCAGTCGGGCCACGAGAGACCGAGCGCGGCTTCGTCACCCATCCGCGCCCGGTTTCGGGAACGAAGTCGCGCATACGTTCCGAGACGTTTGCGGATCACTAAAGTCAAGCTCGGCTTTTTATCGCTCGCAGAGCGAGACGGAACAGACGCATGTGCGCGCCGCACTCGTCTTTGAACTGCCGAAGGTCACGCTGCCGCACAATCCGCGAACGCGTGCTCGCCAATTTGATCGATGTGGATGCGGACCTCGCAACGCGCGTGGCCGAGGGGGCTCGGGCTCCTGCGGGCGATCGCGGACTATGAGGGCGCGCCCGAGACGCGCGCCGCTCTCGAATTTGCTCGCCCTTACCTTCGTGCGCCCCGGCGAGCTTCGAGCGGCCGAGTGGGCGGAGGTCAACTTGGACGGCGCGGTCTGGGTCCATCCCCGCCGAGAAGATGAAGATGCGCCGCCCGCACCGCGTCCCCCTCGCGCCGCGCGCCATGGCGATCCTGCGCGAGCTTTACGCCATCACCGGGCGCGGCAAGTTTGTCTTCCCGTCCGTTCGCTCACGCGAGCGCTGCATGAGCGAGAACACCGTCTGCGACGAAGTCGGTTGGCGTCGCCGAGTGGTTGCTCGCTCATTTCCCCGTTAGGCCAACGCGCAGCAACAAAGACCTCTCGAAAATGATCGAAGACGACGATAAGGCGCGCAACATTCCGGCTTTTTCGTCGCGAACGATGACCGAAGCCATAGCGATTGCCTACAGCGGCAAGCCAGAGCACGCAGAGTTGCGCAAAGCCGCGCAGAATTACGCAACCTACGCAAATTCTATTAGGTAGAGGCAGCGCGGGATAGACCTGCGACCGGGGCTTCGGTGCATCGTCCGTCCACGTCGTCGAACAACAACGAACGTGGAGCAGCGACATGCCCCCCCATCCCTCCCGAACAGCGATCGCCCTATGACGGCGGAGGCGCGCCTTTCTTCGATCAGTTCGCGTATTCGATCGAGGAAACCGCTCGCATCACTTCTCTCGGCCGCACGGCGGTTTACGAGGAAATCAAGGCCCGCCCTCTCAAGGCGCGCAAGGCGGGCCGCCGCACTGTCGTTATCGCGGACGATATTCGCCAGTGGCTCGCGTCCTTGCCGCAGATCAACGGAGTGGAGTGATGAACTTCGATCCGCATGTTCGCGGCGAAAACAGCCGTCTCCCGGAAATGAATCGGCCCATTGCCATCGCGCAAACGACGAGAGCGGGCCTTACTAAGGATTGCGCCTCGTGGCCGGCGGATTTCGAGTCGGGGGGCTGGCGTCACAACCAAGCATGCCCGCCATCCGACAGGCCATACTCGACCTCTTCGCGCGGCCTCCGCCAAAGCGATGTGCTCATTGTGAGAAACCCATCGACGACCTTGTCGAACCTAAACTGTCAAAGTAGTGATAGAGAATAAGCGCGGGGTCGACCGTCGCGCCGCCCCGGAACGGATTATCGAGCGCGGCGATGAGAAAAACGGCGGCTCCCAGAGTCCTTTGAACAAATGATCCATCGCCTTTCTCCCTTGCCGCCAATTTGGCGGTTGAAGCAGGAGTTTGTCAAAAGGCGATGAACTATCGATTCATGAGCCAGGATGCCACGCTGAGCGCGACGCTCAGCAACAGCGAGGTCGCGATCGGAATATAAATGCGCAGATTTCCGCGCTCGAAAACGATGTCGCCGGGCAGATGCCCCAAGCCGACGCCCAGGCGCTCGCTGGTCATCCACGCCAGGCCGATCGCAATGAGCGCGACGCCAATCAAAATCAAGAGTTTCGGCATTTAAAAGCCTCTCTTCCCTTCACGTGCGGCTCTACGGCGCACACGGTGACATATTGTCGCGAAGGGGAAAATTGCGAAGGCTCTCGCTTGCAAACGCGCCGGCGCGCGGCTAACTCGCGCTCACAGGTTTCGAGCAGCGAATGACGGCGCCAAAAAGGGTGCGACGAAATCGCTCAGTCGAATGAGGGCGCCGTGGCGCGCCTTTCGCAATGGGCCCGTCGAGACGCGGAAGCCCTGAACCTGAACAACAAACGTCTCTCTCGAAGCAGCTCGTGCAGACGCCTGCGCGCGGCTTTGCGTGTATTTGGAAAAGTAAGGAACGATCATGAGGCCCGATCATATCTTCATTGCGATGACCATGGTGAGGCACGGCACGCTTGCCGGGGCGTTCGTTTTTGCGTTCAAGATTCTGCGCTTTGCTTTGGCCCATTGACGGAACGGCGACGCCGCCGTCGATTATCCGCTCTTGACCTTCGCGCGCGTACTCGCGAGAGCTAATCCGCGAAAAGGGGAGCGCGACAGATGGCGACAGCGATCGATGGTCCGAGAGTGGCGGCAAAATCGGGCAGGGCCCGACAGCTCGTCGTCTTTCTTCATGGCTATGGCGCGGACGGCGCCGATCTTATCGAGATCGGACGCCAGTGGCGTTCCTTCCTCCCGGACGCCGATTTCGTCGCGCCCCATGCGCCGGAGCGCTGCGCCATGTCGCCCATGGGGCGGCAGTGGTTTCCACTCACCATGCGCGACCCCGACGAGCGCTGGCGCGGCGTGATCGCCGCCCGCCCGACGCTCGACGCCTTCCTCGATGCGGAGCTAGAAAAGCGCAGCCTGGACGAGCGCTCGCTGGCGCTCGTCGGCTTCAGCCAAGGCACGATGATGGCGCTGCATACCGGCCTGCGCCGGCCCAAGGCGCCGCGCGCCATCCTCGGCTATTCCGGCATTCTGGTGCTGGGCCCCAACCAGCCCGGCGCCGAGCGGCTCCCGCAAAACCCGCCACCCTCGGTGCTGCTCGTCCATGGCGAGGAGGACGACCTCATCCCCGTCGAGGCGCTGATGCTCTCCGCCAATTCGCTCGCCGATATGAATGTGCCGATGCAGTGGCATTTGTCCGCCGGGCTGGGGCACGGCATCGACAATGCGGGGCTGATCCATGGGGCGCTGTTTTTGGCGCAGGCCTTTGGGGTGAAGGTGGAGTTTGGGCGGAGGTAGCCATCCTCCAGGTCCTGTGACGGAAGGGCGCGCCGTGGCGCGCCCGGCATCGCATCACATAGCCTCAAGCCTGCGGAGGAGCCGCGCGCCTGAGGGCGTCCCACGCCTCCTGATTGGCTCGATCGAAGGCTTTACGCGATTCCGACAAGGCCGCGCTCAGCGCGCCCCAGGATTCGCCGCCCGCCTGCTTCAGCTTCTGCAATCGTGCTTCAGCCTGCTCTGCATTTGACTTCATCTGCTTGAGGACGGCGTCGACGTCGGAGCGCCCTGCGGCCGCCCTTTTCTTTACTTCTTCATGGATGCTGTCTACCGTCTCGCGCCAAGCCTTTGCTTGCGCCGCTGCGACGTCCCGGAATGTGGCCTGTTGCTGCTCCATCTGATGACCGACAGTCTCGAAGTAGGTTTTGATCTGCGACTCGAACCCGTTCCACTGCGTCTCCAATTGCGCTTTGCTGGCTTGCAGGGCCGACTCCCCCGCTCGAGCCAGCTCCTCCACTTTGGATCGAAATTGATCACGCCGCTGGTTGAGGTCCGAAACCAATTGGTCGGCTTTCGCTTTGGCTTCGGCTTGCGCCTGCTTTGCTTTGGGTTCGAGCGACGCCAAGGCGGCATCCATCTCATCAATCCTCTCTTTTGCCCAATTCTGAAAAGCGTGCGTCTGCTCTGTCATGGTCGCCTCCACTTTGAGAGATGGCGCCCCTGACCTATCGCTGGCCGGGTTCAATTCAAGCCGCTAAGCATTACAATCTATGCAGGGACTCGAACCTGCGGGTTTAAGGCGTTGTAGTAGGGCGATGACGCCCGCCCGTTCCCGAATGCCCGATCACGCCGGCTCCGCCCCATCCGGCTCCAGCGCCGGCTCCAGCACCGGCTCCACGAATTGCGGGATGCGCCGCACGGCGCGGCGGACGATGGGGCGGTAGAGCTGCTTTGTCGCCTCCACCACATGCACGCCGCCGCCCGGCAGCGAAAAACGTCCGGCGATGCGCTCGAAGGCGGGGGCCGAGCGCAGCAGCGTCACGCGCTGGAAGGGGGGCACGTAAAGCGCCTCGCCCCAGAACACGGGCAGGAATTGCGCTTCCTGCAGCAGCGTCTGCAACTGGCCGCGCGAATAGGGATGGCCGTGGCCAAAGGGCGTGGTGTCGAGGCGCGCCCAGAGGCCGGTGCGGCTCGGCGCGACGATCACAACTCTTCCGCCCGGCGCCAGAATGCGCCAGATCTCCTCGAGCAAATCCTGCGGATGCTCCTCGAATTCCAGCGCATGAACGATCAGGATGCGATCCATGCTGGCGTCTGACAGCGGCGTCATGGAGGCTTCGACCAGCGCCGTGGCCGAGCGGCTGTCCAGCGGCCAATGCATGACGCCCTGGGTCGCCGGCATGAAGGCCAGCACGCGCTGCGCCTTTTCGCGGAAACTGTCGAGATAGGGCGGCGCATAGCCCATGCCCAGCACGCGCAGACCGGCGTGATCCTCCCAGCGCGCGCGCAGCAGGCGCCCCACGACGCGGCGGGCAACCTCGCCCAGGGCGGTTTCGTAAAAGGCCCGAAGCTCGACCACGTCCAGCGCCATGGCCGGATCATCCGCTTATTCTCGCTGCGGCGCAAGAGAGCGCGAGTCGCAATTTCACGTTCCTCCGCTATCATGCAAAGGCAATGAGGAGAGCCTATGTCGATCGAGGTCGCCCAATTCATTTGTCTTAACGATAACTTCGGGCTCTTGGCGCATGACCGCGAAACGGGCGCGACCGCGAGCGTCGACGCGCCCGATGGCGAGGCGATCGCGGCGGAGGCCGAACGACGCGGCTGGCCGCTCACGCATCTTCTCATCACCCACCACCATTTCGATCATATCGGCGGCTGGGAGGTCTTGAGAAAGCGCTTCCCCGGCATGAAGATCGTCGGCGCGGCCAAGGACGCCCACCGTCTGCCGCCGCTCGACCAGGCGGTTTCGGACGGCGACGAGGTGCGGCTCGGCGCCTCCCGCGCGCGGGTTATCGCGACTCCCGGCCATACATCCGGGCATGTCGTCTATTATTTCCCGGACGACGAGGCGGTCTTCGTGGGCGACACGCTCTTCTCTCTGGGCTGCGGGCGCGTCTTCGAGGGGACGATGGACGAGATGCGTCTGTCGCTCGAGAAGATCGCCAATCTGCCGGGCGAGACGCGCATTTATTGCGGGCACGAATATACGCAGTCGAACGGCCGCTTCGCGGTCACTGTCGATCCCGAGAATCCCATGCTGCGGGAGCGCGTGCGGCATGTGGACGAATTGCGCGCAGGGGGCCAATTTACCTTGCCGACAACGGTCGCTCTGGAAAACGCCACCAATCCCTTCCTGCGCGTCGAGGACCCGCTGGTGATGAAAGCCATGGGCATGGACGGCGCCGATCCTTTCCTCGTCTTCGCCGAAATGCGCGAACGCAAGAACCGCTTCGCCTGATGCGCGCGCTCGACAGCCATACCGCACAAGAGGTCGCGCGCCTGCTCGATCTCGCGCCGCATCCGGAGGGCGGCTATTATCGCGAGACCTTCCGCGACCCGCGTAAGGTCGAGGGCAGGGCGGTCTCCACGGCGATCTATTATCTATTGCCAGCCGGGCAGGTCTCCGCCTGGCATCGGGTGGACGCCGCCGAAATCTGGCACTGGCACGCCGGCGCGCCTTTAGCGCTGTCGCTCTTCGAGGAGGGGCGCCATAGGGTCATCAGGCTCGGCGCCGATCTGATGAACGGCGAGCGCCCCCAGGGGATCGTGCCGGCGGGCGTCTGGCAGTCGGCCAAGAGCCTCGGCGCCTGGACGCTTGTCGGCTGCACGGTCGCGCCGGGCTTCGAATTCGCCCATTTCGAAATCGCGGCCCCGGGGCGGATTCCCGACGCCTGAGGCGATCTCGCGAGCGGGGCTTTTTGCCGCCCGCCGGATAGTGTATCGGGGCGCGTAACGACACTTCAAAAAGGAACCGACACCCATGTGCTGGAGCGGGGAAGCTTCGACAGTATTGGCGGCGACGGGCATCGCCGGCGCGGCCTATTCCGCGCTCAAAAAGGACCCCGAACCGCTCGCGCTCTGGGTGTGCCTCCTCTATTTCGCCAGCATGGAGTCGCTCCAGGCGGTCGCCTATTCGGTGCTCAACCAATGCGACTCGCCATTAAATCAAATGATGACCCTGTTCGGTTATCTACACATTACCTTCCAGCCATTTTTCATCAATGCGGTGGCGCTCTATTTCATGCCGAAGGACAGTGCGAAGATCATCGCTCCCTGGGCCTATTTCGGCTGTTTCGTCGTCGCCATCTCAATGCTGATCCAGCTCTATCCCTTCGACTGGGCCGGTCATTGCGCGACGGGCCGGCCGCTCTGCGGCGATATGCTGTGCACTGTGAGGGGCGAATGGCACATCGCCTGGCTGCTGCCGACCAACGGCATTGGCAACAGCCTCGCCGACAACGCCACTCTCGGGCGCGGCTTCGTCGGCTATCCGCTGATGTCCTTCTTCATCCCGTCGCTCTATGGCAGCTGGCGCTTCATACTCTTCTCCTGGGTCGCCGGGCCGTGGCTGGCGAGCTTGACGACGAGCAACATCAACGAGTGGCCGGCGGTTTGGTGCCTGTTCTCGATCGGCCTGGTGCTCGCCATCATCAAGACGCCGCTGCGCTATCACCTGCATGTCGGCGATCCCTGGTGGATGATGCTGTGGAAATGGCGCAAGCGCCGGAAAGCGGCGCGGGCGGCCGCCACGGCGGGCCAGCCGACGCTGGTGAAAGAGCCGGCTGAGTAAAGGGGAAGGGGGTCAATCCCTCCCGCTCATCACGCCGCTGATCAAATTCACGGCGAGCAATTTTTCGGTCGACATCTCGGCGGCGAGGGGCGTAAGCGGCGCTCCCGCCGCCATTTTGCTTCTCAGCGCCGTCCGCGCGGCGACGGCCTCCCGCCAACCCACCTTCCGAAACCGAACGGCCTCGCCGGGCCGCAATTGCGCGAGTCGGCCGAGATCGGCGCCGATCACTGTCGCAATCTTCGGATAGCCCCCGGTCGGCTGGCGATCCGCCATCAGCACAAAAGGCGCGCCCGAGCCCGGAACTTGGATTGCGCCCATGACGGCGCCGTCGGAGACGATGTCGTGGCCACGGGAATGGGTGAGGCGCGGGCCTTCCAGCGCATAGGCCATGCGGTCGCTACGCGCGCCGACGCGCCATTCGCAGGAGAGGAAAGCTTCGAGGGACTCGGGCGGGAAATAATCGTCCTGCGGCCCGAGCATGACCCGGATCGGTGCGGGGTCGGGCGCGAGCCAGGGCGCGTCTATGGCAAAAGGGCCGTGCGGCGCGGGCGCGAAGTTGACAAGCGGCAAGGCGTCGCCGGCCGCGAGGGGCTTCGGGCCGAGGCCGGAGCGGGCGTGGGTGGAAAGCGACCCAAGCGTTAGCGGCAGATCGAATTGCGCGCCGAAAGCGACATAGCACCAGGCGCCGGACGCCCCCGCTCGGATGGTCAGCCGCATCCCCGGCGCGAGCGGAAAAAGGCAGGCCGGCGGAAGTTTTGCGTCGTCCAGCCGAATGTCGAAGGCGCCGCCGGCGACGGAGACGGCCAGCGTCGCGCCCTCCGGCTCCAGGGCGGAGCCTCCCAGTGAAACCTCGATCGCCGCCGCGGCGCCGACCGCGCGCGTCGCGGCGGCGAAGGCGGCTTCATCCATGGGCCCCGCTGGCGTGACGCCGTAGCGGGAAAAGCCAAAGCGCCCCGCGTCCTGGACCGTGATCCCTGGCCCGGCGGCGCGGATGAGAAGCCGTGCGCTCAAACCGCCGCCTCGCGGCGCGCGATGATTTCTCCTTGCGCCGCCCGCGCGTCGAGAGCAGCGAAAGTCGCGTCGTCTATGGGCTCGAAACGCAGAGCCTCGCCCGGCGCGATGACGAAAGGCGGCTCTCGCCTGAGCGAAAAGAGCCGCTCCGGCGTGCGGCCAATGACATACCAGCCCGTCGGCATGGGGTTGGTGGCAATGAGCGAAAGGCCGCCGCCGATCAGCACTGCGCCCTCGGGGGTCGGCCCGCGCGGCGCCAGACGGCGCGCGATCGCCAGAGTCTCGGGCAGCCCGCCGAGATAGCACCAGCCGGGGGCGAAGCCATACATGAAAGCCCGGTAGCCGGCGGCGGCGTGACGCTCGGCGAGTTCTTGCGGCGGCAAGCTGAGGATCGACGCCGCTTCTATAAGATCCTCCGCTATTTTCGGGTCGTAACAGCAGGGGATAACCCACGTTTCCCCGCGATTGCGAGGGGCGCCAGCGATGACGTGATCCCACGCCCCCACAGCGGATCTGGATTGGGTCGCTTCGCTCGCGACGACGGGGAGGCGCTGTTCGATCCAGCCGATCAGCGCCGAACGGGAAATCTCCAGCGGCTCGTAATGCACCAGCAGCGAGCGATAGGTCGGCGTCGTTTCCGTCACGCCTTGCGGGCGCTCGCGCAGAAAAACCTCGTCGAGCGCAAGGACGCTGGCGTTGAGCGCGGCGTCGACGGCGTCGCCGAACTCGACGACCAGCGCCGCCTCGCCTTGATCGAGAAAGCGCGGCCGATGGTAGCGCATGTCAGCCCTCGACGAAGGGGCGCAGACGATAGCCGTCTTGCACGAGCGCCGCGCGAAGCCGTTGCGCCATCTCAACGGCATGGGCGGTGTCGCCATGCACGCAAACGGAGTCGATCTGCGTCGGCAGGCGCTTGCCTGTGGTCGTGACGAGCGCGCCCTCTTCCAGCATCTCGCGCACGCGCGCGATCGCCGCCTCGCAATTCGTTATAACTGCGCCCGGCTCTCCGCGCGGCTGCAGCCTCGCGTCGTCGAGATAGGCGCGGTCGGCAAAAATCTCATGCGCCACCTTAAGCCCCGCCCGCGCGCCCGCGCGCATCTGCTCGGAAAGCGCGATGGCCAGAAGCGTGAGAGCGGGATCGACCGCGCGCGTCGCTCGCGCCAGGGCGTCCGCCACGTCGGCGTCCTTCTCGGCGATATTCGCCAGCGCGCCATGCGCCTTCACATAAGCGATGCGGTGGCCCGCATAGGCGGCGAGCGCCTGCGCGGCGCCGATCTGATAGGCGACCGCATGCTCGATCTCCTTAGGCGTCATCGCGATCTTGCGGCGCCCGAAGCCCGCGAGATCCGGGAAGCCCACATGCGCGCCGATGGCGACGCCCTTCTCGCGGGCGAGCGAGAAAGTTTTGGCCATGATGTCAGGATCGCCTGCATGAAAGCCGCAGGCGACGTTGGCGCTTGTCACGAGATCGAGCATGGCGGGATCATCGCCCATGCGCCACGGGCCGAAACCTTCGCCGAGATCGGCGTTGAGATCGATGGTTTTTGGAGCTTCGGTCATGCTGTCTCGCGGGAGTCCTCCCTAAATGATAGCGTCTCGGCGCGACCGGCGACAGCAGGTTGGGCGCGCTTGCCTCGAGGTAAGCGGGACAAGAACATGCTCTATATCTCTCATGCGGAGGAAGGTCTTTCTGCTGCGCAGGAACCGGAAATTATAGGACCCCCCAGGCGCATCCTCTGCATCTTCCCGCGCTACGAGCCGTCGCTGGGCTCGCTCGAATATGCCTATGACATCACCGGGACGCTGCGCGCCTTCATGCCGCCGCAAGGCCTGCTCGTCGTCGCCGCGGCCCTGCCGGCTGGGTGGGAGGCGCGCTTTATCGACGAGAATGTCACGCCCGCCAAAGGCCGCGACTTCAAATGGGCGGACGCGGTCTTTGTCTCCGGCATGCATGTCCAACGCCGCCAGATCGACGGCATCCGGCGCAGGGCGCATATATACGGCAAGCCAACCGTGCTCGGCGGCCCTTCCGTTTCCGCCTGTCCGGAGTTCTATCCGCATTTCGATTATCTGCACATCGGCGAGATGGGGGACGCTACGCGCGCCCTTTTCGCGCGCCTTGCGCGGAATGTCTCTCGGCCGGAAACGCAAATCGTCTTCGAGACGCGCGAGCGCACGCCCCTGGAGGAGTTCCCGATCCCGGCCTATGAGCTCGTCAGCTTCGAGAATTATTTCATCGGCTCGATTCAATTTTCCAGCGGCTGTCCTTATCGGTGCGAGTTCTGCGATATTCCCGGCCTCTATGGTCGCGTGCCGCGCCTCAAATCGCCGCAACGGATCGTGGCCGAGCTGGACAAGCTGCGCGAATGCGGGCTGACGACCTCCGTCTATTTCGTCGACGACAATCTCATCGCCAACCGCCGCGCTTTGCGCGAGCTTCTGCCGGCGCTGGTCGAATGGCAGGAAAACAATTCCTTCCCGCTATCCTTCGCCTGCGAGGCCACGCTCAACATCGCGAAATACGACGATCTGCTCGCGCTGCTCAAGGCGGCGTTCTTCACGACGATTTTCGTCGGAATCGAAACGCCCGAGGAAGACGCCCTCGTGGCGATCGACAAGGCGCAGAACATGACCGTGCCGATCCTCGAAGCCGTCAGGCGGCTCAATGCGCATGGCGTGGAAGTCGTCGCCGGCGTGATCATCGGATTGGACACGGACGGACCGCAGACCGAGGCGCGCATCATCGACTTCATCGAGCGGTCGAAAATTCCCATGCTGACGATCAATCTGCTTCAGGCGCTGCCGAAGACGCCGCTGTGGGAGCGGCTGGAGAAGGAAGGACGGCTCTGCGACGACGAGAGCCGTGACTCCAACGTGTTGTTCAAGCGGCCTTATGAGGAGGTCGTTGAAACATGGCGCAACTGCTTGCGCCATGCTTACGATCCCGCGCGGCTTTTTCAGCGATACGAAATCGTCACCCGGCAAACTTTCTCGAACCGCCGCCCGCGCCCGCGGGGGCAGGCCACGCCCAGGAATGTGCGGCGCGGCTTCGTCATGCTCTTCAAAGTCTGCTGGAAGCTCGGCGTCATCGCGGATTATCGGCGCATCTTCTGGGCCTATGCGTGGCCGCGCATCAAGACAGGCCGCATAGAGGACGTCATCAGCATCGGCATCCTCGCCAAGCATCTCATCACTTACGCACGCAAGGCCTGCGCGGGGAAGCTCAACGCCTCCAATTATTCGGCGCGGCTGCGATGAAGCGCCTGCTATAATGAGGCTCATGACCGGATCAGTTCGAGGCTGAGGCGACGCGCGTGGATGGGATGACTCTTTCCGCTCCCGTGGATGACGCGGGCGTTTTGCGCCGGGCCGAAAATTGGCGACGGGCCGGGCGGGGCGTCGCCCTGGCGACCGTCGTCGAGACCTTCGGCTCGGCGCCGCGTCCTGTCGGCTCGCATCTCGTCGTGGATGAGGCGGGCGCCTTTTTCGGCTCGGTTTCGGCCGGCTGCGTCGAGGGTGAGGTCATTATGGCGGCTCAGGACGCAATCGCCGATGGCGCGCCGCGCTTCCTGGAATTCGGCGTCGCCGACGACGCCGTCTGGCGCTCCGGCCTCTCCTGCGGTGGACGCATTGCGGTGCTCGTCGAAAGGATCGACGCGGCGCGTCTCGCCGTGCTTTCCGAAGTCAACGCGGCAATCGCCGCGCGCCTTCCCTGCGCCACGATCACGCCGCTCGATGGCGGTGCGACCCTGCTGATGCGCGCGCATGAGCTGGCTATGGAAAGGCGGAGCCGGACCATCTCGCGCGAAGGGCGGCGGTTTTTCGTCAATCACTACCAACCGGGGCCGCGCCTTCTCGTCGTTGGGGCGGCGCATGTCGCGCAAGCCCTCGCGCCCATGGCGGCGCTCGCCGGTTTCGACGTGACCATCATCGACCCGCGGGAGGCTTATGCCTCGGCGGAGCGTTTCCCGCAGGCGCGGCTCGATACGCGCTGGCCGGACGAGGCGCTGCCCGCGATCGGGCTCGACGCATCGACCGCGGTTGCCGTTCTCACCCATGATCCCAAGATCGACGATCCCGCCTTGCGTCTCGCGCTCGCGTCGGATTGCTTCTACGTCGGCGCCTTGGGCTCGCGCGCGACCAACGCGCGGCGCGCGGAGCGGCTGAAGGCCCTAGGCGTGGCGCCCCTCGCGCTGGAGCGCTTGCGCGCGCCGATCGGTCTCGACATCGCCGCCGTGAGCCCCGCCGAGATCGCCGCGTCGATCCTCGCCGAGCTTGTTCTCGTGCGCGGTCAGAAGCCCCTGCGTCCGCTGTCCGCGACGTCTTCGGCAAGCTGCGGCCTGGGCGCATGAGCGGCGCGCGGAGGATTGCAGCCGTTATTCTGGCGGCGGGGCGCGGCGCGCGCTTTGGCGCGGAAGAGAACAAGCTTCTTGCCCCGCTGAATGGGGAGCTCATATTGCGCCGCGTCGTTCGCACGGCGTTGGCCTCGCGCGCGAGCGGCGTCGTCGTCGTGACAGGGCATCGGCGCCAAGAGATCGAGGCGGCGCTTGCCGGCCTCGACGTCATATGCGTCCATAACCCCGATTTCGCGAGCGGCCTTGCTTCGTCGCTGCGCACCGGACTTGCCGCGGCCGCTGGAGAGGACGGCGCGCTGATCATGCTCGGCGACATGCCCGGCGTCGAGCCGGCGATCCTCGATGCGCTCATCGCGGCCTTCGAAAAGGCGCCGGGCTGTCCCGCCGTCGTTCCGGCCTATCGCGGCGCGCGCGGCAATCCCGTTCTGCTGTCGCGCGCGATCGTCCCGCGCCTCGCGGCGCTGCGAGGCGATGGCGGCGCGCGGGGCCTTCTGCGTTCGATGGAGGGCGTCATCGAGCTTCCCTTGGATGACGCGCGCATATTGGCGGACGTCGATACGCCCGCCGATCTCGCGCGATTCAAGCGAATCCGATGTTCGAATCCTTGAGCGGGATGGAACGGATGCGCTTGCCCGTCGCCGCAAAATAGGCGTTGAGCACCGCAGGCGCGGCGACGCAGATCGTCGGCTCGCCGACGCCGCCCCAGAAGCCGCCGCTCGGCATAATGATGCATTCGACCTTCGGCATGTCTTTGAGGCGCATCGACTCATAGCTGTCGAAATTCGTCTGCTCCACGCGGCCGTCCGTCACGGTGATCCGGCCATGGAAGAGCGCGGATAGGCCATAGACGAAAGAGCCCGCGATCTGCCGTTCGATCTGCGCGGGGTTGACCGCGTAGCCGGGGTCGGTCGCCGCGACCAAGCGAAGGATTTTGATTCTATCCGCGGATGGGACCGAGATTTCCGCGGCGGCGGCGATATAGCTTCCATAGCCCATGAAGGCGGCGACGCCGCGATGCACGCCTTCGGGCGCCGGGCTATTCCAGCCGATGCGCTCGGCCACGGCGTCGAGCACGGCCATGTGCTTGGGATGCTTCGCCATCAGCTTGCGGCGAAAAGCCACCTGGTCTTCCCCCGCCGCATGCGCCAGCTCGTCCATGAAACATTCGAGATAGATGGCGTTCTGGTTGATGTTGACGCCGCGCCACCAGCCCGGCGGCACATGCGGGTTGCGCATGGCGTGCTCGACGAGGAGATTGGGGAAGTCGTAGCCGATCTGCGCCTCGCCGCTCGACACGAGCCCCTGAAACACCGTCGGATCGACGCCGTTCTTCACCGCTTGCGGCCGCACGCTGGAGAGGATCGACTGGCCCGAGATGCGCATATGCAGAGCGGTGAGCTTGTTGCCGGCGTCGAAAGCGCCGGTGAGCTTGCATTGCGTCACGGGATGATATTTCCCGTGAGTCATATCCTCTTCGCGCGACCAGAGAAGCTTCACCGGCGTCCCCGGGAGCGCTTTGGCGATCAGCACCGCCTGCGTCACATAGTCGGTGAAGCCCCGGCGCCCGAAGCCGCCGCCGAGCATGACCTTGTGAACGTCGCATCTCTCAGGCGGCAGGCCCGAGGCTTCGGCGACGGCCGCCAGCGCCGCCTCGCCGTTCTGCGTGCCTGTCCAGACCTCGCATCTCTCGGGCGTATAAAGCGCGGTCGCGTTCAAAGGCTCCATCGCCGCCTGGTTCTGGTGCGGGTAGCTATAGACGGCCTCGACGATCTTCGGCGCCTTTGCGATCGCCGCGCGCGCCCCCCCGATCTCGTTGCCCGTGACGGCCGGCTGCGAGTCGCTCAGGCCTTCGGCGAGCCATTTCGTCGTATCGGCGCTGGACGCCTTGGCGTTCGGGCCTTCGTCCCAGATGATGGGCAGAGCGTCGAGAGCGGTCTTCGCACGCCACCAGCTGTCGGCGATGACGGCCACTGCGTCGTCCCCGACGCGCACGACCTTTTTCACGCCCTTGAAACTGGCGATCTTGCTTTCGTCGTAGCTCTCGAGCTTGCCGCCGAACACGGGGCAGGCCTTGATCGCGGCGTTGAGCATGCCCGGCAAGGTCACATCGACGCCGTAGATCATCTTGCCGGTCGTCTTGTCGGCGGTATCGAGGCGCTTCAGGCTTTTGCCGGCGATCTTCCAGTCGCGTGGGTCTTTCAGAGCGACGTCGGCAGGCGGCGTGAGTTTGGCCGCCGCGTCGGCGACCTTGCCATAGCTCGTCGAGCGGTTGGAGGCTGCATGCGTGATGACGCCCTTCTCCGCGCGACACTCGCTTGCGGGAACCTTCCATTCGTTCGCCGCGGCCTGGATGAGCATTTGCCGCGCGACGGCGCCGCCCTTGCGCACATAATCCTGCGAGCCGCGAATGCCGCGGCTGCCGCCCGTGGAGAAATCCCCCCAGACGCGATTGCGCGCGGCGTTTTCGGCGGGCGTCGGATATTCGGTCGTCACCTTGGCCCAGTCGCAATCGAGCTCTTCAGCGACAAGCTGCGCGAGACCTGTCAGCGTACCCTGGCCCATCTCCGAGCGGGCGATGCGGATGACGACCGTATCGTCCGGCTTGATCACAACCCAGGCGTTGACTTCGGGCGCCGTGCGGGGCGCGGCCCTCGCCGGCTCCGTGTGAAAAGGAATCTCGAAACCGAGCGCCAGCCCGCCGCCGAGCGAGGCTGCGCCGATGATGAAGCCGCGCCGGCCGGTGTCGATGCTGTTGCTCATGTCGGTCATCCCTTAGGCCTTGGCGAGGGCGTGAATGGCCTCGCGCACCTGCTGGAAGGTTCCGCAGCGGCAGATGTTGGTGACGGCGGCGTCGATCTCCTCGTCGGTCGGCCGCGGCTTTTCGGCCAGCAGCGCCGCGACAGCCATGATCATGCCGCTCTGGCAATAGCCGCATTGCGGCACGTCGAAATCGATCCAGGCCTGCTGCACCCGATGCAATGCGCCATTCTGGGCGAGGCCCTCGATCGTCGTGATCTTCTTCCCCGCGGCGTCGCCTGCCGTCACGCTGCAGGAACGGATGGCCTGCCCATCGATATGGACCGTGCAAGCGCCGCAATCCCCAATGCCGCAGCCATATTTTACGCCCGTCAGCCCCGCGTTCTCGCGCAACGCCCAGAGGAGCGGCGTATCGAGTTCGACATCGAGGTCGATTTCGGCGCCATTGACGAAAAGAACCGTCATTCGCTTGACTCTCCCGCCGCTCGTTTTTGCTTTGAGATTCCTACCAGAGGCCAGAAGCTCCTCCAAGTCGCTCATCCGGCTTGTGCGCTCAATCAGGGCGACGGCGACAGTCGGCGAAGACAGCCCTTTCGCGCCGCGCAATGGAAAAAGATTCCTTTATAAGCAATGAATGCAAGGCGTGATTGCGAATCACCCTGTAAATCGTTAGCAATTTGCATTGTCGACGCGGGCGCGCAGCAAACAGGCGGCCAAACGCGACGAGGAGAAAATCTTATGGCCAAGGCAAAAACCACTAGGGCTGCTGCGACCGCCAAGGTCGGCGGCAGGGAGGCGCCTGTCATTCGTCCGGTCAAGGAAACCATGACGAAAGCGGCGCTGATCAACTATATCGCGGAACAGAACGAATTGCCGCGCAAGACGGCGGCGGCGGTCTACGCCACGCTGGAGGGCGTGTTTCTGGGTTCGGTCCACCCCAAGGGCGTCGGCGAATTCACCTTGCCGGGCCTGCTGAAAGTGACGCTGCGCAAGGTGCCGGCGCGCAAGGCCGGCACGCTCGTGCGCAATCCCGCCACTGGCGAAATGGTGAAGGCCGCAGCCAAGCCCGCGAGCGTTCGCGTGAAGATCCGCGCGCTTTCCAAGCTGAAATCGGCGGCTTCCAAGTGATTCTGGCGGCGTCGCCGGACGGCCTGTAGGCTCGATCGGCGATGTCCATGTCGATTCCGTTGGGCGGCGAGAGCGCGAGGTGCGGGCGCGCCTCGTGGCGCGTAAGATTTAACCTTTGGCGACTTTTACCGGCGTCGCGCTGAGTTCATATTCGCGGTACATTCTCTCCGGAAAGCTCCCCTCGCAGCTCTCCCGAAAGCTCAAGCGCAAGAATAAGCGATGCCAGAAGCAAGCAGCGGCGCCTCCCCAGAACGTTACGTGATCTCGGTCGACGGGCTGCGCGCTCTGATAAAGGCGCTCCGGGCGCGGGGCAGGCGCGTCGTGGGGCCGACCGTCGCCGACGACGCCATTATTTACGATGACATCGACAGTCTCGACGAACTGCCCTGCGGCGTCACGGACGAGCAGGAGGCAGGCCGCTACAAGCTGGCTCAACGGGGCGACGACGCCTATTTCGGCTATGCGGTCGGTCCGCACTCGTGGAAGAAGTTTCTTCATAAGCCCGCTCTCCGCCTGTGGCGCGCCGAGCGGAAAGGCGACGAGGTCACGGTCGAGGCCGAACCGGTTGAGCCGCAGAATTTCGCTTTTCTTGGCGTGCGGGCGTGCGAGCTGAAGGCCATCGCCATTCAGGACCGCGTGCTCATGGGCGGCGATTATGTCGATCCGCATTACAAGGCGCAGCGCGAGGGGGCTTTTATCGTCGCCGTCAATTGCGGCGAGGCCGGGGGGACATGCTTTTGCGTTTCCATGGACGCCGGCCCGAAGGCAAGGCAAGGCTTCGACCTTGCGCTGACGGAGCTGACTTCGCAGGGCGCGCATGAGTTCCTGGTCGAGGTCGGCTCGCCCGCCGGCGCGGAGCTCCTCGCCGAATTACCGCGCCGTCCGGCGGCGTCAAACGACATCGACGCCGCAGAGGCTGCGGTGGAGCATACGGCCGCCTCCATGGGCCGGCACATGCCGGAAGAAGACGTGCCGGCGCTGCTCATGCGCAATCTTCAGCATCCGCGCTGGCAGGAGGTGGCGCAGCGCTGCCTTTCCTGCGCCAATTGCACGATGGTTTGCCCAACCTGCTTCTGCACCTCGGTCGAGGACCATAATGATCTCGCTGGCGCCGAATCGTCGCGCACGCGTCGCTGGGACTCCTGCTTCACAATGGATTATTCATACATCCACGGCGGTTCGGTGCGGCCGACAGTCTCGTCGCGCTATCGGCAGTGGATGACGCATAAGCTGGCGACATGGCACGAGCAGTTCGGGACCTATGGTTGCGTCGGCTGCGGGCGCTGCATCACCTGGTGTCCGGTCGGCATCGACATCACGGAAGAAACGCAGGCCATCGCGGCGAGCGAAAAGGCGTGAGGAGTCCATGATGGAAAATCTCGAGCGCATCCTTTCCGAACATCGCTTCTTCCATGGGCTCGACAAGGATTTTCTCGAGCTTGCCGCGGGCTGCGCCAAGAACGTGCGTTTCGACGCGGGGCAATTCATCTTCCACGAAGGTGAGGCGGCGGATCAGTTCTATCTCGTCAGGGAAGGCCGAGTGGCCTTGCAGGTATCGGCGCCCGGGCGCGGCGCGGGGATCTTTCTGACGATCGAGCCGGGAGAGGTTTTCGGCGTCAATTGGCTCGTGCCGCCCTATCGCTGGGTCTATGACGCCAAGGCGCTCGAGCCGAGCCGCGCCATCTCCATGGATGCGCGGTGTCTGCGCAACAAATGCGAGGCCGACCACAACCTCGGCTATGAGATCATGAAGCGCCTCATGCCGGTGCTGATCGAGCGCTTGCACGAGACGCGGCTGCAATACCTCGACCTCTATAGATCCCATGCCTGAAAATCCGATGTCCGAGACGACGGCTCTCTTGCACGCGCGCCCCATGGTCCCGCAAATCGCCCATGTGCGCCGCCGCCGCCATGACGCGCCGGACGCCTGGACGCTGGAGCTCGACATGGCCAATGGCGAACGCTTTCTCTACGCGCCGGGCCAATTCAACATGCTCACGGCCTTTGGGGTCGGGGAGGCGGCGATCAGCGTCAGCGGCGATCCGGCGGAAGGGCCGCTCATTCACACGATCCGCGCTGTCGGGCCAGTATCCAAAGCGCTTACGCAGCTTGGGGCCGGCGATCCGGTCGGCGTGCGCGGGCCCTTCGGCGTCGGCTGGCCAATGGCGCAGGCGGAGGGCAAGGACGTCCTCGTCGTCGCCGGCGGACTTGGCCTCGCGCCTCTGCGCCCCGCGCTATACCGCCTGCTCGGCGAGCGCGCGCGTTACGGCAAGGTCACGTTGCTCTTCGGCGCACGGCGGCCTGAGGACATTTTGTTCCGCCACGAGGTTGAGCGCTGGCGCGGCCGTTTTGACATCGACGTGGAGGTGACCGTCGATCACGCGACGGACGGCTGGCGCGGCAATGTCGGCGTCGTCACCACGCTGATCTCGCGTCACGACATCGACCCGTCGAAAACGGTCGCCATGGTGTGCGGTCCCGAGGTGATGATGCGCTTCGTCGCCATGGCGCTCATGGACAAAGGCCTCGGCGAAGAGGCGATCTATCTCTCGATGGAGCGCAATATGAAATGCGCCATCGGCCATTGCGGCCACTGCCAGCTCGGCCCCACATTCATTTGCCGCGACGGCCCCGTCTTCACCTATGCGCGGTTGAAACCCCTTCTTGCCGTCAAGGAGCTTTAGAAATGGAGGCCAGAAAGCCGCGCCTAGCGGTATGGAAATTCGCCTCCTGCGACGGCTGCCAGTTGAGCCTGCTCGATTGTGAGGACGAGCTTCTCGCCATCGCCGGCGCCATCGACATCGCCTATTTTCCCGAGGCCACGCGTGGCGAGATCAAAGGCGTCTACGACCTTTCTCTCGTGGAAGGCTCGATCACCACGGCGCATGACGCCGATCGCATTCACGAAATTCGGCGCCGCTCGAAGACGCTTGTCTCCATCGGAGCCTGCGCCACGGCCGGCGGCATTCAGGCGCTGCGCAATTTCGCGGACGTGCGCGAATATATGTCGCTCGTCTATGCGCATCCGGAATATATCCGGACGCTCGAAACCTCGACGGCGATATCGGAGCATGTCCATGTCGATTTCGAGCTGCGGGGCTGTCCGATCAACAAGGGCCAGCTCATTGACGTCGTATCGGCCTTTCTCTTGGGGCGACGCCCGAACACGTCGGCGCACAGCGTCTGCATCCAATGCAAGCTGAAGGGCAATGTCTGTGTGATGGTCGCGAAGGCGACGCCTTGTCTCGGGCCTGTGACGCATGACGGCTGCGGCGCGCTATGTCCGTCCTACGATCGCGGTTGCTATGGCTGTTTCGGCCCCAAGGAGACGCCCAACGCTCCCTCGTTGAGCGGCTGGCTCGCCGGCATGGGCATGGACTCCAAGACCCTCGAGCGTATCTATCGCACCTTCAACGCCAACGCCGAACCCTTCCGCAAGGAGAGCGAGCGCCATGACGCGCAAAACCGTAAAGGTTGACGTCCTTGCCCGCGTGGAGGGCGAAGGGGCGCTGAAGGTCGTGCTGCGCGACGGCAGGGTGGAGTGCGCCGAGTTCAATATTTTCGAACCGCCGCGCTTCTTCGAGGCGTTTTTGCGCGGCCGCCATTTCGCCGAGACGCCGGATATTGTCGCGCGCATTTGCGGCATTTGTCCGGTCGCCTATCAGATGAGCGCCACGCACGCGCTCGAAAATCTACTCGGCATAAAGGTCGAGGGGCCGTTGCGCGAATTGAGACGGCTGCTCTACTGCGGCGAATGGATCGAGTCGCAAGTGTTGCATATTTATATGCTGCATGCGCCGGATTTCCTGGGCTATGACGGCGGCGTGCAAATGGCGCGCGACCATGGCGAGGCGGTGAAGCGCGGCTTGCAGCTCAAGAAGGTCGGCAATGAGATTTTACAGCTGCTCGGCGGCCGCGAAATTCATCCGATCAACGTGCGCGTCGGCGGCTTTTTTCGCACGCCCCGCAAGCGCGAGCTTGGTCCGATCAAAGAAAAGCTGAAATGGGCGCGCGAAGCGGCCTTGGAGACAGCGCGCTGGGTCGCGACGTTCGACTTTCCGGAGCGCGAGCGCGACTACACTTTCGTGTCGTTGTGGCATCCTTCGGAATATCCAATGAACGAAGGCCGCATCGTCTCCAACAGGGGTCTGGATATCTCGCCTGCCGAATACGACGCCCATTTCGAGGAGACGCATGTCTCCCATTCGACGGCGCTGCATTCGCACCTGCGCAATGGCGGCGGCGCCTATCTCACGGGCCCGCTGGCCCGCTATAATCTGGCTTTCGAACAGCTTTCGCCGCTCGCAAAGGAGACTGCGCGAGAGATCGGCCTTGGCGAAAGCTGCCGCAATCCGTATCGCAGCATCATGGTCCGCGCGATCGAGACCCTCTACGCCTGCGACGAGGCGCTGCGCGTCATCGAGAACTACGAAGAGCCCGACCGGCCTTTCGTTCCGGTGGAGCCCCGCGCCGGCGTGGGCTACGCCGCGACGGAGGCGCCGCGCGGCATGCTCTATCATCGTTATCATATCGACGGCGCCGGCACGATAACCGACGCTCAGATCGTCCCCCCGACTTCGCAGAACCAGGCCTGTCTGGAAGAGGACCTTATCGATTTTATTGGCGGCTTTTTCGATCTGCCCCACAAGGAGCTGCAATATCGCTGCGAGCAGACGGTGCGCAATTACGACCCCTGCATTTCCTGCGCGACGCATTTCCTGAAGCTGGAGATCGACAAGGGCTAACACTCATGAAGAAAGGCCGAGTGGCCGTCATCGGCGTCGGCAATCTCGATCGTGGCGATGACGCCGCCGGCCGGCAAGTTGCAAGGCGCCTGCGGGAAGCGGGTGGGGGCGAGGCTGAAATCGTCGATCTCGACGGGGAGGCGACCAGCATTCTCTCGGCGCTCGAAAAGGCGGAGGTCGCCTTTCTTATCGACGCCTGCATATCGCGCGGCCCGGCGGGAGCAATTCACCGCTACGACCTGATCGACGGGCTTCCTGCGGCTGCGCATTTTGGCTTGTCGTCGCACGGCTTCGGTCTCGCGGAGGCGATCGAGCTCGCGAAGACGCTCGGTCAACTGCCCACGCATAGCGTGGTGTATGCAATTGAGGGCGAATGTTTCGATATCGGCGCGCCGCTTTCCGACGCCGTCGCCCATGCGGTCGAGGAGGTTGCAATGCAGGTCGCGGAAGAAATCCGCGCCCTCAAACGTAGCGCTTGAACGCTTCCATCTCACCGAGAGAGCGACGCGCGAAGCCGCTCGGCGGCGCTTTCGGGCGTGATGTCGCGCTGCGGCGACCCAAGCAATTCGAAGCCGACCATGAATTTCCGAATCGTCGCCGAGCGCAGCAGCGGCGGGTAGAAATGGCCATGGAAGTGCCAGTGCGGATGCGCGGCGCCGTCGCTCGGACGCTGGTGGAAACCCATCGAATAAGGAAAGGGCGCGCAAAACAGATTATCGTAGCATCGTGTGATCTGGCTCAGAATATCCGCGAGCGCGCGGGAATCCGTCTCATTGAATTCATCGAGGGCGACCATGTGACGGCGCGGCAACAACATCGTCTCGAAAGGCCATGTCGCCCAGAAGGGCACAAGCGCGACGAAGCCGTCATTCTCGCAGACAATGCGCTCGCGCTTCTCGAGCTCCAGCGCCAGATAATCGCAAAGCAGGCAGGATTGTCGCGCGGCGGAATAATCGCGCTGCCGGGCGGACTCCTTCACGATCTCGTTCGGTTCGTTTTGAGTCGCCCAAATCTGGCAATGCGGATGTGGATTGCTTGCGCCCATCATGGCGCCGCGATTTTCAAAAATCTGCACGTAGCCGACCCGCGGATCGACATCCAGGCGCGCGAATTCCTCCCGCCATATCGCCACCACCTTCGCAATATCCTCCACGTTCATACGCGATAAGGTGAGATCATGGCGCGGCGAAAAGCAGACGACGCGGCAGAAACCCGGCTCGCCTTGCGCGACGATCAGCCCGCCTTCGTCGATCTTTTCGTGCGGCGTATCGGATAGCAGCGCGGCGAAATCGTTGTCGAATGCGAATACGTCTTCATAAGCAGGATTGCGCTCGCCATTCGCGCGCGTATTGCCTGGACACAGGTAGCAGCCTGGATCATAAGGCGGAATCGCCGTCTCCGCCTTGGCCTCGGTCTGGCCTTGCCAGGGCCGGCTGGTGCGATGCGGAGAGACCAGCACCCATTCGCCGGTGAGGGCGTTGAGGCGGCGATGAGAGTCCTGCTGCAATCTGAGCATATCGTCGTCCGTCAAAAAAGCGCGGGCCCCACGCCGGGGCCGGGAAAACAGGTGAAGATCACCGGCGAGAGGCCCGTGGCTTTTTCATAAGCGGGCCCGACGATTTCAGTAAAATGCGCCGCTTCTTCGGCCTCGACCAGCGCAACGACGCAACCCCCGAAGCCGCCGCCCGTCATGCGCGCGCCATAGACCCCGGGGACCCCGCGAGCGAGCTGGACCATCAGATCGAGCTCCGTGCAGCTGACATTATAGTCGTCACGCAGGCTCTCATGAGAAGCGTTCATGAGCCGTCCGCATTCGGCGAAGTTCCGGGACTCCAGCGCAGAGACCGCCGCGAGCGTGCGGGCGTTTTCGGTGACGACGTGCCAGGCGCGTTTGAAGATCACTGGCGGCAGGAGCGCGGCATGTCTTTCAAGCTGCGCGACGTTCACGTCCCGAAGCGCCTTTATGCCGTCGGTCGCCTGCGAAAGAAGGGCGACCGCCGCCTCGCAATCACGCCGGCGCTGGTTGAATTCGCTGCTCGCGAGATGGTGATGCACCATGGTGTTGCAGATGAGGATCCGGACAGATGGGTCGATAGGCGCCGCTCTCGCTTCGAGGCTGCGACAATCGAGCAGAAGCGCCGCCCCCAGGACGCCATGGCAGGAAATAAACTGGTCCATGATGCCGCAGCGCATGCCAACGAAATCATTCTCGGCGCGCTGGCAAATTTTCGCGAGGTCGAGGAGATCGACCTTTCCGCCAGAGATGCTCAACAGCGCATAGCCAACCGCGACCTCGAGCGCCGCGGAAGCGGAGAGCCCCGAACCCATCGGCAATGTGCTCAGCACCGCAATATCCGCCCCGAGTAGTCCGTAGCCGGACTTTTGAAGCTCGACGGCGACCCCTCTGATATAATCGCTCCAATCGCCCTTCCGGCTCTGCGCCTCGTCGAGAGCGAAAGAAAAATCGCTGTTCAAGTTCGCCGAATGAACGCGGATCACGCGATCTCGTCGCGGCGCAATCGCGGCGTAGGTTGCAAGGTCGAGCGCCGCCGGCAATACAAAGCCTTCATTGTAGTCCGTATGCTCGCCAATGAGATTGACCCGTCCCGGCGCGCGGAACATGAGCGGTTCGCCGCCGTAGCGTTGTCGGAACAGTAACGGCAGATCCTTGGGGTCGAGCGTCTGCATGTCTTTCCAGTCGGAATTATGGCTCAGCTTAGCCTTATAAAAATTTCGCGTCACGCCCAAGTCGGCCGCGAAAATCGCTGGCCATCTTACGTAGATTCGCGTAGTGAACTTTAGATCGCGCAGGTCGCATTATTTGTAGCGAGACATCATCTCTTCCATTCGTCCCTTGGACGGGCCGGGTTGCTGGCCGGAGAAGACGTCGGTGAAGAAAGCGCGCATCAGCCTCGATGGCATGTGGGAGTTCCAATATCTCGGCGGCGGCGCCTCTGCGCGCGCCGAGAAGAGGAACATTGTCGTTCCCAGTCCCTGGCAAGCTCAATTCCCGGATCTGAGCATGCGCGGCGGCGTGGGCGTCTATCGTCGTGTGGTCGATGTGCCGGCGGATTGGCTCGAGCAACGGGTCTTCCTCCACTTCGGCGCTGTCTTTCATATAGCGCATGTGTTCGTGAATGGCGCCTTGGTCGGCAGCCATGTCGGGGGCTTTCTGCCATTCTACTTCGACATCTCGGACCGTCTTGCGCCAGGGCGCGCCGAGATCGAAGTGCGCGTCGAAAGCCCAACCGACGATCCGTCTGAATTTCCGCATACGCCTTTCGCGGAGATGCCCTTTGGCAAGCAGAGCTGGTATGGCCCGCTCTCGGGGATTTGGCAGTCGGTGTATCTCGAGCTCAATATCGCGGACCGGATGACCTGCTTGCGCGTGCGATCGGACCTCGACTCCGGAGATGTTTGCGCCCTGCTCCAGTTCGAGCGCGCGCTCTGCGCGAGAACCGAAGCCGTGCTCCATGTGTTCGGGCCGCAAGGCGAGCCCGTGGCTTCAACGAGGCATGAACTCGCCGGCGGCGCAGAGCACGCGACCCTGCGCGTGCAGGTGACGGATCCGCAAGCCTGGTCGCCGGACGCGCCCAATCTCTACCGCCTGCGCTTTCAGTTGATCCGCGACGGCGCGCCAATCGACGAGAAGGAGACGACCTTCGGTTTTCGCAAGATCGAGACGCGGGCCGGAAAGCTCTATCTCAACGGCAAACCCTTCTATCTGCGCGCGGCGCTGGATCAGGATTACTATCCCGACACGATCTGCACGCCGCCGTCGCTCGAATTCATCGAGGATCGTTTCCGCAAGGCCAAAGCGCTGGGCCTCAATGCGCTTCGCTGCCACATCAAGGCGCCTGACCCACGCTATTACGAAGCCGCCGACCGGCTCGGCCTGCTGGTCTGGGCGGAATTGCCGAACGGCGGCTACTCGAACGAGCGTTCGCGCGAGCGCAAGGAAACGACGCTCAAGGGCATCATCGACCGCGACGGCAACCATCCCTCTATCTTCTGTTGGACGCTGATCAACGAGAACTGGGGCGTCGATCTCGTGCACGACGCCAAGCATCGGGCGTGGCTGCGGCGTCTCTACCTGTGGATGAAAGCCTATGATCCGACGCGGCTCGTCGTCGATAATTCCCCGCTCGCGCCGAGCTTCCATGTGCAGAGCGATCTTGCGGACTATCACTTCTACGCGGCCATTCCCGACAGCCGCCAGGACTGGGACCGCTTCGTAGACGCGCTCGCAGATCGTGGCGACTGGCTATTCAGCCCCGAAGGCGACGCTGTGACGACGGGCGAGGAGCCGCTGCTGTGCTCCGAATTCGGCAATTGGGGCTTGCCCGATCCCGAGAAGCTCAACGACGCCAATGGGCGCGAGCCCTGGTGGTTCGAGACCGGCCATGATTGGGGCGAGGGCGTCATGTATCCTCATGGCGTTCATAACCGCTTTCACGACTGGAGCCTCGATCGCGTCTTCGGCAGCTTCGAAGGCTTCATTGAAGCGGCGCAGTGGCAGCAGTTCCGCGCGCTGAAATATGAAATCGAAGCCATGCGGCGGCGCGCCGAAATCGCGGGCTACGTGGTGACCGAGCTGACCGATTGCCATTGGGAATCGAACGGCCTTCTCGACATGCGTTCCAACACGCGCGTCTTCCATGACGTCTTCCACTCCATCAACGCCGATACGGTGATTCTCCCGCGTATAGAGCGCGCGGCTTATTGGTCGGGCGAAAACATGGAGGTTTCGCTCCGAATCGCACATGGCGGTCCGGAGGCGCTGAATGAGGCGACGCTGGAAATATTCTCCGACTGGCCCCACATGATGCCGTCGCCGCGCATCGAGGCCGGCGGCGTGGCGGACCTGGGCGTCATTTCGATTCACTTGCCGGAAGTCGAAAAGCCGTCGATGCGCCGCGTCTCTTTCCATCTGCGTGCGGCGGACGGGAGAACCATTGCGCGCAATGAGATCGAGTTCGCACTGCATCCCTTGCGGTCTGCGCCTCCGGCCGGGTTGTCTCTATGGTCGCCCGACCCCGATGCGCGCGTGCGCCTGCAATCTTTCGGCTATCGCCTCGCGTCAGGGATGAAGGATGCGGATGTCGTCGTTGCGCTGCGCAACACGAGCGAGCTCGCGGACTATGTGCGCGGCGGCGGCTGCGCGGTTCTCTTGCCCGAGGACGAGGGGACGCTGACGCCCTTCTTTCCGCATTGGCAGAATGTGAAGGTCCTGGCGCGCGACGGCACCTTGTGGCGCGGCGACTGGGCTTCGTCCTTCGCCTGGCTGCGGCGGCGTGGGTTCTTCCGCGCCTTGCCGGGCGGGCCCATGATCGATCAGACCTTCGATCGCGTCATACCCACGCATGTCATCTCGGGGTGCAATCTTCTGGATTTTCATGCGCGCGTGCACGCGGCTCTGGCCGTGGGGTGGATTCACAAGCCAGTGGGCCTCGCCGTCGAGCGCAACTATGGCGAAGGCCATATTGTGATTTCAACCTTCAGATTACTGCGCGATCCGCCGGGCGCCGATCCGACCGGCGCCGTTTTGCTCGACGCGCTCATAAAGACCGCCGTCAATAGGTCGGAGCTGACCGCGACCGAGGCGATGACGCTCGAATCCGCCTGAGCGGCGCGGCGTCACGCCGCCTCGCGGCGCGGCGCGGCGTTTTGCACGTCGCGATCCACAAAGGGGACGAAGCTCTCGAAATTGGCGCGGAACATGTCGACGAGCCGACGCGCCGCCGTTTCGTAGCCTCGGCGAGAGGACCATGTCGCCGAGGGGTCGAGCAAGGCGGGATCGACTTGAGGCGCGTAGAGGGGCGTTTCCAACCCGAAGTAGGGATCACGTCGGTAAGGGACGCTTTCGAGCGAGCCCCTGAGCGCGGCCCGCAGGAGCGCGCGCGTCGTGGCGATCGGCATGCGTTTGCCTTCGCCAAATTGGCCGCCGGTCCATCCTGTGTTGACCAGCCAGCAATTGGCGCCGTGGCGTAAGATGCGCTCGCGGAGCAGATTGCCATATTCGGATGGATGACGTGGCATGAAGGGCGCGCCGAAACAGGTCGAAAACACCGCTTGCGGCTCCCGCACGCCATTTTCCGTCCCGGCGACGCGCGCGGTGTATCCGGAGAGGAAGTGGTACATGGCCTGAGCCGGATCGAGCCTCGCAATCGGCGGGAGGACCCCGAAAGCGTCGCATGTCAGCATGACGACGTTCTTCGGATGACCTGCGCAGCCTGTGTTCGATGCGCTGGCGATGAAATCGAGCGGATAGGCTATTCGCGTATTTTCGGTCTTCGCGTCGTCGTCGAAATCGACGCGCCGGGTGGCGGGATCGATGGCGACATTCTCCAATACGACGCCGAATCGCTCGGAGGCCGCATGAATCTCCGGCTCGAATTCGCGGGAGAGCCGGATGGCCTTCGCATAGCAACCGCCCTCGAAGTTGAAGACGCCGCTTTCTCCCCAGCCGTGCTCGTCATCGCCGACGAGCAGCCGTCCAGGATCGGCCGAGAGCGTGGTTTTTCCTGTGCCGGAGAGGCCGAAGAACACCGCCGCGCCGCTTTCGTGGTCGTTCGCCGCGCAGTGCATCGGGAGCACGCCGCGCGCCGGCATGAGAAAATTGAGGAAGGTGAAGACGGCCTTCTTGATCTCGCCGGCGTATTTGGTGCCGCCGATAAGCGCGACGCCGCGTGTGAAATCGAGCGCGATGACGGTCTGCGACCGGCATCCATGCCGGCCGGGGTCAGCCCTGAAGGACGGAAGCACGAGGATCGTGAAATCCGGGGCCGAAGGCGCCTCCTTGGACGCCGGTCGGATCAGCAGATTTTGGATGAACAAGGAGTGCCAGGCGAATTCGCTGTGAACGCGAATGCGCATCCGGTGCTCGGGGTCCGCGCAGCATTCCAAATTTTGCGTGAAAATGTCACGGCTGCGCGCATGTGCAGCCATATCGGCGTAAAGCTGGTCGAATTGGGTTGGGGTGATCGGCTGATTTGCGCCCCACCAGACAGGCTGGTCGGTCACAGCGTCGCGAACGATGAATTTGTCGGCGGGGGAGCGGCCGGTGTGCGGCGCTGTCTCGACAACGAGAGCCCCCGTCCGCGCGATCACGCCTTCCCCGCGTTTGAGCGCCTCCTCGTAAAGCTGCGGCGCCTCCAGATCGTTCAATTCCCCGGCTCTTAACAGTAGCTCCCCTGTTCCCCTGGTCTGCGCCGTCATTTCTTAGCTGTCCTTTCGCGCTAGCCGTCGAGAAAACGCCTCCGCGCGCGCCTATGTTCCGGCTTGAGCGCGGGCGCGCGGGACGGGCTCTGGGGGCGAGGCGTGGGTTAGGCGGCCGGCGGGCGCAGAGGTAAGGATTTTGAGGTTGACAGGGGGGGCGCGACCAACGCATATGCCGCTACCGATTGGCGACCCCCGCGGTCGCCAGCGCTCGTGGGAGACACGAGCAAGATGGGGGAATGTCCCGAGCGGCAAAGGGGGCGGACTGTAAATCCGCTGGCTAGGCCTTCGTAGGTTCGAGTCCTACTTCCCCCACCATCGTTTCACCGAAGAGCGATGCGGACGGCATTCGCGGGCGGCGCCAGGGAGTCGAGCCCGCTCGCCGATTCTGTCCAGCGCCGGTCCCCGGCCTGAGGCGTTTCTGGTTCAGGCGGTCGGATCGGGAGGACAGCGAGTATCCTTCCCGCTACAATGCGCTCATGACTCTCACGCACAAGCCCGTCGGCCCCGGCAGCCATGTCTTCCTTGTCGACGGCTCCTCCTTCGTCTTTCGGGCCTATTTCCAGTCGATCCGGCAGGATGCGAAATACAACTACCGCAGCGACCGCCTGCCGACCGGCGCCGTGCGCCTTTTTTGCACCAAGCTCCTGCAATTTATCCGCGAGGGCGCCGCGGGCGTGAAGCCTACCCATCTCGCCATCATCTTCGACAAGAGCGAGAACAGCTTCCGTAGGGAAATCTACCCGGAATACAAGGCGCACCGCAGCGAGCCGCCGGAAGACCTCGTCCCGCAATTCCCGCTGATGCGCGCCGCCGTGCGCGCTTTCGGCCTGACGCCGATCGAGCAGGATGTCTATGAGGCCGACGACCTCATCGCGACCTACGCCGCCCAGGCCCGCAAAAAGGGCGCGGACGTGCTCATCGTCTCCGCCGATAAGGACCTTATGCAGCTCGTGGGCCCCGGCGTGACCATGTACGACCCTGCCTCCGGAACGGCCGGCGCCAAAGGCGCGCGCGAGGAGCGGTTGATCAAGGAGGCGGAGGTTTTCGACTATTTCGGCGTCCCGCCGGACAAGGTCGTCGACGTCCAGGCGCTCGCGGGCGATTCGACCGACAATGTGCCGGGCGCAAAGGGCATCGGCGTCAAGACCGCCGCACAGCTGATCAATGAGTATGGCGATCTCGAAACGCTGCTGGAGAAAGCTCCCGGCATCAAGCAGCCCAAGCGACGCGAGGCGCTGACCGAACCGCAAGCGGTCGCGCTCATCCGGCTTTCCAAGAAGCTCGTGGAGCTGGTGCGTGACGCGCCCGTGGAGACGAAGCTCGACGACTTGGGGCTGCATCAGCCGGATGCGAAGAAGCTCGTTGGGTTCCTGCAGGCGATGGAATTCACGACCATCACCCGCCGCGTCGGCGAGCTGTATGGCGTCGATATTCACGAGATCGAGCCCGACCCGCATTTCGTCGGCCCCGCCGGCTGGCGCGCCCGCAATGGCGAAGTCGACCACGCTGCGCCGGCGGCGGCGCCTGGCCCCAAGGAAGCGCGCGCCGCCGCAAAGCCAGCGGCCGACGGTCTTACGCCCGCTTCTCTGGTCGCCAAGCGCAAGGCGGAAGCGCTCGCCTCGAAAATCGACCGCTCGACCTATGAGACGGTGATGTCCGTCGAGCGGCTGGAGGAATGGATCGCCGACGCATTCGAGGCCGGAGTAGTGGCGCTCGACACCGAGACGACCTCGCTGGACCCGATGAGCTGCGAACTTGTCGGGGTCTCGCTGGCGCTCGAGCCGGGCCGCGCCTGCTATATCCCGCTTCAGCATCGCAACGGCGGAAACGGCGATCTCTTCGGCGGCTCGGATCTGGTCTCGGGTCAGATTTCCCTCGACGTCGCGATCGAGAGACTCAAGCCGCTCTTCGAGGACGACGCCGTCCTCAAAGTCGCGCAGAACATGAAATACGATCTGCTTGTGCTCTTGCGCTACGGCATAGAGGTCGCGCCGATCGAAGACACGATGCTGATCTCCTATGCGCTCGACGCGGGCCGCAACAATCACGGCCTCGACGAGCTCGCCCAGAAGCATCTCGGGCATGAGAACATCACATTCGCGCAGGTCGCCGGCTCAGGAAAGAGCTTCATCGGCTTCGACCGCGTCGCCATCGACAAGGCTACCGAATACGCCGCCGAGGACGCCGACGTCTCGCTGCGCCTATGGCGGGCGTTGAAGCCCCGGCTGGCCGCCGAGGGAAAGACCGCCGTCTATGAGACGCTGGAGCGGCCTATGGTCGCGACGCTGGCGCGCATGGAGCGGCGCGGCGTCTCGATCGACCGTCACATGCTCTCGCGCCTCTCGGGCGAATTCGCGCAGGACATGGCGCGGCTGGAGGCGGATATTTTCGATCTTGCCGGCGAGAGCTTCAACCTCGGCTCGCCCAAGCAGCTGGGCGACATTCTCTTCGGAAAGATGGGCCTGCCCGGCGCCAGGAAGACAGCGACCGGCGCCTGGTCGACCTCCGCGAGCGTGCTCGAGGACCTCGCCGCCGAGGGCAATGAGTTCTGCCGCCGCATCCTGGATTGGCGTCAGCTCTCTAAATTGAAAAGCACCTATGCCGATGCGCTGCCCGGCTTCGTGAACAAGGAAACCGGCCGCGTGCATACTTGCTATTCGCTCGCGGCGACGACGACAGGGCGGCTATCCTCATCGGAGCCCAATCTGCAGAACATCCCCGTGCGCAACGAGGCGGGTCGCAAGATCCGCAAGGCCTTCGTCGCGGCGCCCGGTCATGTTCTGATCTCGGCCGATTATTCGCAGATCGAGCTGCGGCTCCTCGCTCACATCGCCGACATTCCGCAGCTCAAGAAAGCTTTCGCGGACGGCATGGATATTCACGCCATGACGGCCTCGGAGATGTTCGGCGTGCCGGTGAAGGACATGCCGCCAGAGGTGCGCCGCCGCGCCAAGGCGATCAATTTCGGCATCATCTACGGCATTTCCGCCTTTGGCCTCGCCAATCAGCTTTCCATCCCGCGCGAGGAGGCCGGCGCCTATATCAAGCGTTATTTCGAACGCTTCCCCGGCATTCGCGACTATATGGACGCCACGAAGAAAACCGTGCGCGAGAAAATGTGCGTGACGACCATCTTCGGCCGTTCGCTGCACTTTCCGCGCATCGCTTCGGCGAACGCCTCCGACCGCGCCTTTTACGAACGTGCGGCCATCAACGCGCCCATACAGGGCGCCGCCGCCGACATCATCCGCCGCGCCATGGCGCGCATGGACGCGGCGCTCGCCAAGGCCGGCCTTTCGGCGCAGATGCTGCTGCAGGTGCACGACGAACTTGTCTTCGAGGCGCCTGAGCGCGAGGCCGAGGCGACCATCGCCATCGCGCGCCGCGTGATGGAAGGGGCGCCGCTTCCCGCGGTGCAACTCGACGTTCCCCTGAGGGTCGACGCCCGCGCGGCCAAGAACTGGGACGAGGCGCATTAAAGCGGATTTCCGCAAAAGTTGCAGACTTTTGCGATCAGAACCCGCTCTAGCGCCTTCCGCTCCCCGGAGTCCGGCTCCCTCCAGCGTGCAAAAAGCCTTATACGCCATGGTATTGGCGCAAAGGTCGGTTCCTCATGGGGACGCTGAAGGCGGCGCTTCGCCGGAGGCGAATCCCGAAAGAAATCAATCGAAGGTTCTTCCAATGGAAAGCATCGCTCTCGGGCGTCCTGCGAAGAGAGTCTTTTTCGCCGCCGCCCTCCTGGTGGCGGCCCTGCCGCTTTATGGCTGCTATACGCCGGGCGAACGCGCTCTCGGCGGCGGCATTATCGGCGGCCTCGGCGGCGCCGGCATCGGCGCGCTTGCGTCGGGAGGCATGGCCGGCCCCACGCTGGCCACCGCGGCCATCGGCGCCGCTGGCGGCGCGCTCATTGGCGCCGCGACCGCGCCGCGGCCGCGCTATTACCGCCGCGCGCGCTACTACTACTGAGTTTGGCGGCCCGGCGTCACTGCCGGGCCGCGGCGGCGGCGGCGCGCAGGCCCATTTCGACGGCATTGGCGGCCGGGCGCGCTCCGAGTTATGAAAAATCGCAGGATTTTCCATCCGGAGCCTATGATGAACGAACTCGCCGCCGTCCAATTCTTCCACGTCTGGGATACGTACGCCAAAGTCGTCGCGGCCAATTACATGTTCCACCGCGAGCTCGGCGCAGCGGTGAAGGCTGCGTTGCGCGGGCGGTTCGGCGCGCGCCCTTTTTCGGTTCTCGATCTCGGCTGTGGCGACGCGGCGACGTTCGCGCCTCTGCTCGAGGACTTTGCGCTCGAACGGTACCGGGGCGCGGATCTCTCGGAAGCGGCGCTGGCGCTCGCAAGGCGAAACCTCGCCGGTCTTTCCTGCCCCGTCGAATTGACCCGCGCCGATTTGCTGAGCGAGCTTTCCATGGCGCCCCAAAGCGACGTCATCTATGTGAGCTTCGCCTTGCATCACCTCGCGACGCAGGCCAAAGCTGAGTTTTTCCAGCGCGCGACGCAAAAGCTCACGCCAGGGGGGCTTCTTTTGCTCGTCGACGTGGTGCGCGAGGAGGGCGAGAGCCTCCCCGCTTATCACGCGGCCTACTGCAGCTGGCTGCGCGACACGATGGCGGCGCTCGATGAGAGCGAGAAAGATGCGATCTGCGACCACCTGGTGAACAATGATTTTCCCGAACCCTGTTCAGTGCTGATGGCGCAGGCGGAGTCGGCCGGATTGCAGATCTTGGAAACGGCTACGCCTCAGAAGTGGCATCGGCTGCTGTCCTTCAAGAAGCCATGAGCAGGCGGACTTGAAGTAACCACTTTCGAGCGCCAGGCTCTGCGTCGAAGAGCCTGGCGCGTTTATGTCTTATCGCTCTCTTCATATTGAAATCAGCGCCGGCTTGCTCAGGTACGTTCTGTTAGAGCGCGCACGACCCGCGCTCACAGGGAGGGGCACCGTCTATGGCGAATACAGACGTCTTCGCTGATTTCGTTCATCACTATCGGGAGCGGCAGGCGAGCGAGATGTCGCTCGAATCCTATCTACAGCTATGCCGAGAGAGCCCCAAGACCTACGCGAGCGCGGCGGAACGCATTCTCTCCGCGATCGGCGAGCCGGAGCTTGTCGATACGTCCAAAGATCCCAGGCTCGGCCGCATCTTCATGAACAGGACCATTCGGGTCTATCCGGCTTTCGCCGAATTCTATGGCATGGAAGAAACGATCGAACGCATCGTCAGCTTCTTCCGCCACGCCGCGCAGGGTCTGGAGGAGCGCAAGCAGATTCTCTATCTGCTCGGCCCCGTCGGCGGCGGCAAGTCTTCGCTCGCCGAGCGTCTCAAAGCGTTGATGGAGGCCAATCCGATCTATGTGCTTAAGGCAGGCTCGGAGCTGAGCCCCGTCTTCGAGAGTCCTCTCTCTCTTTTCGATCCGGTTGAGGCCGGACCTATTCTTGAACAGCGCTACGGCATCCCGCGGCGGCGCCTCGGCGCCATCATGAGCCCTTGGTGCCTCAAGCGTCTCGATGAATTCAAAGGCGACATCACGCGTTTCACCGTCGCCAAGCTCTCGCCTTCGCGCCTGCGCCAGATCGCCATCGCGAAAACCGAGCCCGGCGATGAGAATAATCAGGATATTTCCTCGCTGGTCGGAAAGGTTGATATTCGCAAGCTCGAGGCGCATGCTCAGGCGGATCCGGACGCTTATAATTATTCCGGCGGCCTGAACCGGGCCAATCAGGGGTTGCTCGAGTTTGTCGAGATGTTCAAGGCGCCGATCAAAATGCTGCATCCGCTGCTCACTGCGACGCAGGAGGGCAACTATATCGGGACGGAAAACATCGGCGCGATTCCGTTTTCGGGCACCGTGCTCGCCCATTCGAACGAAGCGGAGTGGCAGACCTTCAAATCGAACCGCAACAATGAAGCCTTCATCGACCGCATTTATGTGATCAAGGTTCCCTATTGCCTTCGGGTGACGGAGGAACAGCACATCTATGAAAAGCTCTTGAGAGAATCGGAGCTTGCCGATGCGCGCTGCGCGCCGAACACGCTCGAGATGCTGGCTCGCTTCATCGTGCTTTCGCGGCTCGCCCCGCATGAGAACTCAAATCTCTTTTCCAAAATGCGCGTCTATGATGGCGAGAGCCTGCGCGAAGTCGACCCGCGCGCGCGCAGCATTTTGGAATATCACGAGACCGCGGGCGTCGACGAAGGCATGACGGGCCTTTCGACGCGCTTCGCTTTCAAGGTTCTTGCGGCGACTTTCAACCACGACACGGTCGAGGTCGCGGCCGATCCCGTGCATCTTATGTACGTGCTGGAACAGGCGTTGCGACGCGAACAGCTTCCGGCCGAAACCGAGAAGCGATACATCGAGTTCATCAAGGCCGAACTCGCGCCGCGATACGCGGAATTCATCGGCAAGGAAATTCAAAAAGCCTATCTCGAATCCTATCAGGACTATGGTCAGAACCTTTTCGACCGCTACATCGATTATGCGGATGCCTGGATAGAGGATCTGGACTTCAAGGATTCCGACACGGGTCAGATGCTCGACCGGGAACTCTTGAACCAAGAATTGACCAAGATTGAAAAGCCGGCCGGCATCAGCAATCCAAAGGATTTCCGCAATGAGGTGGTGAAGTTTGCGCTGCGGTGGCGCGCCTCCAACAAGGGTCGCAACCCATCCTGGGCAAGCTATGAGAAAATTCGCGATGTCATCGAGAAGAGGATGTTCTCGCAAGTTGAAGACCTTTTGCCGGTAATCAGTTTCGGAACGAAAAAAGACACGGAAACCGAAAGCAAGCATACGGAGTTCGTTAACCGGATGGTCGCTCGCGGCTACACCGAGCGGCAGGTGCGGCGCCTGGTGGAATGGTACATGCGCGTGAAGCAAGCGGGCTAGCACGGTTACGCAGCGACGCGCGCGCAAGGACAGTGAAGGAAGAAATGCGCATCGTCGATCGCCGGCTCAATCCAGGTGGCAAGAGCTTCTCAAATCGTCAGCGTTTCCTTCGGCGCGTCAGGGATACGGTGGAGCGCGCCGTGCGCGAGGCGAGCCGCGAGCGGGCGATCGAGGATCTCGAGAACGCGCATGAGATCACTGTGCCGGCCGATGGCGCAAGAGAGCCCGTCTTTCGGCACATGCCAGGCGAAAGGCGCGACTACATTCTCCCCGGCAACCGCAATTACGTCGAAGGCGACCTGATCGACCGGCCGACCGGCGAGGGCGGAGGAGGCGGGACCGAGCCAGGACGCGGCGGCGGGCAGGAGGACGCCTTTCGATTCATCCTCACGCGGGCGGAGTTTCTCAGCATTTTTCTGGACGACTTGGAGCTGCCGGATTTCGCCAAACGCGGTCTTGTCGATACGCAGAAGCTCGGCTCTCGCCGCGCAGGATATTCGGTCACCGGGACACCCGCCAATCTCTCGCTCGGCCGCACCATGCAAATGTCGCTTGCACGGCGCATCGCGATGGGGCGTCCCCGGCAGGCTGCCGTCGAGCGTCTCGAAGAAGAATTTGCCGGCGCCTCGGAAGGCGACTCTCTGGAGCTTCTCGATGAAAAACTTCGCGCCGCGCGGGCGCGGCGCATGCGCATTCCCTTCCTCGACCCGGTCGATTTGCGCTACCGACGCTTCGAGCGCTTTCCCAAGCCCGTGGCCCAGGCGGTGATGTTCTGCCTCATGGACGTGTCGGGCTCGATGACCGAACATATGAAGGATCTCGCCAAGCGCTTTTTCATGCTGCTGCATGTTTTCCTCACGCGGCGCTACGAGCGCGTCGAGATTGTGTTCATCAGACACACAGACGAAGCGCAGGAAGTCGACGAGGAGACCTTCTTCCGCTCGACGGAGACAGGCGGCACCATTGTTTCGTCGGCGCTGGCCGAGATGGATCGCATCATCGCGGATCGTTTCGATCCGGCGAACTGGAACATCTACGGAGCGCAAGCTTCCGACGGCGACAATATGATGAGCGACAACTCGCGCACGCGCGAGCTCTTGCAGGACAAGATTCTGCCGCTCTGCCAATATTTCGCCTATCTCGAGGTCGCGAACGCCAACGACGGCGTCAACCTGTCCTACATTGGCGGCAGCTCGCTTTGGAACGCCTACGCGCCCCTGGCGGCGAGCGAGCGCAATTTCCAGATGCGGCGCGTATCGCGGCGCGAGCATATCTACCCCGTGTTTCGCGAGCTGTTCCAGCGGCGCGAAGGGGCGCGCCCAGCGGGGGCGACATGAGCGAAGCGCTGCTCTTCGAGGGCAAGGACTGGAGCTTCGAAACGCTGCAACGCATCCACGACGCCGTGGAGGTCGTCGCCAAGGAAGAGCTCGGCCTGGATACTTTTCAAAACCAGATCGAGGTTATCACGGCCGAGCAGATGCTCGACGCCTATTCCTCGACCGGGATGCCCCTGCTGTATCGGCATTGGTCGTTCGGCAAGCGCTTCGCCCAATATGAAGGAGTCTATCGCGCGGGCCTGCAAGGCCTTGCCTATGAGATCGTCATCAACTCCGATCCCTGCATCAGCTATGTCATGGAGGAAAACAGCGCCACCATGCAGGCGCTCGTAATCGCACATGCCGCCTTCGGCCATAATCACTTTTTCAAGAACAACTATCAGTTCCGCCAGTGGACGGATCCTTCCGGCATCCTCGACTATCTCGCCTACGCCAAGAAATTCATTGCAAGCTGTGAGGAGCGCTATGGCGAGACGGAGGTCGAACGCCTGCTGGACTCGGCTCATGCGCTCGCGGCTCAAGGCGTCGATCGCTATCCGCGCAAGCGTCCAATGAGTCTTTTGGAAGAAGAAAAGCGTGACCGCGATCGCAGGGAAGAACGCGAGCGGGTGTACAACGATCTTTGGCGTACCGTGCCGCGCAAGGGCGAGAGTCCGAAAAGGGTCGTCGATCACCAGCGGGCGCTGCTGCGCCTGCCGCAGGAGAATGTCCTCTACTTCCTCGAAAAGACGGCTCCCAAGCTACACGGCTGGCAGCGCGAGGTGCTGCGCATCGTGCGTCTCATCGCGCAATATTTCTACCCGCAGCAGCAGACCAAGGTCATGAACGAAGGCTGCGCGACCTATTGCCATTATCGCATCATGAGCAGGCTGCATGAGAAGAGGCAGATCAGCGACGGAAGCTTTCTCGAATTTCTGCACTCCCACAGCAATGCGATCCGGCAGCCGACCGCCCATGATCCCTCCTATGGCGGCGTCAACCCTTATGCCCTCGGCTTCGACATGATGTGCGACATTGCGCGAATCGCGCGGGAGCCGACCGAGGAGGATCGGCTGTGGTTCCCGGAGATCGCCGGACGCGAGAACGAGATGGCGGTGTTGAAGGACGTGTGGGCGAATTATCGCGACGACAGCTTCATCGCCCAATTCTTAAGCCCGCACCTCATCAGGAAATGGCGGCTTTTCCATATCGCCGACGAGGAGGGCGCGCCGAAGCTCAAAGTAGAGAGCATCCATAATGAGCGCGGATATCACGATTTGAGACGTAATCTGGCGGCCGATTACGAGGTTGGACGTCATACGCCGGATATTCAGGTGACGGACGTCGATCTGGCGGGCTCTCGCAGGCTGGTGCTGCAGCATCGCGTCTTCGCAGGGAAGATTCTCGATGTCGTCGACGCTGCGCTCGTGCTGCGGCGCCTGGCCGCGCTATGGGGCTATGAGGTCCTGCTCGAAGAGGTCGACGTCACAACCAATGAAGTGCTAAAGGCCCATATAGCGTCGCCCGAGCAATGAGGCGTACGCTGGAGCGCATTCCGCAAAAGTTGACAGACTTTTGCGGTAAAGATTCGCTTCCGGATTCTGATTTTGCGCGAATTCTCGCCGCTCGCACGACTCCGTGCGAGGGGAAAGCGCGCCAATGAGTGGAAAATGTCGGCTTTTAGCGATGAACTCCCGCCCGGGCTTTGGGAACGCTGGATCGCGCATTCAGCGGCATTGCTCGACTCCTATCGTAATTTGACGGGCCGCGACCTGACGCCGCGCGGCGGCGGCGCCGCGGAGGAGGCCGAGCGCCTGCTCGCCGCGCCTTTTGTCGTGGTTTCGCACGGGTCGGAGACGGATCCGATCCTGAATTATGGCAATCGCGTCGCCATGACGCTCTGGGAGATGACCCCCCTTGAGCTCATTTCGACGCCATCGCGCTTGACCGCCGAATCCACGCACAGGGAGGCCCGCGAAAAGCTCTTGCGCCAAACGGCGCGCGACGGCTTTGTCACGGGATATGAGGGCGTGCGCATCACGGCGACTGGCCGCCGCTTCCGCATTTCGAATGTCACCATTTGGAATGTCGCCGATCCGTCCGGCTGCGCCGCGGGGCAGGCCGCCACCTTTGCCCGATGGACGTTTCTCTGAGGTAGATTCTCACGTTTCGGCCAAAAGCTCCTGCAGCGCATCGAGCCCCGCCGGCTTTGTGAGCTGGCGATCGAAGCCGGCCTCGCGGGCGCGATCCCGAATCTGGTCCTGTCCCCATCCGGTGAGCGCCACGAGCTTCACTCGATCGCCCTTGGGCAAGGCGCGAATGCGTCGCGCCGTCTCGTAGCCGTCCATGCCCGGCATGCCGAGATCCAGGAAGACAAGCTCGGGCTCGAAATCTTTGACCGTCTCGATCCCATCTGCGCCATTATAGGCGACGCGAACGATCGCGCCGAATGTCTCCAGGAACATCACGAGGCTGTCCGCGACGTCGTGGTCGTCATCTATGACAAGGATCCGTCGTGCTGCGCTCGTTTCCGCTCCCGTCGTCCCCGGCATTGGAGCCTCCGCAGTTTGTTTCGCCATCACGGGCAGGCGCACGATAAAGGCGCTGCCGCAACCCAAGCCGTCACTATGGGCTTCGACCGTCCCCCCATGCAATTCGAGCAGGCTTTTGACCAAGGCAAGTCCGATTCCGAGCCCCCCTTGCGCGCGCCCCAAAGATCGATCCACCTGAGTGAAGAGATCGAAAACGCGTGGCAACATTTCCGCTGGAATGCCGACGCCGTTGTCGCGCACGGCGACCACCGCTTTGTCGTCTCGCTGTTCCGCGGCCATGCTGATAACGCCGCCCTGCTCCGTGTATTTGGCTGCATTATTGAGAAGATTCGTGAAAACCTGCGCGAGGCGCACTGGGTCGGCGTCGAGTTCCAGCGGCTCGGACGGAAATTCGACGTCGAGGCGATGCCCGCCGCGATCGATGGTCGGTTGCGCAGTTTCGATAGCATGGCGCAATACATCGGCAAGATCGATGCTCTGCCTTTTAAGCTCGATTTTTCCCCGCGTGATGCGCGAAACTTCCAAAAGATCGTCGACGAGACGAACAAGATGCTCCACTTGCCGGTCCATCATCGAGAGCAAGGTGAGGTCGCGCTTCTCGGTCGCCGTAGCCGCCACATCCTGGCGCAGGAGGTGCACAGCGTTGCGGATCGGCGCCAATGGATTGCGCAGCTCATGCGCAAGCGTCGCGAGGAACTCGTCCTTCTGGCGGTCGGCAGCCTTGAGAGCGTCCTCCGCCCGCCTGCGCGCGGTTATATCCCGGCTGACGGTCGCGAAGCCGATCGGCTCGCCTCCCGCATCGCGAAGAAGAAAGACATTATAGAGCATCCACCGGGCTTCGCCCGTCTCGAAGTGACGGAAACGTATCTCGACGCTGGCGTCGCCTTTGCGCATGACGCCGGGAAGGAACTCGTCTAACACAAACTCTCGGTCTTGGGGGAAGAAGTAATTGGGGAGCGGCGTGCGTCGAGCTTTTTCTTTATCTAAACCCACAAGCCGCGCGCCGGCGGGATTGATATAAAGCGGCTCGAACTCCAGGCTGTAGATGCCGATAAATTCGAGGCTCTGTTCTGCGAGGGAGACGAATTTCTGGCGCTCCGCTTCAGCGCGCTTTCGCACCGTTATGTCCTGCGAGGTTCCAACCATTCGGATCGGCCGGCCGTCTTCGAAAAAGACTGCGCCCGTCGCCGCGATCCATCGCTCGGAGCGATCTGGCCTCAGGACTCGGTATTCCAGGTAAAGGTTGCCCCCGCTTGCCGGATCGAGAGACCGGTCCATGACCGCTTGCATGCGGCTTCTGTCCGCGGGGTGAACGCCTTGCATAAATGCGTCGTAGGTGACCGCGCCGCCTGGCTGCAGGCCCCATTGCTTACGCAGGCGATCATCCCAGATCAATTCGTCGCTTTCGATCCGCCATTCGTAGATCCCGATGTTGCCCGAATTCAACGCGAGCTGAAGGCGGAACTCGCTCTCCCGCAGCGCTTCTTGGGCGCGGGCGCGCTCGGAGCTCGCGGAAATGCGTTCGCCTACTTCCTTGAGCAATGCGACCTCGAAAGGCGCCCAGACGCGCGGCGAGCCGTGCTGGGCGCAAAGAACGCCCACTCCGCGCCTCTGCTTCAGCATCGTGTGCAGCGCGGCCACAACGCCTGCCTTCGTGAAGCTCTCGCGCTCAGCCTCGGTCAGACGTTCATCCGTAAAGGAATTCTCGAAAGCGATCGCCTCGCTGCATCGGAAAGCCGCAAATGTCGCTTCGCCAAGTGACGCGATCCGCGCCCGGCCAGAAAAAGGTTGTGCCCCTCTTGCGTAACCGTTGCGAACGACGAGCTCTTCGCCTTCGATATCGGCATAGAAAACACGATCCACGCCCAGATGCTCGCCGAGAAGACAGCAAGCTGTCTCCTGGATCTTTTCCGGATCAGAGATCTGGCGCAAGGCGTCAGCGCATCTGAGCAAGAAAGCCTGACGCTCCTCACTCTCCCGTAGGGCGACTTCGTAGCGCTTGCGTTCGTCGATATCCTGCACAAGGCCAACAAGCCGCAAAGTCTCGCCTTTTCCTCGGACGTCCGCGACCAGGGAAAGCCAGCGCAACGTCCCGCCTTGCTGGATGCGCAGCTCGACATTGAAGGGCGCTTTCGTCTTGAGTGTGCGTTCGAGCGCCGCCAGCACAAGCGGCCGATCCTCGGGATAGACAGCTGCGAGCGCGCTATCGGCGTGCAATCGCTGATCGGCCAACATTCCGTAAAGCTCCAGCGCGCGTGAAGACGCTTCGAAGGCGCCTGTCGTCAGCGCGAGCTCCCATACGCCGGCGTTCGCCGCCTCGAGCGCCTGCTCCAGTCGCGCCTCGCTTTCACGCAGTTGGCGTTCGATTTGTTTTTGAAGGCTGATGTCCTGAACCACCGCAAATGCCCGCCGCGCGGGCGCGTTGGTCAGCGTCGCCGTGACGCGGCCCCAGAAATAGGAGCCGTCTTTGCGTAAATATCGCTTTTCGGCGTCATGCTTAACGAATTCGCCGTGGGCCCTCTGCACGAAACGCTCCCAATCGCCCCCACGGTCGCCAGGATGCGTCAGCTCCTTCATCGAACGTCCGACAAGCTCGGATGCTTCGTATCCGAACATCCTTGCGAAGGTTTCATTGGCGCGCAGTACAAGGCCGGTTTCGGGGTCGCATAACGCCATGCCGACGCCTGCCAGTTCGAACATGGCGCCGAATTGCGCCTCGTTCTCCCGCAGATCGGCCTCAGCCTTCTTTAGCTTTGTGATATCCATGAATGCGCCGTTGCGTACCAGCGCTTCCTCGGCGCGCTTCCGCTCGGTCGTCTCCTCGACCACGACGATGAAGCCGGAGACGGCGCCATTTTCCTCGAAGGAATGCCAGCTCGTGCTCCAATGGCGAAGCTCTCCTCCCTGCGACCAGGCGGCGTCGGAAAACTCCACGTTCAGCACGGGCTGGCCTGTTTCGAGGATGCTCTTCGCTATTTGACGCGCTCGCTCGGCGAAGGCGGGCGTCACTTCGGATATGCTGCGCCCTATATGCGCCTCCGCCGGAAGGCGATCGAGCTGCGCTAGGCGCTTGTTGATTCGCAAATACCGCAGCTCGAGGTCGAGAAGGCACATGCCGATGGGGCTGGATTGATAGATGCGCTCCAGCTGATCATACCCCCGCGCCAGGCTGGGCGCGGCGTCGATTGTGCAGATTTTGCTCCGACTGAGGAGCGCGCCGCCCTGCACTATGGGCAGTTTCTTCGCCTGAATGAGAGAGGCGCCATCGAACCGGTCGAAGAGCTTGGCGCTGAACTCGTCGCGCGCGCCAGTTGCTACAGCTTCCAGTCCTTCCAGCAATTTTCGCGCTTCAAAGCTCTGAGGTCCGCTCCCGAGAGACTGGAACAGGTTAGATCCGACCTCCACCGTAGCGCCAGGCAAGATAGAGGCTCCATCGTCGTCAGCCCAGCCGCCTTTTACTGCGATGACGGTTCCGGTCCGGTCCAAAAGGGCGCATTCATTTGGAAATAAATCGAGAAAAGCATCCAGTCCGGCTTCAGCTCCAGTGCCTTCGTCGCCGCAGTTTTTCGGGAATATCAATTGTGGAACTCCCGCTTGCCGCATTCCGCCTTGTTGAATCCTTCAAGCGTCGAATATGCCTAACTTACCAATCAAGCAAAGCGCTACCTAGACTTTCGGGCATTTCTCACTGGCCGCCGCATGTACGTGTTTCTGCTTATTTTTCGATGCAAATGGCCTCGTGTAGAACCCAAGGCGCACACAGAAATATTTCAGTCGAGGCGCAACAGCCTTTATAGTGAGTTGGAGGGGATAGTGATGCTGAGCTTATGCTGACGGCGGTCTTGCTTTTTTAATACCCTCGTTTTCTCGAAAGGCGTTGACGATGCAGACGTATCGCCGGCTTGGCAGGTCATTTGACGGTTCTTCGGAGCCTGCAGGTCAGGAGCGACGAAGCGCTCATCAAGAAAGCAGAGGGCCTTCAGGTTTTAATCGACGCGCAAGACGCCATTCTGACGATAGGCGTCGAGAGCCGCTTCCTTTCGGTCAACCGGGCGGGCGGGACAATGTTCGCCCATCCCGCCAAAGAAGATCATCGGGCCGCGCGCTGGCGCCTTTTCCGACTTCCCTTCTGGCCTTTAATCGCGGTTGCCCGAACGGGCGGAAGCGCCGAACAAAACGGACCGATGGGCGGTTGAGGGATGGCGTGGGCGCGAGCCTTCTCCGGCTGAGCTTCCGCTTGCCGTTACGGGGGAGGGGCTGTTTCATAGTAGACATGACAGAATCTCGAAAAACGTTGCGCAACTTCCGGAGCTCGCATACCGACCGCCTCGACGCGATCAGCGGCTTGGCCGCGCCGCTCGCGCACCAGGCGCCTTCGGTTTGCGCCGCGATGATTGTCGTCGACGGGGAACGGACCTTCGCCAATCGAAATCAGCTCGGACAGGCGCTCCCCAATCTGAGCGCCGATGAAGCGATGCGGTCGCTGGAGACAGGCGAACCCGCCATTGCCACAAGCAATTCAGGTGATATGACCAAAACGAAAAGAGCGGGCATGGGCTTATCAATCTCCGGATCCATCATCGAGGCGCGCTACAGGAAAATATGGGTTGCGCCCGATTCTGGCGGGGGAACCATCTTCAACTTCACTTTGCCTCTGCGAGAGTCGGACTCACTTCATGACTAATCACAGGGTCGTTCACGTCATCGACGACGATGCGGCGGTTCGCGACGCCGTTGGACTCTTGCTGAGCACGGAAGGCTATAAGGTTCATGCTTATCCTTCGGCTCCGGCCTTTTTGAAGACCGCCCCCGCCCAAAGGGAGGGTTGTGTCGTCACGGACGTCCGCATGCCGGAGATGAACGGAATCGAGCTTATCGCCAAGATGAGGGAAGACAAGTTGTCGATGCCGGTCATTGTCCTGACCGCTCACGCGGATGTCCCGCTGGCGGTCGAGGCGATGAAGCTCGGGGCCGTCGACCTTCTGGAAAAGCCATTCGAGGACGAGGCTTTGCTCGCGGCGGTCGGCGCTGCGCTCGAGCGCCGTTCGGCTGAGGACACGCGCGCGCGCGAATCGCTTGTCATCAAGAATCGGCTGGCGAGCCTCACAAGGCGCGAAAACGAAATTCTTGCGGGTCTGCTCAAGGGGCTTTCGAACAAGGTGATCGCTCATGATCTCGGCATCAGCATCCGCACGGCCGAGGTGCACCGCGCCAATATCATGGCCAAGATGCGCGCAGGCAATTTGGCCGAGTTGGTCAAGATGGCGCTCGCCGCCGATGGTCCGTCGGGGACCGACTCGGAATAAGCGCTTCGTCCAGTCCGCCAGCGTCTCCCTTGCAACGGCGAGGAACATTCCCGCTCACTTCCGGTTCATTCCGTGCCCGCGGCTCGGTACGTTCGGCGTGCGCTTCCACCGCAGGAAGCATGCTAACCGACGCTTGTTGGCGCCTGGGCGGGCGCGGCAAAGCTGAAATGAGCGCGCATGAACGTCAGCTCAGAACGAAGCCGTTCCATCTGGCAGGGTCTCGGTCTCGACCCCCGGCCGCTCGAGGGCGAGGCTCAGGTCGAGGTCGCGGTCGTCGGCTCCGGAATGGCGGGGATGTCCGTTGCCTATGAATTGGCGAAACGCGGCAAGCAAGTCGCGGTTCTTGACCGCGGGCAGATTGGCGGCGGCATGACGTCGCGAACTACGGCGCATCTTTCGTCTTATAGCGACGATGGCTTTCGCGAGCTCATCCGTGTGCGGGGGCTCGACGCGGCGAAGGGATGGCGGGAGAGTCAGGCGGCGGCGATTTCTCGCATAGAGGAAATACAGGCTGATCTGGGCGCGGCGTGCAACTTCCGGCGTCTCGACGGTTTTCTGTTTCTCGCGCCCGAAACGGATCCTTCGGTCATCGACTTGGAGCTTGTTGCGAGCGCGCAGCTCGGAATGATGGCGCTGCGGCAAGACGGCGTTCCGTTCGCCGGTCACGAGTCGACGCCGGCGCTACGCTTCCCGGATCAGGCCACCTTTCATCCGACAAAATATCTTCGGGCGCTTGCCGAAGCGATTTCGCGAAACGGCGGCCGCTTCTTTTCGCAGAGCGCTGTTTCCTCGGTGGAAGAAAACCAAACTGGCGTCGTCCTTACGACGCTCGGCGGCGGCCGCGTGCAGGCGGAAGCCGCGGTGATCGCCACCAATGCGCCAATCAACGACAGATTGGCGATTCAAGTTAAGCAGGCGCCGTATCGCACCTATGTCGCCGCATTCGAGATCGCGCGCGGGAGCCTGCCCGACGCGCTCTATTGGGACACGCTTGATCCATACCATTATGTCAGGCTGGAGCCTGGCGAAGGGGAATCCGATATTCTCATCGTCGGCGGCGAAGACCACAAGACCGGCAGTAGCAACGACGGCGCCAAACGCATATCGTCGCTCGCGCAATGGGCTCGCGCGCTTCTTCCCAACCTCGGACGCGAGGCTGCGCGCTGGTCTGGCCAGGTACTCGAGCCGATCGACTACATGGGCTACATCGGGCGCTCACCTGGCCAGGGGCGCGTTTACGTCGCGACAGGCGACTCGGGGCAGGGAATGACTCATGGCGCCGTCGCCGGCATGTTGATTTCGGATCTGATCCTGCGCGGCGAGAGCCCCTGGGAGCAGGTCTATGACCCTGCTCGAAAGCCAGTTAAGGCCATGGGGGAATTCATCCGTGAGAACGCGACCGCGTTGAAGCATTTAGCGGAATATCTGACGGCGGGGGAGGTCGTGACCGCCGAGGAGCTGAAGCCTGGAGAAGGCGCGATCGTGAGACGCGGCCTCAGCAAGATTGCGGCCTACCGCGCCGAGGACGGAACGCTATTCCAATGCGCCGCCGCTTGCACGCATTTGGGCTGCCATGTGCATTGGAACAGCTTTGAACGATGCTGGGACTGCCCTTGCCATGGTTCGCATTTCGCGCCCAACGGCGAAGCGATCAACGCCCCGGCTTTTTCGCCCCTCGGAAGATTCGCAGATTGACGTTCAACTGACCACGCCACGCTGTCGTGAACGGACGCGGGCGCGCCTTCGCGCGCCCCGTCGTTGCCGAGCCATCAGGCGCGTCCTGACTGGCCCAGCTCCGCGCCGGTGGTCGGATCGGACATCGGGTTTGACATGGTCCGAGCCGCGAAGCTCGAAAGATCGCTCTGCTCGGAGCTCGTCAGGCCGACGCTCGCGTTGCCGTCGCCGCCATCCACGGGAATGGCGCCGATAACGTCATCCATGCGTCGCCACTGCTCGCCGGAGTTCCACGGACCCGTCGTATCGCCCTCGCCCTGCGAGGTGTTGACGTAAAGATCGGCGTATTCTGGAATGCCTTGCAGCTTGCCGGGCGGGAAGTTCCCCTCGATCGCGTAAAGCGCTTTTTCGAACGACTTCTGATGCGCAATCTCGCGGGTCATCAGGAAGCCGAGCGCTTCCTTCACGCCCGCGTCGTCGGTGATGTTGATCAGACGTTCGTAGACGATCTTCGCGCGCGCCTCCGCCGCAATGTTGGAGCGCAAATCGCAGGCCGGATCTCCGATGGTGTCGATATAGGCCGCTGTCCAGGGGACGCCGGAAGAATTGGTCAAGCCGGGACCACCGCCATAGAGGATGGCTTGCGTATGGCTGTCTCCGCCCTGAGTCAGGGAGCGATACAAATCCGCCTCTGTCTGCGTCGCTTCCGCCAACTCGCCCTTCACGCCCTTGTTGAGCATAGCGACAATGCTGCCGATCACTTCAAGGTGGCTCAACTCTTCCGTAGCGATGTCGAGCAACATATCCTTGCGGCCAGCATCGTCCTCGGCAAGCGCCTGCGTGAAGTAGCGCATCGCGGCCGCGAGCTCTCCTTGCGGACCGCCAAACTGCTCGAGCATAAGACTCGCCAGCACAGGATTAGGCTCCGAGACCCGGACCGTGTACTGCAGCTTCTTGTTGTGGGTAAACATGGGCGACTCCCTTGCCCGGCGCTCCCGCCGAAACGCCTGTCGGCTGGCGCGGTTCCCATCGCGCCGCCGCGGCCGAGCGCAAAGTTCATTCCGCAGCCACCGCCGTCTGCAACGCTCTCTTCTTCATCGGCGCAACGTCGAGGCATATGCGACGGAAGGCGGCGAGAGCTTGTCCGACGACCTGGTCCATGTTGTAGTACCGATATGTGGCGAGCCGCCCGACGAACCACACATCCTGCTGCGCGAGGGCGAGCTTCTCATATTTCTTGTAAAGCTCCATGTTTTCGGCTCGCGGCACCGGGTAATAGGGGTCTCCGCAATCGGTCGGATATTCGAAGGTGAGGCTGGTCTTCTCATGGCGCTGGCCGGTCAGGTGCTTGTATTCGGTGACGCGCGTGTAGGCCTCCGTCTGCGGATAATTCACGACGGCGACGGGCTGTCGCCATGGCCGATCGAGCGTGACATGTTTAAATTTGAGCGATCGATAGGGAAGCTTGCCGTAACGGAAGTGGAAGAACTCGTCGATCGGACCCGTATAGATCACGCGCCTGAAGGCGACTTCTTTACGTATATCCGCGAAGTCCGTCTGCAGCATGATCTTGATGTTGGGATGATCGAGCATTCGCTCGAATAGTCGCGTATAGCCGTCCGCCGGCATATATTGATAGGTGTCGGTGAAGTAGCGATCGTCCCTGTTGACGCGCGTTGGAACGCGCGCGGTCACGGACTTGTCGAGCTGAGAGGGCTCCACGCCCCATTGTTTCTTGGTGTAGCCCTTGAAGAATTTTTCATAGAGTTCTCGTCCGACGGTGGCGACGACAACATCTTCCGAGGTCTTGATGACGTCCCGCTTCTCAGCGCGCGCCGCGAACCATGCCGCAAGCCCCTCCGAGTCGAGCGTCAGACCGAAAAGGCGGTTCACCGTGTCCAGATTGATGGGAATAGGCAGGAGCATGCCATCGACTTCTGCGAGCACGCGATGCTCATAAGGGCGCCATCTTGTGAATTTCGAGAGGTACTCGAAGATCGCTTCGGAGTTCGTGTGAAAAATATGCGGTCCATATTGATGGATGAGCAAACCCGCTTCATCGTATCGGTCATAAGCGTTTCCACCGATATGCGCTCTTTTGTCTATGAGGAGAACACGCTCTCCGCGCTGGGAGGCGATACGTTCGGCAAGAACGCTTCCGGCAAATCCCGCGCCGACAATCAGCCAATCAAACACGGCGCGTCTCCCTTTCGTTGCGATCCGGAATCGAATCGAAATGGCGTTTCATCGCAGCCCATGTCTTATCCCAAGACATGCCCGAAAGGTGCGCGTCCACAGCTCTGAGCCACGGCGCCCGTTGCCTGCGTCGCAATCCCTCGATGCGTTCGACAAACTCTTCCGGAGTCCTTGCAATTTCTACGAGCCCGGCCTTGCCGTAAGGCTCGACGACATCAGCGATCGGCGTCGAGACCAGCGGGACTCCTGCAGCGAGGAATTCAGGCGTTTTCGTCGGGCTGATGAAGCGGGTCGCGTCATTCAGAGCGAAAGGCATGAAGCCGACATCCCAGCCTGCAAGATAGCTGGGCAAGGACTCGTAGCTTTTGCAGCCGAGCCAATGAATGTTTTTGGCGCGCGGGAGCTGGGCGGGATCGATCTTCGCCGTTGGTCCGACCATCACCAATTGCCAATCCGGTCGCAACGCCGCGATGCCGGCGACGATGTCCAAGTCCATCCGTTCGTCTATGACCCCGAAGAATCCGATGCGCGGATGCGGTATCGCCTTTTGGTCCTGCGGCTGATGCTGATGCTGCCGGTTTCTCGCTCCGCGGAAATGCACGACATCGACGCTGCTCGGAAAGACATGAATATTCGCGTGCCGATCGCGTTTCGCTTCATAGAGCGCGCGGCCACCCACATAGACGACGTCGCATTTCGACATCAGGCGACGCTCCCATTCCGCAATGTCCGCAGGCGCTCCGGAAAAAGCGGAAAGCTCGTCCATGTTGTCGTAGATGCAGCCGTCTGGCTCGAGTTCGTGCGTGAAACGAAGCGCCATAGGCGTATAATACCAGGCGATCAAACGTCTGGGACGAATGCGCGTGAGCAACCTGGCGACGAGCGCTTTCAGCGTTTCGTTCTTCTCTTGCTCGCGCAGCCCGTTCGGCATAAGCGGCGTGACGATAGAAACGTTGGAGGACTGGTCTGTCTCGATTCTCAAGACAGGCGGACCGTCTATGAGGTCTGGCTCCTCGAAATACCATGTCTTGAATTCTTTCGCCGCGCGGCTCATGAGATGTTGAGGTCGTTGGAAGACAAAACGCCAGCGCAGATGTGAAAAGCAAAAAAGATGGGTTGAAGCGCTCAAACTCCCACTCACCGCACGCGCCATCTCATGATCTCCCAGCGTAGCTCCCCGCAGCCTTTGTCTTTGCACGGGCGTGCTCTGCCGCCCTTGCCGAAACAGCTGAAACGGGTTTTTGTTCCAAGTTGGGAGGGCGGCGGCGCTGAGCCTCTCAGCTTCTCATTCACATTGATGCGTTTTCAATGCCCGGCCCTGAAATATCGCATATCTCCTTTCGTGATGATGCGATCCTCGGGGAGAAGTTCGTGCGGTTCTATATCCGCCTGACTACGCAGCCGATCATAAATTGCAGCGAAATCCTGGTAGCAGTCGTCGAGAAGCTGCCGGAAGCTATCGATGACAAAGTAGCTTTGCTGAAAATCGCTGATGACATATTTGGTGCGCATGACCCGGCAAAGCTCGAAAGCGATGCGGTTCGGAGACGAGTCTCGAAGCGAGAAGACTGTCTCGCCCGGCGACGATAAAATGCCAGCGCCGAATATACGCAGGCCGTCGCGTGATCGAATCAGACCGAATTCCACCGTGTACCAGTATAACCTCGCGAGATTTTGGAGCTGGCCTCTTTGCATTGCGCGCCGTCCTCCCCGGCCATAGGCTTCGAGAAACTGCGCATAGACCGGATCCGCGAGCAGCGGGACATGGCCGAAAACATCGTGAAAGACATCGGGTTCCGAGAGGTAATCGAGCTCTTGTTCGGTTCGGATGAAAGCGGCGGCGGGAAAGCGCCGATCGGCGAGGCAGCCGAAGAAGACCTCGTCGGGGACGAGTCCGGCGACCGGCGCAATGCGCCAGCCTGTCAGGCAGGAAAGACGTTCGCTCAATTCTTCGAAATCGGGGATGCAGCAGCGGTCGAGCTCGAGCTTTTCCTTCGCCTCCAGGAAGGCGTCGCAGGCGCGGCCAGGTAGAAGACGCTCCTGCCTCGCGTAAAGCCGACGCCAGCGGTCGTGCTCTTCCTGCGTGTAGGCCCGCCAGTCCTGCGCGATGATCCCGCTCGCCCTGCGCGGCTCCCGGGCTAATTGGCTCCTCGACTGCGTCGCTTCGGCCATGGAAGATCTCGCCTTCCCCGAAAGCTATCTATGTCGCGGGCCCTGGCCTGGAAACCCTACGGGGCTGGCAAGCGTCGCCATTCAAAAAACCGGCTCGGGCGTTGCAAAACCTTTCCAATTGCGATCACAAAAGCAAAAATCCGAGGGCGAGGGCGCTGAAGGCGCCCCCGCGCCTTCGCGCGCGATCAGCGCTTGCGCTTTTTCCCGCCCGTTTCGCCGCCCGCCGAAGCTGGCGCGGCGATCCCGAGTTCGGCGCGGCAGTCGGCGGTGATGCCCGCCACGTTGGCGCGCAGGCATTTTTCAATGGCGATCGCATCCGGCACCTGCGCCTGGCAGAAACGGTAAGCGTCGTCTTCGCAGGCGGCGCGCTGGGCGGCGGTGCCCTGAGCCAGGGCCGGCGCAGCCGTGAAGATCGCCAGCAGAGCCGAAAGCCGGATAAAGATGCGCATTCACACGTCCCTTCTCGATTGATTGCGGATCCTGCGGAAACCGAGCGCAGGCTGGACAGATCATACGCGACCAGAGCCCAGGGCGAAACCGCCCCGTCTGCGGCGATTGGCGACGCGGGGGCCTTTCTGTCAAAAAAGAGCCGCTGGTTGATCAGCCAGCGGCCCAAGTTCAGGGAGGAAATGCCCAAGGAGAGCACGTGACAATTGCGCGCGCCGGCTATGGCAAAACTATGTTCAGCCCGCCCGCCTGCGCGAAAAACGCCTCAGCTGTTGCCCGCATACAACAGCAAGCTCACCGAGCTTTCGCGCCTTCGAGCGTTCGAAGTTCGGCCGTAGATGGGGCCTTGATGCTGGCGTTGAGCTTGCGCAGCATGGTGAGGCACAGGTCCTTCACCGCCTCGTCCTGGACCGTATCTGTCAGCCTGGCCACATGGTAGAACGCCATGGCCCGCTGGGAGACGAGATCCTCGTAGCTGAAGGGGTCGGACAGGCCGTCCATATCATCGTGGGTGTTGTCGGTCATAGAGCCCAAAGCCTTCCGATTGATGCCTTTTGATATTGGGATCGCCACCCCGGATTAAAAGGCTTCCGCAGCCGGATTTCGACGCGAGCGCGGCTTTTGCGCCGGGCAAGGTTAACGCGATCCCATATACACCGTCTGGCGCGTCTCCTCATGTGGCGTGAGGGCGTAAAGGACGTATGACGTCAGGGACACGACTGTCGCCGCGACGGTGACGCCGAGAAGGTATTGCCTTAGGCGCGACGAGCCCCGGGCGGTCGGGCTCGCGATGGCGAACAGCGCCACAAGGCCGATGAAGGCGCTGATCAAAGCTGTGAGAAAAAGCGTCTCGATCGCGACCACCATGCTTTCCTCCGCCAGATGATCCGCCCGCCCCCTGTGGTCCCTAACGCGGGCTCGCGGAAGAAGGTCCGAATCAGGGGGAGCTACGGCGCCGTGATGCGGCGTCCTCCGGCGGCGCGCCGGGATAATCGGGCGGCGCCAAGCGGTTGGCGGGTAAAAAGGCGCTCAGCAGGTCGACATAGAGGTTGCGGGCGATGAGCGCTTGATCGAAGAAGCTCGGGTAGCTCGCGTCAGGCCTATGGGAGCTTTTGCCTTTTGGCGTGGACGGCTTGACGGCATTCTCCAGCCGGTTTCGCAGCGAGGCCCAGAGTTTGCGCATCTCCCGCGCGGCCGCGCCATTTGGGTTGAGCTCGCCGACCCCGAGGCCAAGACGGATTGCGTCCTGATAATCGACGCGGGTCGAGACCAGGGGCGCGAGCAGGGCGCCGAGCTCCTGTAAGGCCTTCGCTCCGCGTTCGACTCGAACCCCTTGTTGGGCGGGAGGACACTGGTTGAGCAGAAAAGCATAATTCTTTCCGAAAGACCTGATCTTGGCGAGCGTCATCTCGCTCGCCCACAAATCGAGAGCGTTGGGCCGCGCGGGGATGACGCAAAGGTCGGCGGCGCGGACGGCCTCTTCAAAATGGCTAAGATCGGCGGCGGGCGTATCGATGATCGCCAAGGTCACGCCTTTGCTCTCGAGCGCCGCCAAGGCCGGCGTCAGCTTGCCGGTCGGGATATGCTCGACGGGGATATCGAGCGCCTTGCGCGCGCGTGACCATTTGACGAGCGCTTGCAGCGGGTCGAGGTCGCAGATGAATACGCGCTCTCCTGCAATATGGCTGGCCACGGCGACATTGCTCGCCAGCGTGCTCTTCCCGGCCCCGCCCTTCTGCGTGACAAACGCGACGATATGCATGCTTTTGCCCGATTTGGCTGGAATATAGGGAACGCGAAGGCCTGGCGCCTGCTTCCGTGCTGGGGAAGCGCCGAAAAACGATACATCCTCATCTGAAGAAGTCGAAAGCAAATTTGCTCATCATGTGCGTGGAAACAGGAGACGCACGCGTCTCCAGCTCGCCGCGGACAAAATGGCTGGCGTTCTGTCTTTCGCAGGTAACATTCGCATGCTCCTTGCCGGCTGTTTCCGAGCAGGGCTGCATCAGGAACGGGCAATGGCGGATTACGTTTTCGAGATCATCGAACGCGGCAAGGTCCGGCCGGAGACGACCGTTCTGTCGACGCCTGACGAACGCAGCCTGTGGGGCGCGGTCGAAGCCCTCGCGCTGAAAGTCGCAGGCTGGCAAGGCGCATTCATTCGCGTCAAAAATTCGCGGGGCGAGACGCTGATCCGCGCGGGAGTTTCGACCGCTCTATCCTCGATCGAGCACTGCCCCGCCAAAGATTGCCCGCTGAAGAAAGAATTGAAACACGCCTTCGCTTTCGGGCATCACAGCGCTACTGAGCCCGAGCTTGTGGTCGATTGCAGCGTGATGCGTTCGAAGCTCGCCGCCTAGGGCGCATTCCCCCACGTGATTCCATGCGGGCGGAAAGCAAGCGAGGGCGCCGGCGCCGTTAAGGCTCGATAAACCATCCCCCTTCAAAATCCTGGGAGAACAGGCGCGCCTATGCGCGCCCGGGGATCCGAGGGGTTTCATGAACGGTTTGACAGCGGTCGCGGGGGACCATGCGTATGGCCCGGACGTCTCCATCGTCATGCCCTGCCTCGACGAGGCCAAGTCCCTCCCTGCCTGCATCGCCAACGCCCGCATGGCTCTTGAACACATGCGCCGCGAGATCGGCCTTTCCGGCGAGATCATCATCGCCGATAACGGCAGCACGGATGGCAGCCAGCTCATCGCGCGGGCGCTAGGCGCGCGAGTGGTCGACGTCGAGCGCCGCGGCTACGGCGCCGCGTTGATCGGCGGCATGCAGGCGGCCAACGGCGCCTATCTCGTCATGGGCGACGCCGACGGCTCCTATGATTTCACCGAATCGGTCGCCATGGTGGGCGCCCTCGTCGAGGGAGCCGACCTCTGCATGGGCTCGCGCTTCCGAGGCGCGATAGAACCCGGCGCCATGCCCTGGAAGAACCGCTACATCGGCAATCCGGCTCTGACCTTCATCCTGAACCTGTTCTTTGGCGCGAGGGTGGGCGACGCGCATTGCGGCCTGCGCGCTCTCACGAAAGAATGTTTCGAGCGGCTCGCTTTGGGCGGCTCGGGCATGGAGTTCGCCAGCGAGATGATCATCAAGGCCGCGCTCAAGCGGCAGAAGATCGCCGAGACGCCGGTGACCCTGCGGCGGGACTTGCGCGACCGGCCGCCGCATTTGCGGCCGTGGCGCGACGGCTGGCGGCATTTGCGCTATTTGCTGATGCTGAGCCCTGCATGGGTTTTCGCGGCGCCGGCGGCGATCGCGGCAACGCTTTCGCTATTCATCCTAGGGGTCGCGGGCTCGAGCGCTCTGTTCGGGGCGCCGAAGGCGTCGCCCTTTGGCAATTATTGGATCATCCTTGCGGGCGCGCTTCTCGGACTTTCCCACATCGCGATCCTCCTCGCGACGGCGAGCCATCTCTACGGCCGCCGGCAGGGCTATCGCCGGCCATCGATCTGGGAGGCGCGGTTCGCCAAATGGGCGACGCTCGAAGCCATGCTCGTTTCCGGCGCCGCCGCCGTCGCGACGGGCCTCGCCATTCTCTTCGGCGTGATTGGTTATTGGTCCGGGCATCACTTTGCGCCGATGAATAGCGTTCTACCAGCCGTGCTCGGCACGACGCTGATCGTAGTCGGGGCGCAAAACGCGCTGGGCGGGTTTTTGCTCGCGATCGTGAATGGCAATGAAGCGAATTTCGTGAATTCGGCCGACCATCTCTCGATGGCTAGAGCGCGCGCCGCCGCGGGCCCGTCATCGCGGAGAGGCGAGGCCAAGCGGGCCGTGGCGGGGAGGTAGGCAAGGCATGCATGCCGAATGCCCAGAGCGGCGCCTGCACCCGCGCATCTTCGACACGGATTGGCTGATCCTGCGCGAAATGCGGGTGGCGGTCGGCGCGCTCGCCGAATCGGTTGTTCGCCCCGGTGCAACCGCCATCGACTTTGGGTGTGGCTCGCAACCTTATCGCAGCCTTTTTGAGGCGAGCGGGGCCATCTACAAGGGCGCGGACCTTGAGGGGGCCAAGCTTACGATAACGGAGGGGCGCGTCGACGCGCCAGACGCGGAAGCCGACCTCGTCGTTTCATTTCAAGTGCTGGAGCATGTCGCCGATGTCGGCGCCTACCTTCGTGAGGCCGGCCGTCTACTCAAGGACGATGGCCGGCTTATCCTCTCGACCCACGGCAACTGGCTCTACCATCCGCATCCGGAAGATCACCGCCGCTGGACGCGCGAAGGCCTCCTCGCGGAGATAGCGTCTCACGGATTCTATACAATCGAATGCATTCCCCTGTTGGGGCCGCTTGCCTGGACGACGCTGCTGCGACTGACGCTCGGCTATCATGGTCTGCGGAGAATTCCTTGCGTCGGCGCGGTTCTGGCGCGAGCGCTGGCGATCTCAATGAATCTTCGGGGCTACTTTGAGAATCTTGTCACGCCCGGATGGGTGACTCGCGACAATGCTTGCGTCTATGTCGTTCTTGCTCGACCGGCGAGATTCTGAATAATGCGGCAGGCTCGCTACCTCATCGTCGGCGGTGCATGCGCGCTTCTCAACAATATTCTTGTTATCGCCTTCGCCTATATGGGCGCCGGATACGCGAAAGCGAGCGCTCTCGCCTTCGGACCAGTGCTGGCGTTTGGCTACGCGTCGCATACCTTCTTTACTTTCAAGACCTCGGCGTCCATCGAGTCATTCGCTCGTTACGCTCTGGCGATGCTCGCGAACTTCCCATTGTGGATCGCCTCTCTTTTTGTTCTCTGCGATCTGCTCAGCCTTCCCGTGCAAGCAGCCGCTCCGCTCACAACCGCTTTGGTGTTTGCAGTCAACTACATATTGGCGAAGTGGGCGCTACGCGCCGGAAGCGCCATGCGCGCGAAATGAGAAGGGCGCCGCCATGCAAGCAATCACGCTCGAAAGCGTAAAGCGCATCCTTTCGGCGCATATTCCGCTCTACACGTGGCGTCTGCCAGTTTATCAATATGTGATGCTGTCCAACCTGCGCTCGCAGTGGGATGCGTCCCACCGAAGCGCCCTCGACGTCGGTGGCGGAACAGGCGTCATGGCGCAGGCCGTCAAGACGTTATTTGGACTTGAACGAATTGCTTCCGTCGATGTCGAAGATCGCTTCTTGCCTGGACTCGATGTCGAGCGCTCGCTCTATGACGGCGTGTCATTGCCTTTTCCGGATTCAGCTTTCGATTGCATTCTGCTGTTCAATGTCCTTCACCATGTGCCGGTGGATCAACGCGCGGCTCTCTTGCGTGAATGCCGGCGTGTCGCCGGAAGCGGTCCCATCTATATCAAGGATCACCTCTCTTGCGGCCGGCTCGACGACATCCGTCTGGCCGCGCTGGACCTGCTCGGCAACATGCCCTTCGGGGGCATGTTGAAAGCGCGCTATCTGCGTGACGCCGACTGGCTGAACCTCGCCCGCGAAACGGGCCACGATTTGAGCGAACGGCTTTCGGGTGAATATCGTCGCGGGCCATTCGAGGCGGTCTTTCCCAACGGTCTCGAAATCAGCATGGTCTGGCGCCCTCAGTGACGGACGCGGGCGCCCATTCCCGGCCGCCTCTGCGCCTCCTCATGCTCTCGCATTATTTCGCGGAGCATCGCGGCGGCGTCGAGATCGTAGCTGACACATTGGCCAAAAGCCTCGCCGAGCAGAACATCAACGTCGTCTGGGCGGCGACGGGCGGCGACGGGCCTTCGAAAGGATCGGAGGCGCAACGCCTTGCACTCTCGGCCTGGAATGGAGCCGAGCGCGCCATCGGCATACCCTATCCAATTCTCTCGCTTTCAGCCTGGCGACGAATCTTCATGGCGGCCGCGCGCGCCGACGTCGTGGTCGCGCATGACGCGCTTTATCTCACGAGCGTCGCGGGCTTCCTCGCGGCGCGCTGGCTCGGCAAGCCTTTTCTCGTCATCCAGCATATCGGGATCGTGCCCTACCGAAACCCCTTGCTGCGCGCCTTAATGACTGCCGCAAACCGGTTCGTCGCCGAGCCCATTCTCGCTTGGGCGGACAGGGTCGTCTTCATCAGCGAATTGACCTTACGCCATTTCGAGAAGCTTCCCTGGCCTCGCCCGCCGCTCCTGATCTTCAACGGCGTGAACCCGAACATATTCTCGCCGCCTGTAGACGAAGCCGAAACCTTGCGCGCGCGCGAAAGCTTCGACTTGCCCAAGGCGGGGCCAATCGCGTTGTTTGTCGGGCGTTTCGTAGAGAAAAAGGGTCTGCCGCTGCTCGAGCGCGTTGCGAGGGCTAATCCGGGCATCGTCTTCGCCTGCGCCGGCTGGGGCTCTCTCGATCCCATCGGCTGGCGGTTGCCGAATGTGCGCGTCTTTTCTGGCCTCGAAGGCGAACGTCTCGCCGGGCTTTATCGGGCCAGCGACGCGCTCATTCTGCCGAGCGTCGGCGAAGGTTTTCCTCTCGTCATTCAGGAGGCGCTCGCCTGCGGCTTGCCGGTCGTTTGCAGCGCGGAAACAGCGCGGGCCGATGCGGAAGCCGCGCCCTTTCTCTCTGGCGTCGACTTCGAGACCGGCGATCCCGAGAGCGCCGCGGCGGCGTTCAGCAACGCGCTCCGGCGCGCCTTGGCCGCCCCGCGCGACGCCGCGGCGCGCGGGGCCTTCGTTCGGGCCCGCTATGATTGGGCGCTTGTGGCGGAGCGCTATGCGGAAGTCATGCGCGAGCTTGCTAAGAGAAGGCCTTAACATATGGTTTTTTGCGCGAAGGAAACTTCCGGGGCCTCCGTAAACGCGATTCGCGCCCCGCTCGCGCTCCGCCGGTCGCTGATCGGCTGCGCTGCGGCGTTCACCCTCGCTGCGGCGATCGCCTTTGTCGCAAGCGCGCTCTCATCGCTTCTGCCGGAAAACGCGCTGGCGGAATATTTCTTTCGCACGCAGGACGCCCCCTGGATCGCGGCGATCGCGGCGCTCTTGGTCGCCTGCGCATTTTTGCGTTTCCCGGCGACGTTTGCCGCTCCGAAGGCTGATGCGCGCGTCATGGCGCCCGGTTTGGCTGCGGCTGTATTTGCGTGCGGCGCCCTGGGGTCGAGCCTCGTCTTCGATCATCACCATCTCTCGCGCGACGAGGTCATGGCCGAATTCGACGCCATGACCTTCCGGGCGGGTCATTTTATTGCCCCGGTCGATCCCGAATGGCGTTCCTTCGCAAAAGCCCTCGCGCCGCGCTTCATGCTGCCGGTCGCGGACGGCCTCGGCTTTTCCTCTCAATATCTTCCCGGCAACGCCTTGCTTCGCGCGCTGGTCGGATCATTTGGCGACTCCGATCTCACGAGCCCGCTGCTGGCGGCGCTTTCCGTCATCGCGACCTTTGGCGTCGCGCGGCGGCTCTGGCCGGGCCGTAGAGACGTCGCCATCATCGCGCCCTTGCTTGTCGCAACCTCCTCGCAAGTGCTCGTCACCTCTATGACGAGCTATGCGATGAGCGCGCATTTGGCGCTCAACCTCCTGTGGCTTTGGCTCTTCCTGCGCGGGGATAGAGTCGGACATGCAGGCGCCATCCTTGTCGGCGCATTGGCCTGCGGCCTGCATCAGGTTGTCTTCCATCCGCTGTTCGTTGCGCCTTTCATTTATCGTCTGTGGCGGGAAAACAGGCGTCTCGCGGCTGTCTATGGCGTCAGCTATGCGCTGATTTGCCTATTCTGGATGAACTATTTTCAACTCATCCTGAACCTTGAAGGCATGGCGGCGGAGAGCGCGAGCGGCGCCGGACTTCTCGATTTCGCGAAGCGCGCAGTGCACGAGATTTTGTTCGGCGAGAAGAACGTTCTCGCCATCATGCTGATGAACCTCTTGCGCTTCGTCAGCTGGCAGAACCCGTTTCTTTTGCCTTTGGCGCTGCTCGCCTACCATCAAATACGTAACGGAACGGGCATTGCGCGCGAGCTGGCGGCCGGTCTCGCGCTGACGCTTTACGCCATGACGATCATTCTCTCTTATCAAGGTCATGGCTGGGGCTATCGCTATCTGCACGGGCTTATCGGCAGTATGGCGCTGCTCGCCGCTTATGGCTGGGTGAGCCTCACCGAGGAGGCGAGCGCCGCCGAAGCCGCGTCGTCTCGATCGGCCTTCGCCATTTCCTGCGCCTTTGCCGTGGGCCTGCTTTTTCCGGCGCGCGCCTGGCAGGCGCATGATTTTGTCGCGCCGTACGCCAAAGCCCGCGTCGCGATCGAGCGCGCCGGAACGGATGTCGTTCTATTCGACAAGAGCGACATGCTCTTCAGCGAGGATCTGGTGCGGAATGATCCTTTTCTGCGCAACAAGCCGAAGGTGTTAGATCTTACCTATATCGACGAAGCCGGCCTCGCCGCGCTGTGCCAGCGGCATAGCGTTTCCCTGTTCGACGCATCGCAGGGCCGCAAATTTGGGATTGCGCCGGACAATGGCATGCAGCCGGTTGAGGAGAAGAAGCGCCGCGCGGAATTGCGGGCGGTGTTGGAGCAAATGCCCTGCGGCGCGCCGCTTTCCGTCGAACCGTAGTAGGATATCGCGAGCGAGCTTCGCAGAAGAAGGGACGCTCGCGATCTACAGTGTTGATGAAGGCGCCAATCGGCTCCCTCTCCCACCCGAGCGGGGTGGGCAGGGGGTTAGGCCAACGCCTTCAGCGCGCTCTTGCCGGCGTAGATCGCAGCGTCGCCGAGCTCTTCCTCGATGCGGATGAGCTGGTTGTATTTGGCGGTGCGGTCGGAGCGGGCGAGCGAGCCGGTCTTGATCTGGCCGCAGTTCAACGCGACCGCGAGATCGGCGATCGTCGAATCCTCCGTCTCGCCCGAGCGGTGCGACATAACGCTCGTATAGCCGGCGCGATGCGCCATATCGACGGCCGAGATCGTTTCAGTAAGCGAGCCGATCTGATTGACCTTCACCAGAATCGAGTTAGCGGTGCCGCTCTTGACGCCACGCGAGAGGCGGGTGACGTTCGTCACGAAAAGATCATCGCCGACGAGCTGCACCTTCTTGCCGATGGCGTCGGTGAGCTTCTTCCAGCCCTCCCAGTCGTCCTCGGCCATGCCGTCCTCGATGGAGACGATCGGATAGGCGTCCGCGAGCTTGGCGAGATAGGCGACCTGCTCGTCGATCGTGCGGGTCACGCCCTCGCCTTCGTAGGCATATTTCCCGTCCCTGAAGAACTCGGTGGAGGCGCAGTCGGCGGCGAGATGAACGTCGACGCCGGGCTTGAAGCCCGCATCCTCGATCGCCTTCATCACGAAATCGAGCGCCGCTTCGGCGGAGGGGAGGTTCGGCGCGAAGCCGCCTTCGTCGCCAACGGAAGTGCTGAGGCCCGCCTTTTTCAGCGCGCTCTTCAACGTATGGAAGATTTCCGCGCCCCAGCGGATGCCGTCGCGCACGCTCTCCGCGCCCGTCGGCATGATCATGAATTCCTGGAAATCAATGGGGTTGTCGGCATGGACGCCGCCGTTCACGATGTTCATCATGGGCGTTGGCAGGACGCGCGCCTGGGTGCCGCCGACATAGCGGTAGAGCGGCAAAGCAGCTGCTTCGGCGGCCGCCTTGGCGACGGCGAGCGAGACGCCGAGAATGGCGTTGGCGCCGAGACGGCTTTTGTTCGGCGTGCCGTCGAGCCTGATCATCGCCTGGTCGATGGCGACCTGGTCTTCGGCGTCGAGGCCGAGCAGCGCGCCGGCGATCTCGTCGTTCACATTGTCGACCGCCTGCAACACGCCTTTGCCGAGATAGCGGGACTTGTCGCCGTCTCGCTTTTCCACGGCCTCGTGCGCGCCGGTCGAGGCGCCCGAGGGCACGGCGGCGCGGCCCGACGACCCGTCCTCCAGCGTCACATCGACCTCTACGGTCGGATTCCCGCGCGAGTCGAGAATTTCACGGGCGTGGATGTCGATGATCTCGGTCATATAATGGGCCTCGTTTAGATGTGCCGCGAAGCGAGCCGCCGCCTTTTAGCCCCAATAAGCGGCCTGGGGAAGCCTAGCTAGGCGGGCCAGCCGCTGCAAGCTTGTGCATTGCACGCGGCGTCAGGCCGCGCAGCCAGTTGACTGACGCGCGGCGACCGCTACCTTGAGCTATGTCAACAAAAAGCGCGAGCGCGGCCTCGCCCTCCGAGATAACCTTCGAGATAACGAGACGCAGGGAGAGAAAAATGAGGTGCACGAAAGGACGGCTTGCGCTCGCCATCGTGGGCGCCCTTGCGGCGCCGCAAGGCGCGGTTGCGCAGACCGCGGAACATGTCGCCGCCGTCAAGGCCATTTTCGACAAATCTCCCGTCAGGGCGGGAGCCTGCGCGCCGGTTGCGGAGGATTTCCAGGGCTGGCCGGCGGCGCTCGTGCAGCGCTGCGAATATGGCGGCAACGTCGCCTATGTTCTCGACGTATCGCCTGAGACCATGGCGAAATGGATCGAGACGGGCTGCGCCGCCCATATGTCCGGAGTCGCCGCCTGTTTCGACCGCATGGCGCGATGCGCGGTGGAAAAATCCAGGGGCGCATTCGTCATCGGCGGCAATCTCGCCGCCGAGCGCAAGGGCGCCGTCACCAATATGTTCTATCGCAATGGCGTCGTCATCGCCGTGGCGCCGAACGGCAAGCCGGACGCTGTCCCGCCGGCCGAGCAGGAGAAGCTCGCGCGGACGCCCGAATCCGCCGTCGAGGCCATGCAGGGCGGCGGGGCGGTCGCCTTCTGGCACACGATGCCCTACCAATTCGCGGTCAAGGCGATCGATCTCGGCGTGCCGGCGGAGATGAACACGCCCGACCGCCGTCAGAGATGGCTGGAAATCATCCGCGCGGAGATGCTTGCGGCGTTGAAAGCGGATGGCAACCGCTTTCTCTCGGGCTGGATGACGGCGCATCCGATCACGCTGCGCACAGGGGAGTGCGCGGACGATAGAGACCCTTAGCCTGCGGAATCACGCGGCTCGCTTCTTCCATCATTGCGAGGAGTGGAGCGACTGAGGCTCATGATTGCTTTGCTCCGCGCTTGACGAGGGCGGCGGGGCGTTATCTTTACGCTCCATGACCAAGACCCATGAAGGCGCGCTTCTCCTCGGCGAGAAGGCGCCGTTGCCCGCTTCGCCCGACGAGGCTGAGCTCGACCTTGTGCCTAATCCGCACAGGGACGCGACCTATCTCGTGCGCTTCACCGCCCCCGAATTCACCTCGCTTTGCCCGGTGACGGGGCAGCCGGATTTCGCCCATATCGTGATCGACTACGTTCCGGGCGAATGGCTCGTCGAATCCAAGTCCTTGAAGCTTTATCTCGGCAGCTTCCGCAATCACGGCGCATTTCACGAGGACTGCACGGTGCGGATCGCCAGCGACCTCGTCGCGGCGATGGCGCCCAAATGGCTGCGCATCGGCGGCTATTGGTATCCGCGCGGCGGTATTCCGATCGACGTATTTTGGCAGACCGGCGCGCCGCCGGAAGGGCTGTGGCTGCCGGATCAGGGCGTGCCGCCGTATCGGGGACGAGGGTAGCCGGTCGACTCCGAAATTTGCCGCTTTTTGGGGGCGCTTAAACGCAATCGACCGCCCGGAGGCGCAAATGCACAAGATCAAATACCGGATGAGCGGCGAGGATTTGCGCCCGCGGCGCACGAAGCTCGACATTCCGGGCTGGGCGGGCCAGCCGGAGCGGCGGGCCGACGGGTCGCAAGAATACGCCTGGCACTGCGTGCCCTTCACCGAGGCTGCGAAATATGGGGTGGAGGTCTTCTACCCCTATGACAATGAGCTTCACGTCTCGACTCGAGACGGCAAGCTGGTTTTTGAGGGCGATTTCGGTCCGCCGCCGTCGCCCGGCCGCAACTGGCCGCCCTTCCGCAATTTCGGCGAGACTTATTATACCTATCAGATCCTGCTCGATCTCAAGCCCGAGCCGGGATACGCGATCAAGGTCGAGACGCATCCGAGCTTTTACACGGATACGACGGGAACGGCGCCCATCGCTGTGCCGGCCCTGATCCGCGAATGGTGGCCGATGCTCTATTTCATCGTCTTCAAAGCGCCGCCGGAAGGTCAGACCCACATCTTCCGACCCAATGCGCCCATGGCGCAGTTCGCCATGATTCCGGCAGAGTCCGACGCCGAGCTGGCTCCGATGAGCGAGGAGGAGGCGGCGGAGCGGGAGCTGCAGTCGCGGCGCATCTATGCGAGCCGCCAGACGCTCGGCGCCGATTCGCAGTGGCTATCGACGACCGACACGGTGTTCGACGGCACTTATCGCCGCATCCATGGGGCGGCCCGGAAGTTGTCCGAGGGTTGATGGCGCTCCAGGATTGCTGACGAAGCGGCGTCGACGCCCCTCATGCCTCGAGACGCCTGCCGTGCAGGGTCCTCAGCATGAGAGGCTTCTGCAAGTGCTTGGGCCTCATCCTGAGGAGCGAGCGAAGCTCGTGTCTCGAAGGACGAGGCCGCCTCGGAGGTTTGTCGACAACTGGGCGCTCCCCTCTCCACGGGGAACGCGACGCATCAGTAAGGTCGCCAGTAGTAGTCGTGATGATGGTGGTGATGATGGTGGTTATACGGCCTTCGACCACCGTAGCCGCCGCCCCAATAATTATTATGATGGTGATGGTGGTGACGATACCGGCGCGGCGGATAATAATAATTGTAGTCGGGATAGTAATACTGAGCGGGCTGAATCTTTGCCTCGGGTTCGGGGGCCGCGGCGGCGGCTTCTTTCAGCAGCTCGGCGGCATTCGGGATCGGCTGGAGGAGTTCGGCGTATGAGGCCGGCCTCATCACTTCCGCCAGCGTCTTGACCGCCGGGGCGGCCGTCGCCGCCAGCGGGGTCAGAGCTGAGATGGCGCCGACGAGGCCGGCTGTCTTCTTGTCCATGATGCGTTTCCTTTCGAGCAAGCGCGCCCGGGAGATGCCGTTTCTCCACGGCGTGTTCAGAACCGGCGACGATATTCGCCGTTGTCCGATGAATTTGCAGTGAATGATTTGGCCAGGCGGTCGAAGTCGATAAGCGTTTCGACCAGGGCTCCAAGGTCACGCAGGGGAAGCTGCGTGGCGCTGTCCGAGAGGGCGGCGTCTGGATTCGGGTGCGTCTCGATAAACAGGCCCGCGACGCCTACAGCGACTGCGGCCCGCGACAGCGTGGCCACGAAGCGCCTGTCTCCCCCCGAGGAGGCTCCGCGCCCGCCGGGCTGCTGGACGGAATGCGTTGCGTCGAAAATGACCGGCGCGCCTGTCTCCTTCATGATTGGAATGGCGCGCATGTCCGCCACAAGCGCATTGTAGCCGAAGCTCGTTCCCCGCTCGGTGACAAGCACGCCGGGCGCCCCCGCCACGCGAGCCTTTTCCACGGGATGCGCCATGTCCCAGGGCGCAAGGAACTGGCCCTTTTTTATATTGACCGGCTTGCCGGTCCGCGCCGCCGCGATAATGAGATCCGTCTGCCGGCAGAGAAAGGCGGGAATCTGCAAAAGATCGACAATCTCGGCGACGCGGGCGCACTGCGCGCTCTCATGTACGTCGGTCGTGAGGGGCAGGCCGGTTTTCTCTTTTAGTTCCGCGAAAATCGGCAGCGCCGCCTCCAATCCCAACCCGCGCGGGGCGTCGACGCTCGTGCGATTGGCCTTGTCGAAGGAGGCCTTGAAAACGACGCCGATCCCGAGCTTCTTGGAAAGCCGGGCCAGCTCCGTGGCGACGTCGAGCGCCATCTCGCGGCTTTCCAGCGCGCAGGGTCCCGCAATCAGCGCCAAAGGCCGGTCATTGCCGAATGCGACTTGGGCCCCGCCTTCTCCGACGGCGACAATGCTCATGTCACGAGCCGGGCGACTTCGGCGCGCAGAGCCGGCAGAACCTCCTCCTCGAACCAGGGGTTTTTCTTGAGCCAGCCGGTGTTGCGCCAGGAGGGATGGGGCAAAGGGAAGATCAGCGGCTTTTCTCCCTGAAACTCCCGCCAGCGGGCGACGGTCTGCGAAACGCCGGCGGTTTTCGGCAACGCGTGGCCAAGGCGGGCGAAGTGATAATCCTGCGCATAGCGGCCGATCGCGAGCACGGTTTCCACCTGAGGCATCTCCTCGAAAAGCGCATCGTGCCACAGCCTGCGGCACTCGGGACGCGGCGGCAGATCGCCGCCCGCTGCGTCATTGCCGGGGAAGCAGAAGCCCATGGGGACGATGGCGATGCGCGAGACGTCGTAGAAAGTGTCGCGGTCGACGCCCATCCAATCGCGTAGCCGCTCGCCCGATGGATCGTTGAAGGGAATGCCCGTCTGATTGACGAGGTTGCCCGGGGCCTGGCTTGCGACCAGCAGCCGCGCCGTGGGTGACGCGCGCAGCACCGGCCGGGGCGCATGGGGCAGGGGGGCGGGCGCCTCGGCGCAATGCCGGCAGGCGCGAATCCGCGCCGCGAGCGCCTCCAGCCGCATCGATCCTGCCGCCATTACGCCGCCGCGCTCGGGCGCGCCCCGACCTCTCGCCGCCACCGGGCGAGATTGGGAAGATCGTCGGGGACGTCGATCCGCGCGAGCCGGGTCAGCTCGATGGCCACGAAAGCCGTAATGTCCGCGATCGTAAAATCTTCTCCTGCGACATAAGGCCGATCCGCAAGCTCGCCGTCGAGAAAGCGCATCCCGGCGAGCGCCCGCGGCCGCTGGGTCTCGGCGAACTCTGGAAGCTGTGGCCGCTCCAGCGCCGCCAGCCTGGGGTGGGTGTGGCGGAAGACATAGGCGACGGGCAGAAAGAGGGAAAATTCCATGCGCCTCTGCCACATTTCGACAAAGGCCTGCTCGCGCCCGTCGCGCCCGAAAAGCGGCGGATTGGGGTGGAGGCATTCGATGTAGCGGCAGATGGCGACGGATTCCGCGAGCGTCGCTCCATCGTCGAGAACGAGGGCCGGAACGGCGCCTATCGGGTTAACGCGCCGGAACGCCTCGCCTTTTTGCTCGAGCCCCATCAGATCGACATTGTGCGTCGGGATGGAAACGCCTTTTTCGGCCAGAAAAATGCGAACGCGCTTTGGGTTCGGCGCCAGCGCAGTATCATAGAGAAGCATGGCGCCCCCTCTTCTTGCCGCCTTACTAAATCGCGGGGCCCGTCATGGGCTGTTAAGGTTTCGGGGGAATTATTGCATCCGTCGGTTTCCGGCGCAGTAATTTCTTGCGTGTGTGTGCAGAATGAGTGAAGTCACCGCGGAAATGATCGAGCGCGGTCGCGGGCTCGACCCCCAGACGGCAACGCAGAAGCGCCGTCTGGGTGCGCGCGTGCGTCAGGCGAGAGAGCGCCTGACGACTTCGGACACGGGCCACCGGGGCATCGATATCGAGCTTTTGCGCGCCTATGCGGAGACGCGCGTCAATTCCGCCGTCTCGGCCGTCGCGCTCATTCTGCTGATCTCGTGTTTGGCTCTAACCTGGGTCCCGGGCCAGAGGATCATGATCTGGCTCGTTCTGGCCTTTTCGAGCCTCATCCTCTGCTATGGCATGGCCCAAAAGCTGCTGGCCCACGAGGATTCGAAGATCATGGTCAAGGAGTGGCGCACGAAGTTCGTCGTCACAGAGCTTGTTCATGGTTTCGTTTGGGCCGGAGCCGCGGCGATGTTGCTCAGCGTCGGGGATCCCAACGCCCGCACGCTCGTCATTTGCGTGATGCTGTTGTCCTCCGCCTTCAATACGATGATCACCGCGACCATTCCGGTAGCCGTTTACGCCGCTATTCTGCCCACGTCGCTGACGAGCGTCGCTTACATCGCCTATGTCGATCGCGCAGGCGTCAAGAGCTTCATCCCCCTTCTCGCCACGGTGGGCGCAAGCCTGGTCTTTTTCTATGTGCTGGCGAAGCGCTTTCATCAGCTCGCCTTCGAAAGCCTCTTCTTTCGCGCCGAAAAGAACGAGCTCATCGCGGAGCTGGAGCAGGCCAAGGCGAACTCCGACGAAGCGCGCCGCCGCGCCGAGGAGGCCAATCTGGCCAAATCGCGTTTCCTCGCGACCATGAGCCACGAGTTGCGCACCCCGCTCAACGCCATAATGGGCTTTTCCGAGGTCCTGAAAAGCGAGCTGTTCGGCCCCCACGCGAACCCCGCCTACAAGGACTATTCCAACGACATTCATTCCAGCGGGCAGCATCTACTGACCCTCATCAATGAGATTCTCGATCTTTCCCGCGTAGAGGCGGGCCGTTACGAATTGAAGGAAGAGAGCATATCGCTTGTCGGTCTCGCGCAGGAATGCCGCCATCTTCTCACGATCCGGGCCGAGAAGCGCGACATCAAATTGATCGAGGCGCTGGAGCCGAGCCTGCCGCGCATCTGGGCCGACGAACGGGCGCTGCGTCAGGTCATTATCAATCTTCTCGCCAACGCCATCAAGTTCACCCCGCAGGGCGGGCAGGTTACGCTCAAGGTCGGCTGGACCAGCACAGGCGGCCAATATGTGGCGATCAAGGACACGGGCCCAGGCATCCCCGAGGACGAGATCGCCGTCGTCATGTCCTCCTTCGGACGCGGCGCGCTCGCTCAGAAGAACGCCGACGAAGGCACGGGTCTCGGCCTGCCGATCGTGAAGGGCCTCGTTGAACTGCACGGCGGCCAGTTCATGCTGAGGTCGAAGCTGCGCGAGGGCACGGAGGCGATCGTCATCTTCCCGCCGCAACGTGTGATGAACGCTTTGCCGAAGTTCGAGACGCCCGTTCCGCAAAACGCCGCGCGCCGTCCGGCGGCTTAACCTGCGCCGCAGCATCCTTTCGCGCCGAGGACGCGCTCGAGCATTTAATATTGCGCGATTACTTGTGGCTCGCATGATTCCATGCGAGCGGAAAGCGCGTTAGGTTGTCTCATGATGACCCACGACGCAAATCCGGCTGCGGACTCCTCCGCCCTCGTGCTCTTCTCCGGCGGGCAGGATTCGACGACCTGCCTCGCCTGGGCGCTCGCCCATTTCGCTCGCGTCGAGACGGTTGGATTCGATTACGGCCAACGTCATCGCATCGAGCTCGCGCAGCGCGCGGCCTTGCGGGAGGGGCTCGCTGCCCTCTCGCCGCTGTGGCGCGCGCGGCTTCGCGAGGATCATACGGTCTCGCTCGAGGCGCTGGGCGCCCTCTCCGAAACGGCTCTGACTCGCGAGGCGGAGATCGCGCTCAGGGAAGACGGCCTGCCCAACACTTTCGTTCCGGGCCGCAATCTCATTTTCCTAACCTTCGCGGCGGCGCTCGCCTACCGGCGCTCCATCGCCGATGTTGTCGGCGGCATGTGCGAGACGGATTATTCCGGCTACCCGGACTGCCGACACGAAACGATACGCGCCATGAACCGGGCCCTGAGCCTCGGCATGGCCGCCGATATCGAAATTCATACGCCCTTGATGTGGATCGACAAGGCGGGGACGTGGCGCATGGCGCGCGACCTCGGCGGTGAGGGCCTCGTGCAGCTCATCATCGAGGAGTCGCACACCTGCTATCTCGGCGAACGGGGCAAACGCTTTGAATGGGGCTATGGCTGCGGCGGCTGTCCCTCCTGCAAGCTGCGCGGGGCGGGCTGGGAGAAGTATGCGGCGACCCGCTGAGGCGGCTTGACCGGCGTATGCTGCTGCCGGGCGCCAATCTCCGTGTCCTCGCCAATCTTCTGTTTTGACAGTTTCGACTTGATCGGCGGCGCAAAGTTTGGCATATGCGACCGCAACGAGGCGCTGGGCGTTATCCCGGCCAGTGTTCTGTTGCCGAGGATAGACCGATGAAAGTCCGCAACTCCCTGAAGTCCCTGCGTTCGCGCCACCGCGCCAACCAGATCGTGCGCCGCAAGGGCCGCGTCTACGTCATCAACAAGGTGCAGAAGCGCTATAAGGCCCGCCAGGGCTAAAGCGCATTCCGCGAAAGTTGATAGATTTTTGCGACAAGAATGCGCTCCCGATGCGCGCAAAAGCACCGTCGGGGCCGGTCCCAGTTACAGGACTTTGGAAGAGCCGCGACGCCGAGAGGCGCGCGGCTTTTACTTATTTCAAAAGGTCTAAGTAGTTTTCAGTATCGGCCGATGGCCGAAAGGCCGGATTTCATCGGCTGTGCTTTCCCGAATATCTTCAGCTCGAGACAAGTCCTGTGAAAGCTGCGGATTGCGTCCCCGAGACGCATGAGGCGCAAAAGGAAAGGCTCGACATGAACGATCTTCTCAGCCCAGCGACGTTCCAAGTTCATTCGAATAATGAGCGCGCGCTCGTGCCCCTCACCGCACCGACTGAACAAGCTGTGTCTTTTTCAGACTGGACGCTGGATCAAATTGGCGCCGAGGACGAGGAGATCAAGAATCGCTGCATCGATCTCGTCGAGAAAGTGCGGGACCTTTGCGCGGTAAAGGATCATTTCGTCGATATAACGAACTGGATCAGCCATGTTCTCGCCGCGCGCGAGCAGACCAACGCGGCGCTGGTGGAGCGCGGCATGATGATCGCGATGACCGAAGGCGCGCTCGCCGATCTCAAGGAAGAAAACCGCGCGCTCTACGAGGAAAGGGAAGAGGCGCGGACCGAAAACAGTCTGCTCGCCTCGGAAAACCTGCGGCTGCGAGAGACGACGCAAGCCCATGAAGCGCGGATCGAGACGCTCGAAGTGGAATTGGGCGAGGCTCAAAGCATCGGCGCGCAATTCCATGAAGCATATGAATCGGAGCGCGCGCAGGTTTATCACCTCAAAGGCGACCTCGACGATCTTCAGGACGCCGTGACCAAGAACGACAAGCTTATTACTCAGCTGCAGCTCGATCTTGCCACGGCGCGCGACGAAGGAGCCTTCGCCCGTCAGCATGCGGATGTGCTGCAGTCCAATCTTGGCGAGGCTCAGGCTCAAGTTGAAACGCTCGGAAACGAGCTGGCGGAAAGCCAGGTGCATGCAGCGGGGCTCGCCGACCGTATCCGAGAACTGGAAATCGTCCTCGAGTCGGAGCGCCGCCAGATCGCCAAGCTCGAGGAGCTGATCGCCAGTAGCCATATGGAGCACCAGAAGGCGCAGGCGGCCTTGCGCGCCGATAGGGACGATGATCGCCGGCAGATCGCCGATCTGGGAGCCCGGCTCGACGAGCAGACAGCCCGCGCTCTGGCCGCCGACCGACTCCTTGCCGAGGCGCGCGCGGACCTACAGGAAAAGACAGACCGGTGCCGCGTCGGCGAGCGTCAGGCGCAGGAGATGGATCAGAAGCTCCTGCGTCTCTCCGAACATTCCGAGGCCGCCGCCGCCGACATGGCGCATCTCAAGGAAAAGCTGGAGGCGCGCGAGCGCGCTCACGCGCGGCTCGGCAAACGCGCCCGCATGCTCATCCGGGCGATGCGCGATGTCACCGCCAGGCTCGAAAAATCCGAGCAGAAAGCGGCGTTCGCAGCCGAGCGGCTGAGTGCGGAGCGGGGCCGCTTCGCGGATCAGCAGGGGCGGCTCGAGCAAACCATTCGCGATCTTGTCGAGCAGCTGGAAAAAGAGCGCGCCTCGAACCGGGTGGCTGCCGGGGCGCTGGAAGCGGCGCGCCAGCAGCGCCTGCAGCCGCGCGATGAGGAGCCCGGCGACGATCTGAGGATCGAGGACATTCTGGCGCGCGCAGAAAAGATGCGTCTCGCCGCCGAAGCAGCCCATGTTCATGCGCCCATCAACGCCTGAACATGGGCGGAGACGCTGCGACCTAATCCTTCGAGGTTGTAGCCGCCTTCGAGAAGCGACGCGACGCGCCCGCCGCATTTCTTGTCTGCGACGTCCATGAGCCGCTTCGTCGTCTCGCTGAAATCCCGCTCGGTCAGGCGAAGCCCGCCGAGCGGGTCGCGTTCGTGGGCGTCGAAGCCCGCGGAGATAAGAAGAATATCCGGCGAGAAGTCGCGCAGCCGCGGAAGGATGCGATCGACGAGCGCCTCTTGAAAGGCGTCCCCCGAGGAGCCGGCGAGCAGCGGGGCATTGACGATTGTGCCGCGCTCGCCTGTTTCGTTGGGGCCGCCCGTGCCAGGATAGAAGGGCGCCTGATGGAGCGAGCAGTAGAGAACGCTGCCGTCGGCCCAGAAAATATCCTGCGTGCCATTGCCGTGATGCACGTCGAAATCCACGATGGCGACGCGCTCGGCCCCATGGGAGGCCTGGGCGCGCCGCGCGGCGATCGCGACATTATTCAAAAAGCAAAAGCCCATAGGTGTCCGCGCGCCGGCGTGATGGCCCGGCGGGCGCGTCGCCACGAAGGCCGTGTTGGCCGCGCCGCTCATGACGGCGTCGACCGCGGCCACGGCGCCGCCGGCCGAATGCCAGACCGCCTCCATCGTCTTGCTGCACATCAGCGTATCACTGTCAAGCGCCGCATAGCCTTCGCGGGGCTGCGCCTCTTCCAGAGCCGCGAGATAGCTTTGTGGATGAACGCGCAGCACGGCCTCCAGAGGCGCGCGGGGCGCGCTCACGCGCTCGAGATGCTGGAAGCGCTCAGCGTTCAACTCCCGCTCGATGGCGCGCACACGATCCGGGCGCTCAGGATGGCCCGGCCCCATCTCGTGATCGAGACTGCTCGCGTGCGTGAAGAGAAGCGTTTTCACAAGACCGCTGCTGTCGGGGCCGACGATTCGCGCCCTGCATTCGGCGCCGTTTTCATCCATGTCTGTGAAAAATGAAAGACGTCAAGAACGCAGCGCCCTTCTTTCGCCATATTCAGCCGCCGGCGCGCGTGGCGCCCCGGCAACAGTGAGAGAATATCGGCTTTGGCAAGGCAAAGAGGCGAATTGTCTCGGGCGACTTCGTGATAAGCCTTTTCTAATAATCCCTGACCTGCGGCGGAAAGGAGCGTTTGTTATGAATTCGAGTAGGCTTTTGATGGCGGCGGCGCTTTCCACGCTCGTTCTTGCAGGCTGCAACGCCGGCGCCCACCTGCCCGATCCCAAGCTCAGCGGGCGAGACGCCGAATTCCTGGCGCTTGCGCCCAAGGCTCAGGTCAGCTCCGAGTTCGAGCGTTATCTCGTCGACTATAAGACGAACGAGCCGGTGGGCTCCGTCATCGTCGATTCGAGGGCGCATTTCCTCTACTACGTCATGCCCGGCGGCAAGGCGGTTCGTTACGGCGTGGCTACGGGGCAGGACGCTATGGGCTGGACCGGCCGGGCCTATGTCGGCGCCATGCAGGAATGGCCGCGCTGGATTCCGCCGAAGGACATGCTGGAGCGTTGGCCCCATCTGCAGCCGACCGCTGATGCCGGCGGCTTGCCGGGCGGTCCGGACAATCCGCTCGGCTCCCGCGCCCTCTATCTCTATCAGGACGGTAAGGACACGCTCTATCGCATCCACGGCACCAATGAGCCGGAGAAGATCGGCCAGGGCGTTTCCTCGGGCTGCATCCGCATGCGCGACATCGACGCGATCGATCTTTACAACCGCGTCAAGGTCGGCACCAAGGTCGTGGTCATCTAAGCAGCGCGACCAGCTTCTCGAGAGAGCCTCTTCCTTGCGGGAGAGGCTTTTTTGTTTGGGCTTCTCGATCGCCTGTGCGGCGACGCAACTCTTTTGCGCCTGATCCTGCCTAATTTGCCCTTATCGCCGAGGGGCGAAAATAAGGGAGGTTCCGATGCGACAGGCGACTGGCCTTGGGGTTTTTCTGGCGGTTTTCCTCGTCCTTGCGCTCGAGGTGGCGGGCGCCGGCGCATATGTCGTGACGAGCGCGCATGCGGACCAGAGCGATTACTGCTTCGGCTACGCCATGTGCCAATAGCTGTGGATAAGTTGGAGAAAGCGCCGGCCGCCTGGAACGTTGTCTTGGGGTCGGCGTTATGGCCCCCAAGGGCGTTCGTTTGTGGGCGCCCTCAGGTTTTCGCCGGGCGCCATTTTGAGGCGCGGGGGCGGGAGGGGGCGATGAGACAGTTGATTTATTGCTTGATGCTATTGACTCTCGCGGCCAGTTTTGCGAGCGCCGCGTCGATGTTCAAATCGCCAGCGGAAGCCGAAGCGGATTTTTGCTTCGGCTATGCAATCTGCGAGTGAGGTTCATGCTTGGCGGCGAGCTTTCACAAGCGCCCGGAGACGGGCGACGCGCTCGCTCAACGCCACGCCATCGCCGACGGTAAAGGAGGCGGCGTAGGCGCGAAATCTGCGGATCGCTTCGCCTAGTCGCGCCTTATAGGGCTCGACGAGGGTGGCGGCCCAGGCGCGCACGTTTAGGATCGTTGAGTAGAGGCGCCTAAACCATTGCATCTGCAGAAGCTTGTCGCGGCAGATGTCGAAAAGAAACGCTTCGACGCCGAGCGCCAGCGATTTGGCCAGCAGAATGAGGGCGACGCCCGTGAGAACATGGCCGTGCGCCAGAATCGCGAGCGCCGCGACCTTGAGCGGCAAAATGGTGAGGACGGGGAGCAGGAAAAGCGCCAGCGCCGCCGGCGGCGAGAGGCGCGCCACGACCGCTTCCAGCCACGGCTCGAACCGCTCGAGGCCGAGCCTGCGCTCGAGCTGGCGCAGCCATTCCTTGATATGGTCCCACAGCCAGCTCTCGATGAGAAATAGGAGTGCGAGCGTAAACCAGAAGGTCCGCATCAAGCGCGGCTTCAGCCAGCTCAGGAAGGCGTCCAGTCGATCCATCGAGCGCTCCAATTCCAGCAACAGTTCCGCAAGAATGTAAGCGCTCGATGACCGACGCCAAAGCCTCGCCAAAGGCAGCTCAGATATGAATCGCGCGCTTGGCCACGGCGAGCGCCGCCTCTTTCATCGCCTCCGACATGGTGGGATGGGCGTGACAGGTGCGGGCGAGATCTTCGGACGAGCCTGAGAACTCCATCAGCACAGCGGCCTCCGCGATCAACTCGCCCGCGCCGGCGCCGAGGATATGCACGCCGAGCACGCGGTCGGTGGCGGCGTCCGCGATGAATTTCACGAAGCCTTCGGTCTCGCGCATGGCGCGCGCGCGGCCATTGGCCGAGAAGGGGAATTTGCCGATGGCGACGTCGAGGCCTTTCGCCTTGGCGTCCTCCTCCGTAATGCCGACCGAGGCCACTTCCGGCATGGTGTAAACAACGCTTGGAATGACGTTGTAATTGACGTGCCCGGCCTGGCCCGCGAGAATCTCGGCGACGGCGACGCCCTCATCCTGCCCCTTATGGGCGAGCATCGGCCCTCGCACGACGTCGCCAATAGCGTAGACGCCGGGGAGATTGGTGGCGAAATGGTCGTCGATGGTGACGCGACCGCGCTCGAGAGCGACGCCCGCTTCTTCCAGCCCGAGGCCTTGCGTGTAGGGGATGCGTCCCGTCGCGATCAGCACGACATCCGCGGAGATCGTGTCGGAGCTGGCGCCGTCGATGGAGGAATAAGAAACGACGACGCCGTCGCCTTCGCGCCTGACCCCCGTGACCTTCGACGAGAGCTTGAAAGAAATTCCCTGTTTTTCGAGGATCTTATGGAAGCGAGTGGCGATTTCGAGGTCGAAACCCGGCAGCACGCGGTCGAGATATTCGATTGCCGTCACTTGCGCGCCGAGGCGGCGCCAAACCGAGCCGAGCTCCAGCCCGATGACGCCGGCGCCGATGACGACGAGCTTTTGCGGAACTTTCTCCAGCGACAGCGCGCCGGTGGAGGAGACGATGATTTTTTCGTCGATGGGGATTTCAGCGCCCGACGCGTCGCGCAGCAGCGCCACGGCCGAGCCGGTGGCGATGACGATATTTTTCGTCTCGATTGTCCGCGAGGCCCCGTCGGGGCCGGTCACCTCCACCTTGCCCGCGCCGGCGAGGCGACCGACGCCGCGATAAGCGTCGATCTTGTTCTTCTTGAACAAAAAGGCGACGCCGTTGACATTCGCGCTGACGTTATCAGTCTTGTGCTTCATCATCGCCGCAAGATCGAGCTTCGGCGGGTCGACGATGACGCCAAGCGGCGCGAGGCCGTGGCCAGCCTCCTCGAACATATGGGAGGCGTGCAGCAGCGCCTTGGAGGGAATGCAGCCGACGTTGAGGCAGGTTCCGCCATAGGTCGGATCTTTTTCGACAACGGCGGTTTTCAGGCCTAGTTGTGCAGCCCGGATCGCACAGACATAGCCGCCCGGGCCCGAGCCGATCACCACGAGATCATAAGTCATAAAAGCCGCTCTTCAAGATTGGCGCCGAACCCCGCTCGATATGGTCTTTTCGAGCAGGATTTTCATCAGAATCCGGCAGCCCCTTTTCCGAAGGCCTGCTCAGCCCGCCGCCCAGAGGAAAATCCCAATGGCCAGGACGCCGATCGCGGTCTGGCCGATCTCGAGCTTGCCCCACAGGTCGATCACCTTCCGCGCCTCATGGGCGGCGTCGGCGCCGATGAGGCCGAGAATGCGGTTGTTGAGCGGCACAATGGCCCAATAGGTGTAGGGCCATGACGCGAGAATGACGATCGCCCCGAAAAGCCAGCGGATGTCGTCCAGCTCGCGATAGGCGACAAAGCCGAACAATGCGGCAATCGCCGCCAAACCGGCGAGCACGAGGAAGCCGCGATGGTCCGAGGGCTCCCATTCCTTGATGAGCGCGTCGTCGCTCAAGGCGAGACGCGCCGGCTGCTCGACGTAATTCACATAAAGGGATGCGCCGGTGAAAGCGCCCGCGGCGGCGAGCGCGAGTGAGCCGATAATCATGTTCGATCCTCTGGCAGTCGGCGGTATTGGGCTTCGGCAGGCTAATTCAAAAGCCGGCAGACCGGAACGACTGCCGATTGCCGGCTGCAGTTCAGGCGGATTCGATCGCTTCCTCGTCGCAGACGATACGGGCGCTGGCCTCGGCTTCCGCCGCCACGTCGATTTTGAGGGAGCGGATAGCCTCTTCCTCGCGCGCCTTGTCGGTGAAGTGATCGAAGAACATCTTCATCGTGCGGTCGATGCCATGCGGATTGATGCGGCGCGTGTCGTCGCGATAGAAGCGCCCCGCGTTGGGAGAGACATTTACCAGATCATAGGAGGGAAAATAGGCGACGTTCGGTCGCGCCCGGACGACTTCGTCGGCGGCCGCGCGGAGGATGGCCTTTACGGCCGTATTCGAAACGACGACGTGCCGGTCTTCATAGGTCGCGATAATGCCGACCGGCGACACACTCAGAACGATCCGAACTTTTGGATTGACCTCGCGAATGCGGTCGACCGCGGCAAGGAAGTCGCGCACGACCTCGCTCACCGTCATATTATAGAATTCGTAGAGGCTTTCGTCCCATGCGCCGCCGGCGACGCCCGGCGCGAGCTGCAGGATCGCGCCGTCGGGCTTATGGCGCCAGGTCTCGGTATGGCCGAAGGTGAAAACGAAGACGTCCATCGTCTCCAGCATATGGCGCACAGCGGCGAGATGACGCTCCCGGTCGGCGCGCATTTCCTCGAGAGTCGCATAGCCTTCTGGCTCGATCCGCGGACGGAAGGGATCGACCACGCGCCCGTCTTCGGGGCGGTTCCAATAGTCGAGCGAGGGCGTGAAGCGCCCATAGGCGCGCTCGATCAGCTGCAGCAGCTGGGCGGTCGTGTAAAGATTGCCATAACGGCAGGAATACATCGAATAATTACGGCGCAGCGCCTCCTCGGCGGACATGCCCTGCGGCGGCTTCTCGGCGAGATAGTAGGTATATCCGCTTGTTTGCAGACGGTGCGCGATTTCCTGCGCAAAGCAGCTTCCCGCCGTCGCCACCCGGTCTTCGCGCGCGATCTTGAACGGCGTCGAAATGAGCGGATCGATGGCGAAAGGCGGCAGCCCTGTCACAGCCTTGCGCCAGAAGCGATGGTCGGGTAGGGAGCTATAGGGGTTGTCCGCCAAGGGCAAACTCCTCGTCGAATTCGAATCGATCTTCGCAAACGGCCCTCGTGGCGCTCATGGCGCGCCGTCGCTTGTGAACGGACCATAGACGCGCCGCCGCCGCTTGTCACCCGCCTGTGGCCGGAAGACAGCGCTCCGCCGCGAAACCGGTGAATTGACCGCATGCTTTCACAGATCGACAAACAGATTTTTCGTTCCTGGCGCCAATACGCCGTCGAGCCGCAAATCGCCAAGCTGACGGGTCGCATCATCCGCGCCACCGGGCCGCGCATCGCGGTTGTCGGCAACTGTCAGGCGTTCGGCCTCGCCTATGCGATGAAGGTCATGAATCCGATCGCCGTCGTCGACCATTTTTCCATGATCGCGCGCGCCAGGGCGTCGATGGACCTTTTCGTCAAGACGCTCGACACATACGACTATATTTTCTCACATGATTTCCTGGAAGGTCACGTGCGCGGCGGCGACTCGGAGGAGCTGCGCCGGCGCTTGCCGAGGGTGACGCCGACGCCAGCCATTACTTTCGCGGCCTTTCACCCCGATCTCATTTTCATCCACGACAAATCGCAGACGCATGGATTCATTTTCGGGCCCGTGGGGCCCTACCATTCAGCCCTCGCGCTCTTCGCTTTCCGCGCCGGCCTTTCGGTCGAGGAGGCGCGGGGCTTGTTCAACGAGAACGTGATCCAGGCGGTCGGCTATCTCGACGTCTGGAACGAGGCGGCGCGCGAGCTGCTGGACATATCGAAGACGCGCTTCGGCGTCGACCTCTCGTCCGATCTGATGAACTGGGCGCGTCGCGGCGTTTTCATGTACAGCAACGTGCATCCCAAGAGCTTCGTGCTCTTCGATCTTGCAAAGCGGATGTGGGAGAAGGTGGGTCTAAAGCCGCCTTCATCCGACTTCGGCTATTATGAAATTCACGATCTCTCGCGCGCCGAGATTTTCCCTGTCTATCCGGCGATCGCGCGCGTGTTCGGCGCGCAGGGCGGATATCTGTTCAAGCTGCAAAACCATCATATCGCCAATTCGGTCGGCGATTTTCTCACCCTGCCGCAATATCTCTGGGCTTCGTTCAAGACCTTTGAAAAGGCGGGCGCGGAACGGCTCGCCAATCCGCGCGTCGAGGCGTGGCTTGCCGATGAGAACACCAAACGCCTTCTCATCGGCCTTGCGCGTGAAAATCTCAAAGCCGGCCAGACGCCGACGCTTTGAGGACGCGCTAAAGCATTGCCGGCAAGGGAAAGCGCGCCGAAGCGCGCCTATTTCCACCTTCTGTCGTAGCGCGCCAGATCGAACGGCGGCTTATAGGCATGAAGCGGATTTTCGCCCTCGAAGGGCTTCACCACCGTCAAAATCCGCTCACGATGCTTCAGCGGGGCGAAGCCTGATGGGTCGAGATTGCCGGGGTAGCCGACGAGATGCGCGGGATCGACATTGATCTTCAGCCCCGGCGGCGGACGCATCCAGCTCTGTGAGACGACGTCCATATAGGCCGTCTTCAGCATGTGATTCAGGCCCCACTGCGTCGGCACGAAGCAGGATTTCGAGGAATCCGACATATCCCAATAATAAGTGTCGGGCCGAAGCTCCAGCGTGGCGTCGCCCTCGAAAATGGCGATCGAGTCCTTGTGCATCAGATGACGCACCTCGGCGAAGCCCGCGAAGGGATCGACGAGATGATAATAGACCCCGAGGCAGATGATGATGTCGAACTTATCGCAGAGCTTCGAGGCCTCGTAGATCGAGACCCTTTGATTGATCTCCACCTTGGAGTTCAAAAGCTTCTTGGCCAGACGCACGCCCGCGCCGCTCGCCCAGTTCTGCGATACGTCGTCCGTCGCGAGCACGCTCGCGGCGCCGCGCCTTTCGGCGTAAAAGCTCCAGTAGCCGTCCCAGCAGCCGATCTCGAGCACTTTCTTGCCGGCGAAATCAATTTTGTCGAGTTCGCCCTCGATGAAGCGCCAGATACGGCGGTGGTCGTCCGCCTGGGACCTGGAGATCGCGCGCAAGCCATTGCCGAAATCGAACTCGTGATACCACTGGATCGAGTCGATTTCTTTTTGCACCGCTTCGAGAGAGGCTTGATTTTGCGCGTCCATATTTCCTGACCGTGAATATCAAAAGCAGCGCTCATGCTCGCTTAGAGCGCATTCCGCAAAAGTTGAAAGACTTTTGCGACAAGAATGCGCTCCGAGTTTTTGATCTGGCGCGATTTCTTATCGCTCGCATGATTCCGTGCGAGCGGAAAGCGCGCTAGAGCGAGCCGAGCGGCGGCTACCCTTAACAGTTATCAGCCAAAATGCGCAACCGCGCTGGCGTCGCCTCGCTCTCCACGGCGCGCATGAAAGCGCAGATGCGCGGCGTAATCTCGCGGCGGAAGCGCGAGCCGTTGAAGACGCCGTAATGGCCGACGCCTTCTTGCAGGTAATGCGCTTTGCGCGCCTCGGGAATGCCCGAGCAAAGCTTCTGCGCCGCATATGTCTGGCCGACGCCAGAAATATCGTCCTTCTCGCCTTCGACCGTGAGAAGCGCCGTGCGACGGATCGCCTTCAGGTCGATCAGCTCGCCACGATGGCGCAGAAGGCCGAGCGGCACTTCGTGCTTGATGAAGACGCGTTCGACGGTCTGCAGGTAGAATTCTGCGGTCAGATCCATCACCGCGAGATACTCGTCATAGAAGTCGCGGTGCTTTTCGGCGGAATCGCCGTCGCCTTCGACGAGATGATTGAACATTTCGACATGCGCCGTGACATGGCGCTCGATGTTCATCGCCATGAAGCCCGAAAGCTGCAAAAAGCCCGGATAGACCTCGCGGCCCATGCCGGCGTGCGGGAAGGGAACGCTATGAATGCAATGGCGGCGGAACCATTCGATGCCGCGTTTCTCTGCGAGCTTGTTCACGGCCGTCGGATTGACGCGCGGGTCGATGGGCCCGCCCATAAGAACCATCGACTCGGGCGCGGAGGGGTCGTTTGCGGCCTCCATCGACGCGATCGCGCAGATCAGCGGAACGGACGCCTGGCACACGCCGAGCGTATGGACCGGCTTCCCGTCCCGCGACAGATGGCGCAGCATCTCTTCGAGATAGTCGATGTAATCGTCGAGATCGAAATTGCCCTCGATCAGCGGCACAGTGCGCGCGTCCGCCCAATCGGTGATGTAGACGTCGTGGGTCGGCAGAAAGGCTTCGACGGTTCCGCGCAAGAGCGTGGCGTAATGGCCGGACATGGGCGCCACGATCAGGAGCTTCGACTGGCTGGGCGCCTCGCCCTCGAATTTCCGGCTGAAGTGCAGAAGACTGCAGAAAGGCTTGATCCAGACATGCTCCTCGACGACCGCTACGTCGACCCCGTCGACCTTCGTCGCGTCGAGGCCGAACATCGGCTTGCCATAGCGGCGCGTCATGCGCTCGAAAAGTTCCGCTGAAGCCGCGATGCTGCGTCCGAAGGAGGTTTGCGAGAGCGGGTTGAGGGGGCTCTTGATCGTATGGAGCAGCGCGTCGGTGGCCGCGCGCGCGGGCGCGAAAGCCAAATGCAGCATCTCGTAAACCTGGTACGACATCCGGTCCATATTCGCGCGTCTCCAGGCAGCCTCTGGGCCGCCGTCATATTGCACTGCACAACGCCCGCCTAAGATATGCGAATTCTGGAAAAATGAAAGGGTAAGGTCTACCTCGCCCCAAGGGAGCAGAGCCCGGCGATTATGTTTGGAAAACAGACTATCTAACGCCCGCAAGCGCTGCGGCGAGCATATTAAGCCAAAGCATGGCAAGCGCAGCCCTGTAAATCGCCAAAGCGCGAAAAATATCGCGCGCCGTGGCCTCACGACGCCCGGCTCCCAAGGCCGCCCCGTCGACCTCCGCCCCATGATAGCGACGGGGGCCGCCGAGCGAGAGGTCGAGGGCGCCCGCCATCGCCGCCTCGGGCCAGCCGGCGTTCGGAGAGGCGTGCTTCGGCGCGTCGCGCCACGCCGTCCCAATTGCGGCGCGCGCATCCGCCCCGGTCGCCCAGGCGGCTATAACGATGAATCCCGCCGTAATGCGGGCTGGGATGAGATTGAGGAGATCGTCGCAGCGGGCCGCCGCCCATCCGAAAGCGAGATAGCGCTCGGATTTGTGGCCGATCATGCTGTCGGCGGTGTTAACCGCCTTGTAGAGCAGCGCGCCCTTCAGGCCGAAGGCGGCGAGAAACAAAGCTGGCCCCACGACGCCGTCGGAGAAATTTTCCGCAAGGCTTTCGATCGCGGCGCGGGCGACGCCGGCTTCGTCCAGAAGCGTCACGTCGCGGCCGACGATTTTGGAGACTTCCCGACGCCCCCCATCGAGCGACGCGCCGAGTCCTTTCGCGACGGCGGCGACATGCGAATGAAGGCTTCTTTGCGCGAGCAGGCTGGACGCCAAAATCGCGAGCCCGATCAAGCCATAAGGCAGGGAGAGGACCGCCCGCTCGACGATTGCTCCTGCAACGAGCGCCGTCGTCGCGAGCGCGACGAGCGCCGCCAGGCCTTTCGCGCGCCGCAGGGCAAAAGAGTCCGATTCCAGGTTGAGGCGTTTATCGAGCGCCAGGATGAGCAAGCCGAACCAGGTGACGGGATGCCCCACGCGCGCGAAGAGCCAGGCGGGATAGCCTGCGAGCGCTTCGGTCAATAGAGCCAGGAGGGCAGTCGCGGCGTTCGTCATGCGGCCATCAAAGACGACCCGCGAAGAGCGCCCCGCCATTCCCGACGCTTCGCCCAAGCGAAGAGATCGGGAGGCCAAAGCCGCAGGCGCGCGCGATTGCTCTGGATTCCCGGTCAGGCCTTCGGCCTGCCGGGAATGAGAGCGCGATCATTGCGAGCGAAGCGAAGCCATCCAGAGCCGCATCGCCGCTCCTGGATGGCTTCGTCGCTCGCGCTCCTCGCAATGGCGCGTAACCCACGCCTTACCGCCCGAAAAGGCCCGTGATCGACGCCTTGGCGAGCGCATTGCCGTTGATCGTGAAGCCCGCGACGGCCGTGCGGCCATGGGCCGCGTCGCCGAGCTTGTCGATCTTCAGCGCATAGACGGTGAACACATAGCGATGCGGCTTGCCATGGGGCGGGCAGGGGCCGCCATAGGACTTCTCGCCGAAGTCGTTCTCGAGCTGATGCGCGCCGGGCGGCAAATTCTTGCCCGAGGCGTCGCCCGCGCCCTGTTTCAGGCCGCGCGCGTCCGGCGGAATATCGACGACGAGCCAGTGCCAGAATCCGGCGCCGCCCGTCGGCGCGTCGGGATCGTGGACGAGCACGGCGAAGCTCTTCGTGCCGGCTGGCGGATCGCTCCAGTTGAGCTCCGGCGAGAGATTGCCGCCGGTGCAGCCGAAGGAGTTATAGACGTGCTTCATATCGATGGTTTTGCCATCGGCGATATTCGGGCTCTTCAGCTCGAAGGCCTCGGCGCCGCCGGCGTCCGCCGCCGCGAGCGCCGCAAAGGCGAAGAAGGACGAAAGGCTGCGTTTCATAAGCCAAGCTCCCTGTCGGTGAATGCGGCGCCCCTTTTAGCGGATCGCGGGGCCGGTGTCGCGCCGGGCCGCGAATTTGATAAAGAAGCTGCATGACGGAAGCCACAAAAGATCGTCCGTTGCGCCGGGGCTGGACCACCGGGGCCTGCGCCACCGCGGCGGCGCGCGCGGCGTTCGAGGCGCTTGTCACTGGCGCGCCGCCGCCGGACCCCGTGGAGATCGGTCTGCCCTCGGGCAAGCGCGTGGCCTTCGCGCTGGCTGAATTCCAGCGCGACGCCGATTTCGTCTGCGCCGGCGTGGTGAAGGATGCGGGCGACGACCCCGACGTCACCCATGGAGCGCTCGTTCGCGCCAGGGTGCGCCGCGCGGCGCCGGGCGCGGGCGTTTCCTTCAAGGCCGGGGAGGGAGTAGGCATGGTGACGCGCCCCGGCCTGCCGCTGCCGCCGGGAGAGCCCGCCATCAACCCCATGCCGCGCCAGATGATGCGCCAGACGATCGAGGAGGCGGCCAAAAAGCTTGGCGTGGGCACCGACGCGGAGATCGAAATTTCCATTCCCGGCGGCGAGGAGATGGCCAAACATACGCTCAACGGGCGCCTCGGCATCGTGGGCGGGCTTTCCATTCTCGGCACCACCGGCGTCGTGACGCCCTTCTCCTGCGCCGCATGGATCGACACCATCCATCGCGGCGTGGATGTCGCGCGTGCGAGCGGGCTGACGCACATTGCGGGCACGACCGGCTCGACCTCCGAGACAGCCGTGCAGAAGCTTTACGGCCTGCCCGACGCCGCTCTCATCGAAATGGGCGATTTCGTCGGGGGCTTTCTTAAATATCTTCGCACGCATCCGGTCGAGCGCGTCACCATTGGCGGCGGCTTCGCCAAGATGACGAAGCTCGCGCAGGGGCGGCTCGATCTGCATTCGGGGCGCTCGAGCCTGGACCTCGGGCAACTCGCCGACATGGCCCGCCGCGCCGGCGCCGATGACGAAACAGCCGCGCGCATCGGGCAGGCCAACAGCGCGCTGGACGCCCTGCTCATCGCGCGCGCAAAGGGCGTCGATCTCGCGTCGCCTGTCGGGCGGGGCGCATGGGAGACCGCGGCGCGGGCGCTCGGCGCTTGTGGAACGGCGCTGAACATTATCGTCTTCGACAGACAGGGCGTTCTGCTCGCACAGACAGATTTTGAGAGAACTCATGGGTGAATGCGAAATCCCCGGCGCCGACGCGGTTGCGATCGGGCTTCCTCCGTCATTCCCGCGATCATGGCGGCGGGCGCTATGAATGAAAACCCCAACCTCACTCTCGTCCTCGGCGGCGCGCGCTCGGGCAAAAGCATCTATGCCGAGGGGCTGATCATGGCCCATGCGCCGCCGTGGATTTATGTCGCCACCGCGCAGGCTTTCGACGACGAAATGCGCGCGCGGATCGACACGCATCGCGTACGGCGCGGCGGAGATTGGCGCACGGTGGAGGCGCCGCAGACGCTGGCCGAAACGATCATGGAGGCGCCCGCGGAGGCGCCGCTGCTGGTCGATTGTCTCGCCATCTGGCTTTCCAACAGAATGTTCGTCGAGGCGGACTTGGTCGCCGACCGCGCGGCATTGATTGCAGCTTTGTCGTCACGCGCCGCGCCCACCGTCGTCGTCTCGCCGGAGGTGGGTCTGTCGATCGTGCCTGAAAACCCGCTCGCCCGCGCCTTTCGCGACGCCGCCGGCCTGCTCCACCAGGAGGTCGCGAAGATTTCCGCGCATGTGGCGCTGGTGGTGGCGGGCTATCCGGTGAAGGTGAAGTGAGGCGCCCGCGTCAGCCGGCATGAGGCGAAACCGTTGCCGCGCTGCGGCTGTTCCTTCCGTCCGCGTGAACGAGCGGCGTGAAGCGATATTTTCTTGCCGGCGCGGTTTGACCGCCCATCTTAGCACCTCAAGGGGCTCGCGATCGTCGTCGTGGGGGAGACGGCAGGAGTCGAAACGCCATGAAATCTTTTCTCGTGGTCTCCGCCTTCCTGGCGGCGGGCGCATTTGCGCCGGCGCTCGCGCAGGATCAGGGAGATCCCAATCCGCCAGCCATCCCTGGCCCGATGAAAAAGCCCGCCATGAACGAGGGCGCCGGCCAGGCCACGCCAACTGTGGTCTCTCAGGAATCCGGCAACACGTCGGGGCCCGCCGCCGGCTCGAACGTGCAGCCGCCGACGGTGGTGCAGAAGGAGAATCCGGAGGCTATGAAATACGCGTCGCCGGAGGGCGTCGCGGGTCCGAGCGGAACGGCCGCCGGTTCGCCCGGCATCGAAGCGAAGCCCGGCACGCAGGGCGGAAGAGAGTGGCTGCCGCCGGAGGAAATCCAGCGCAAGAAGCCCTCTATGTAAGACGCGACGCGCAGGCGAGGGCGAAGGCGTATTCCAGCGCCGTGTCCTCCAGCGCCTCGAAACGCCCCGACGCGCCGGCGTGGCCCGCGCCCATATGGGTATGGAGCAGCACGGGCCCGCCGCCGCTCATCGTCGCGCGAAGTTTCGAGACCCATTTGAGCGGCTCCCAATAGGTCACGCGCGGGTCTGTGAGGCCGGAGATGGAGAGGATCGGCGGGTAAACCTGCGGGCGAATATTGTCATAGGGAGAGTAGGCGGCGATGCGGTCGTAGACTTCCGCGTCCACGATTGGATTGCCCCATTCGAGCCATTCGGGCGGCGTCAGCGGCAGGTCGTCGCGCAGCATCGTGTTCAGCACGTCGACGAAAGGCACGCCCGCGATAATGCCCGCGAAAAGCTCGGGCGCCTCGTTGGCGATCGCGCCCATCAGCATGCCGCCGGCCGACGCCCCCTGCGCGACGATGGCGCCTTCGCGCGTGTAGCCGCAGGCGATGAGATGGCGCGCGCAGGCGATAAAGTCGGAGAAGGTGTTCGGCTTCTTTTCGAGCTTGCCGTTCTCGTACCAGCGCCAGCCCTTGTCGGTTCCACCGCGCACATGAGCGATCGCATAGACGAAACCGCGATCCACGAGGGAGAGAATATCCTCGTCGAAATCCGCAGCAAGCGAGCAGCCGTAGGCGCCGTAGCCATAGAGCAGCAGCGGCGCGCTCTTGTCGCCCGGCGTAAACTCCGCGCGGTGTAGCAGCGTGATCGGAATGCTCTCGCCATCTCGCGCGGGAGCGTAGAGCCGCCGCGTGACATAGTTCTTCGGATCGTGTCCGGAAGGAATTTCCTGCCGTTTGCGAAGCGCGCGCGTGCGCGCCGCCATATCGTAATCGTAGGTTTCCTCCGGCGTCGTCATGGAGGAATAGACGAAACGCAACTGCGTCGTCTCGAACTCGAGCCCCGCGTCGAGCTCGAGCGCATAGGCTTCTTCCTCAAAGCCGATCGCGTGATCCTCATTCGTCGAAAGATCGCGCACGACGATGCGCGGCAGCGAATTCTCGCGCAGCATCCACACGAGATAGCGCTGATAGACAGTGAAGGCGACAATCATCGAGCCGGTTCGATGGGGAACGACGTCCCGCCAGTTGGGGCGCTGCGGCGCGGCGAGCGGCGCGATGGAGATGCGAAAATCATCGGCGCCGTCGGCGTTGTTGTGGATGAACAGAAAATCGCCATGCGGCTCGACGTCGTAACGCAATCTCGGCTCGCGCTTTGCGACGAGGCGCGGCGGCGCGCTCGCGTCACGCAGATCGATGAGCCAGCATTCGGAGGCGTCATGGCCACGGATCGTAACGATTGCGAAACGACGGCAGCGGCTTTCGGTGAGCTCCACGAACCACGCCCCGTCCTTCTCTTCTATGATGAGGCTGTCGGTCGCGGGGGCGGCGCCGACCATATGGCGAAAGACCTGCGCGGTGCGGTGGTTCGCGTCCAGCCGCACATAGAAGAACGACGCCGAATCGGCGCTCCATACGATCGACCCGTCCGTGTCGGTTACGACGTCCTCGCGATCTTCGCCGTCCTGAATCGCACGCGTGCGAATGGCGTAAAGCTCCGAGCCCTTGTCGTCGACGCTCCAGGCGAGCTGTGTGTGATCGGGCGAATGCGCCGTGTCGCCTATGTCGAAAAACGCGTGGCCTTCCGCAAGCCGCTCGCCGTCGAGCAGCACGGTCTCGGATCCGCCGTCGCGCGGCGTTCGGCAATAGAGCGAGTGCTCGGCGCCTTCGCGAAAGCGGCCGTAATAGGCGTAGGGCCCGTCCTTGCCGGGAACGTCGGCGTCGTCTTCCTTGATGCGGCCGCGCATCTCCTTCAGCAGCGTCTTGCGCACCTCTTTCAGCGGCGCGACGGCCTTTGCGCAATAGGCGTTTTCCGCCCTTACGAGAGCGGCGACGTCTTTTGGCAGCGCCGCGGGATCGCGCAGAACCTCGCGCCAGTTATCCGCCGCGAGCCAGGCGTAAGGATCGTCGAGCGCGCGCCCGTGGGTGATCTTTCTGTACGGGCGCTGGGCCGCGACCGGCGGTTTCGCGATTGGATCGAATTGCGCCGGTTCTCGTTTCTCGGTGTCGCACATTTCTTTTCTCGCGCTCTCACGCCCGCATTTTGGTCTGCCTGGAAAACAAATTAGCAAGGCCACGACATTCTTTCGGAAATGTCATAATCTCGATTTCGGCCACATTCGCGCAAGCGGCTGGCCAAGGGAGAGTCACGAAGCCGCGCGGCTGGCTTCAGCAATCAAAAAGAAAAGAGACATCATGTACCAGAGCACCAAGATCTTTTCCATTGCCGGCGCCTGCGTCGCGTTGCTTACGGGCGTCGCCGCCCATGCCGAGACGGCGTGGAAGCCGCCGCTCGAGATCCAGAAGGCCAATGAAGCCGCCGCGACGCCAGTCGCGACCGAGGTCGCCGCGCCTGTGGCTCCCGCTCCCGCCGCTGCCGCGCCAGCGTCGGCTCAATCGAAAGCGGACAAGGAAAAGAGCTGCAACGAACAGGCCTCTGCCAAGGGCCTCAAGGGCAAGGCGAAGAAGCAGTTCAAGGCCGAGTGCCTGAAATCCTGAATGAGTTCGCGTGAACGGCTCGCGTGGGGCATTCCCGACGGCCGCAGGCCCGATCGGCGCCCCAAAGCCAAAGTAGCGCCGGTTTTACCCTGGACTTCCCGATCGCTCGCTCACGCGAGCGTCGGGAATGATGCCTGACCCTTGAAGGCCGGCCGCGCGGAGCGGCCGCGACCGGTCAGTAGACGCGCTCGATGCAGAAATCCACAACTTCGAGCAGCGCGTCCTTCCAGGGCGAGCTCGGGAATATCTCCATCGCGTCGCGCGCGATCGCGCCGTAATGGGCGGCCCGCTCGATCGTGTCGTCGAGCGCCTTGTGCTTTTTCATAAGGCCGCAGGCAGTTTCGACGTCCCCGTCGTTGATCTCGCCCCTCTCTAACGTGCGCCGCCAGAAGTCGCGCTCTTTCTCGCTGCCGCGGCGGAAAGCCAGCACCACGGGCAAGGTGATCTTGCCCTCGCGGAAGTCGTCGCCGACATTCTTGCCGAGCTTGACCGAGGAGCCGCCATAGTCCAGCGCGTCGTCGATGAGCTGGAAGGCGACGCCGAGATTCATGCCATAGCTGCGCGCGGCGGCTTCGTCGGCCCTGGGCTTGCCGGCGAGCATGACGCCCACCTCGGCGGCGGCCGCGAAAAGCTCGGCCGTCTTGCGGCGGATGACGCCCATATAGGCGTCCTCGGTCGTGGTCGTATCCTTGGCGGCGTTGAGCTGCAGGATTTCGCCTTCGGCGATGACCGCGGCGGCCTGCGAGACGACGGTGAGCGGCGAGATCATCCCCGGCTCCACCATCATCTTGAAGGCGTGGCCGAGCAGGAAGTCGCCGACAAGCACGCAGGTCTGGTTGCCCCAGAGCATGCGTGCGGCGATCTTGCCCCGGCGCATGTCGGATTCATCCACGACGTCATCGTGCAAAAGCGTCGCCGTGTGCATGAACTCGATCCCGGCGGCGAATTTGAGATGGCCGTCGCCCTCATAGCCGCACATGCCGGCCGTCGCGAGAACGAGCATCGGCCGCAGACGCTTGCCGCCTGCCGAGATGAGATGGTTGGCGACCTCCGGGATGGTCGTGACGTCGGAGCCCATGCGCTGGATGATGAGCTGATTGGTGCGCTCGAGGTCCGGGCGGATGAGCTCGAGGAGATTCTCGAGGCCCGCAGTTTTCTTCTCTTCGAGCGGAATAACGATACCCACGGACCCCCCTACGACCTAAGCAGCTTGTTGCGCGCGAATTTACGTCCTTGCGTGCTTACCGGCAAGTCGAGCGCGCGCGAGCCTGGCTACCTCGCGCTAGTCCGGCGGCTCTTCGATTTCGGCGGCCATCGCCCGGGCGAGGCGCTCGCTCTGGTCGGCCAGCCGCGCGGCGAGCCCGGTCAGGCGGCGGGCCGCGTCATTTTCGCCATTGCCGCAGAAATCGCCGATCGCCAATTCCAGGCCGCGGCAGCAAAGGGCTAGCTGATTCAGCCGCGAAGGGAGCTCCGCCGGGGCGACGAGGCCCTTGTCTTTAGCATCGCCGTATAGGCTGATCGTCATGGTCAGGCCCGTGTTTTCCTGGGTTGGCCGCTGGCGCGCTTACCGCTCGCATGGAACCATGCGAGCGGTAAGAAACCGCGCCAAATCCAAAACCGCGAGCGCATTCTTGTCGCAAAGGTCTCGCAACTTTTGCGGAATGCGCTCTAGGCATGCGACGTCTTGCCACAAGGCGGCCAAGCGCAGAGTTAACCGAATGGATCAATTTTTACCCACCGCGTGGACCATGCCGCGCTGTTTCAGCGTAAGCTGTTAAAATTATTGGACAACTGTCGGCGAATAATCGGCAATTTAAAATTGCTTCTCGATTGTGGACAGCGAGGATGAGCAGCGAAACAGCGGATGGATTTCTCGATGGGCGGCTGCGGCTGAAGCAGGGACGGGGCCATCGCGCCGGCCATGACGCCGTGCTGCTCGCTTCCCTCACGCCCCCGCATCAGGCCGGCTTGATTCTCGACATCGGCGCGGGGGCGGGAGCCGTGGGATTGATGGCCGCCACGCTGGCGCCCGCCGCGACGGTCGGCCTCGTCGAAATCGGCCCCGAGAGCTGCGCGCTGGCCCAAGAGAATGTCGCGTTGAACAGGCTTTCGGAGCGGGTTTCGGTTCACTGCTGTGACGTGATCTCGGCCAAGTCGCGCCGGGTGGCGGGGTTGGTTGATGAGAAAGCCGCGCTCGTGCTCACCAATCCGCCTTTTTACGAGCAGGGACGCGTGCGCGTGACCCCCGACCCGGACAAGGCCCGCGCCCATGTCGCCGCCGCGCCGCTTTCCGAATGGGCGCGCGGCTGCCTCGCCCTGCTCGCGCCCGGCGGCGTCTTCGCCATGATCCACCGCGCCGACGCCTTATACGCATGCCTTGCGGCGGTGGAGGGACGGCTCGGGGGCGTGACCGTGCAGCCGGTTTACGCGCGCCCTGGCGCGCCGGCGGCGCGGATTTTGATCAAGGGGGTGAAGGGCTCGCGGGCGCCGATGGCGGTG
>DATBRF010000128.1:0-8119 GCA_036560425.1 Methylocystis sp. | reverse complement strand
GAGCTTCTTACCGTCTAGCGGTTCGAGCAAACCATGACGCTCGAAGACCGGTTAAATCGCGCCGCGATAGAAACTTGGATCGCGCCGCGACCGCGTTCGAAAATGGGCGTCGCAGTCGAGGCGTCGTCCCCGAACAGGCGGAAACCGCCGATTGACCGGCGTCTTCGGGCGCCTCATAAGGGCGGATGCTTGGTTTGGGGCGGCACCGCGCCCGGAGGATTTGTGCCTACTTCAACGCGAGAGCGCGCCTCGCTGCCGGATGCACCCGAGGGGCCGCCGAGCCGGCAGGAGCTCGAGGCCCTCGCCAACTTCCGTTACACCTTGCGGAAATTCTTGGCCTTCAGCGAGGGGGCGGCGGCGGAGGTTGGTCTGACCGCGCAATGGTATCAGGCGCTGCTCGTCATCAAGACCTATCGCGGCGACGACCATATCAGCGTCGGGGAGCTGGCTGAGCAGCTCATGATACGCGACCACAGCGCGGCCGAGCTCGTTTCCCGGCTGGCGCAGGCGAAGCTCGTCAGGCGCAAGACCGATCCGGCTGACCGGCGGCGCTCGCTCATCGTGATGACACCCCTGGGAAATCGGCGGCTCGACCAGCTCGCGCTGGTCCATCTGCAAAAGCTGAGAGAGAACAGGGGCGCATTCCTCAATCTTTTCGATATCGACAGGGCGTGCGGGGACTCCCCCGATGGCCGCGAGAGCGCCGACGAAAGATAGACGCCGCCAAGATTGCGCCGCTCCGGGTCCGGCGTTACAAGGCGCTAGAGCACATTCCACAAAAGTAGACAGACTTTTGCGAAAGGAATGCGCTCCAGATTCTGGCGCGATTTCTTGGCGCTCGCATGATTCCATGCGAGCGGAAAGCGCGCTAAGCCCAAGCGACTTACGCCGATCCGTGTCGGCGATTGAGCGCGGCAGGAGCGTCACATGGTTGCGGTTACATTCCCCGACGGGGCGTCCCGTCAGTTCGAGCCCGGCGTCACGGGCTACGACATCGCCAAGAGCATTTCCCCCTCTCTCGCCAAGCGCAGCGTCGCCATGGCGCTCGACGGCGAGCTCGTCGATCTGATGAAGCCTGTCCGAAAGGACGCAAAGATCGAATTCGTCTCGCGCGAGGATCCGCGCGCGCTGGAGCTCATCCGCCACGACGCCGCCCATGTGCTGGCCGAGGCGGTGCAGGAGCTTTATCCCGGCACGCAGGTCACGATCGGTCCGGTCATCGAGAACGGATTCTATTACGATTTCCAGCGCGCCGAGCCCTTCACGCCCGAGGATCTGCCGGTCATCGAGAAGAAGATGCGCGAGATCATCGCGCGCGACGCGCCGATCGTGCGCGAGGAGTGGGACCGCGACCACGCAAAGACATGGTTCATCGCCAAGGGGGAGACCTTCAAGGGCGAACTCATCGACAGCATCAAGTCGGACGAGCCGCTTTCCGTCTACAAGCAAGGCCACTGGCTCGATCTCTGCCGCGGCCCGCATTTGCCCTCGGTCGGCAAGATCGGCAACGCGTTCAAGCTCATGAAGGTCGCCGGCGCCTACTGGCGCGGCGACTCGACCAGGCCCATGCTCTCGCGCATCTACGGCACCGCCTGGGCGACGCAGGAAGAGCTGGACGCCTATCTGCATCGGCTGGAGGAAGCCGAGCGGCGCGATCACCGCCGGCTGGGCCGCGAGATGGATCTCTTCCATTTCCAGGAGGAGGGGCCGGGCGCCATCTTCTGGCATCCAAAGGGCTGGACGCTTTTCCAGACGCTCGTCTCCTACATGCGCCGCAAGCAGAAGGCCGCGGGCTATACGGAAGTCAACACGCCGCAGGTGCTCGACCGCGCGCTTTGGGAGACATCCGGCCATTGGCAGACCTATCGCGAGAATATGTTCGTCACCAAGACGGAGGACGAGCGCGTCTTCGCGATCAAGCCGATGAACTGCCCCGGTCATGTGCAGATCTTCAAGAACGGCTTGAAGTCCTATCGTGACTTGCCGGTCAAGATCGCGGAGTTCGGCGTGGTTCATCGCTACGAGCCCTCGGGCGCGCTGCACGGCATGATGCGCGTGCGCGCCTTCACGCAGGACGACGCGCATATCTTCTGCTCCGAAGACCAGATCATGGACGAGGCGCTGAAGATCAACGACCTCATCCTCACCATCTATCGCGACTTCGGTTTCGACGAGGTGCTGGTCAAGCTCTCGACGCGGCCCGAGAAGCGCGTGGGCTCGGATGAAGCCTGGGACAAGGCGGAAGCCGCGCTCGGGCGCGTGCTCGACGCGCTTGCCGAGCGCGGGCTCAAGACGAGCATTCAGGCGGGCGAAGGCGCCTTCTATGGGCCGAAGCTCGAATATACGCTGCGCGACGCCATCGGCCGCGAATGGCAATGCGGCACGACGCAGGTCGACTTCAATCTGCCGGTGCGGTTCGGCGCCTTCTACATCGGCGCCGACAGCGAGAAGAAGATTCCGGTGATGATCCATCGCGCCATGTTCGGCTCGCTGGAGCGCTTCACCGGCATTTTGATCGAGCATTTCGCCGGCCATCTGCCGCTGTGGCTCTCGCCGCTGCAGATTGTCGTTTGCACGATCACGCAGGAGGCCGACGACTATGCCTATGAGGTCGCGGCGATGGCCCGCAAGCTCGGGCTCAATGTGAACGTCGACGCGCGAAACGAGAAGATCACCTATAAGGTGCGCGAACATTCGCTCGCCAAGGTTCCCGTGCTCCTCGTCGCGGGCAAGAAGGAGGCGGCCGAGCGCACCATCTCCATCCGCCGCCTTGGCTCGCAGCAGCAGACGCAGCTCGGCATAGACGAGGCGCTGGCGCAATTGGCCGAGGAGGCGACGCCGCCGGATGTGAAGGGGGCGGCGTAGCTCGGGCCGCGTGGGGGGCGATGCCGCCGCGGCTGAAGCGCCCCCCATCTCGATTTCTCCCGCCGCTTCGCGGATGGCTCTGGTTTGCCTTCCTCGGCATTGCGAAGCGGGCGATAGCAGACTTCGCGGAGAGAGGATTCTCGCCCTTCGCTTCATGCGCGGGCGGACGACCATCCGCCTCTATTGGCGACGCCCCACAGATTACGACGCCGGGTCAGCCTGTCGATGTCTTCGAGTCCCTCGGCGACAACCAGGCGGCTGTTTGAGGGGCTTGGAAGCTGTTGCTTGAAAGTCTTGCCCTGCGATCTATCTCTTGGCGACAACCTCCAGGGATTCACCATCATGAACGCGGGGTATTCATGGCTGGGGCTGCTGATCGACAGCTCCTTCGCCAGCCGCTTTCTCATCAACCGCGCAAGCAAAATCGTCTTCGCGAATCGCGCCGCCCACGCCCTGTTTGGTTATTCGGATAACGAGCTGGCAGGCAAGCCAATCGATGTCATATTTGCTTCTCGCAAGGACCGCGAGTTAGCCGTTCCTCGAATGCCTTCGTTTTCCAGCAAGATGGTTGGGGATGACGGGGAGATAAAGGGTCTGACGAAGCAAGGCGAAGAGCTGATCTTGCGTGTTGGAACTTGTCCAATCAACACGGTTGGCGAATCGTTCCTGTCCGTCACCGTCTTTGACATAACGAATTACAAACACAAGGAGCGAGAGCTCCTGTTTCGTGCGCGTCAACTTGAGGAAGCCAACAAAAGCGTATCCAAATTTGCATATCTCGTTGCACATAATCTGCGCACGGATCTAATTGAAATTCTTTCCGTTTCCTCCAAGCTCAAAACCGCCTTGGCGGAAGGTCGTCCGACTGAGGCGGGGGACGCGAGCGCACGCGTGCGCGATTTGGCGTCGCACGCGTGCGACGTGGTCAGCGAATTGTTGGAATACAGCCAGGAGGCGTTGTCCGTCCTGAGTCTTCAGTACGTGGACGTCAGAGAGGAAATCGAACTCGTCTTGCGGGATCTTTCGCCGACCATCACAGAAGCCGGCTTCACGGTCCAAAACGAAGTGCCTGCTAATCTTAAAGTAAAGGCGGATAAGCCGCAGTTCGAGCGGTTGATCGCCAGTCTGCTTTCCCAGTTGATGAACTCCAGCAAGACGAAGGTTTCGCCCGAGATCATCATTTCCGCCACGCCGAATGAGCAGCAAAACGGGATACAGCTCTCAATCGACAGCAAGAGATCCGATAATCCTACCGGGAGCCATGCGGCAGAATTTCCCTCTGTGACTCCCGCCGGCGGTCTCGCTGCTGCAAAATCAATATGCGAACAGCACGGTTGGAGCGTCAGCTCGGAGACGCTTCCTGCGCAAGGGGCGAGGCTTAAAGTGGACATCCGACAAGCCCGCGGGTGAATGCGGCGCAGTAGGACGGAGGCGTTCGTTCAACGCGCCAGACAGCCAAGCTGGACCATCTTTCGGTAGAGCGAGAGGTGATTGGCGCCGCTGGCGGATAGAGCGCGGTCGCTTCGCCAGTTGCTTGCGAGCCAAAAATGATCGTTTCATCTCGAAAATTCAATCTCGGACATCGTTATGTTCACTAGGGAGCAGACAAATTTCCGAGCCTCTGTTCTGTTGAGCGCCGCTTAGCCGATTTAGGGGAAGAAAAAATGAAATCGCACCCGGACAGCGTAGCCGAGACCGGTTCGCGGCATGACGGCGACGCTGTCTCGTCGGCATTCTCAACCCGAGACAAGCCCAGGCCCCCGGACCGGCAAGATGAGGGCGAGCTCAGCAAGGCGATGCTCAACGCGGTGCTCGATGCGCTGCCGATCGGGGTTATCATCGCGAACGCTCAGGGCAAGGTCATTCGTGACAATGCAGCAAGCCGGCAGCTTTGGGGGACGCCCCCTGACACGACGAATTGGGAAGGCTACTCGGATTGGGTGGGCTACTGGCCCGACTCGGGCAAACGTCTGAGGGCCGAGGAATGGGCCATGGCTCGTACGTTGCGAACCGGCGAGGTGGTTCGCAACGAAGTGGTGCGATGCGAGCACTTCCAGACTGGGGAACGGCGATTTTTCTACAACAACTCAGCCCCGGTCTATGACCGAGAAGGCCGGATTGCGGCCGGGGTGGTGGCCGAAGTCGATATAACGGAGTCCCGTCAGGTTGAAGAGCAACTGCGGGAAAGCGAGGAACGGCTCCGTTGTCTCAACGCCGAGTTGGAACGCCAGGTCGAAGAGCGGACCGCTCAGGCAAAAGAGGCGCTATCGAAACTTTTCGAAGCCCAGAAAATGGAGAGCATCGGCCAGTTCACCAGCACCGTCGTTCACGACTTCAACAACCTGCTCGCTGTTATTTTGGCGAGTCTCCGCATATTGCAGAGGCTTGCCAAAGGGCAAGCCCAGGCGGATGCGGTCAATGGAGCGGTAGCCACGGCCGAGCGGGCTGCAAATCTCGCCCGGCGGCTTCTGCTCTACGCTCGCCGCGAGGGCTCCAATCCCGAACCCGTTCGCCTTCATGACTTATTGGAGGGCATGCGCGAGCTTCTGGAATATTCGCTTGGGCTCGGCATAGACTGCATCCTGAATGCGCCCGCTGGGCTGCCTGTCTTGTTCGTCGAGAAACAACAACTCGAGCTGGCGCTGATAAACCTCGCCACGAACGCGCGAGACGCATTGCCGAACGGCGGGACGTTCTCGATCGACGTCACAGAGGAAACGGTGGCGGTGGACCAAGATTCTCTTCCTCTGAAGGCTGGTGGTTACGTCCGAATAGCTGTCTCGGATACGGGCTGCGGCATGGATGAACGGACGCTCGCGCGCGCGACGGAACCGCTTTTCACGACGAAAGAGCGCCAGAATGGCACCGGGCTCGGTCTCTCGATGATCCGGAATTTCGTGGGCCAGTCAGGAGGGGCGCTGCGGCTGAGAAGCGCGGAAGGGAAGGGCACGACGGTCGAGATCTGGCTGCCGGTCCAGCCCGAAGCGACCTGAAAAACGCGCGGTTTCTCGATCGCCTCCAGGCAGGCAAGGGCGGGCGCCTTTTTTCAGGTCTCTCTCTTCGCTTGTCCGACTTGCGAAGCAAGCTGGGCGAAAGATAGGCTTCTCCCTTCGGAGGGAACACGCAGCGCTTGCCTGAGAAAACGAACTGGGAAGCAAATAGCGTCGACGTTGGCGTCCCGCATCTCCGCCGGCCTATTCTGATCTTCGGCTAACGCGGACTCGGCCTCCGCCAAAAGCCCCATGAGCTCTTCGCGCTCGAAAAGCCCTTTTTCGCACATCGCTTCGAGAATGGCGGCGAAGGCAAGATAAAGGCCCTCCAATTGGAGATTGGCGGTGTTCATGGCTGCTGCTCCTATCTTTTCGACGACTGCCCTTCGCCTTGAAATGAGTCTTGGAAGCGCCCGCGGGCAACGCGCCTAAGGCGCCAAGTCGCCACCAGGGACAATATGACTGCTCGCGCGAGTAGTCCAAGTCAAAAAGGAAAATCCGGGCCCCGTTACAAGGTGGGCGACGAGGAATTTTCGCGCTGATGCATCGTGTAAGCGCCTGCGCGCAAAGCTTGAAAAAATTCTCCAGTCTGGAAGTCCTGAATGTCGAGATTAGATGACGCCAAGCTGTGGGGCTGTTGAGGCGACAATGGCAAGGTGATGACGCCGGTGGATCGAAGCGGCCTTGACCCTTATTCGAAGATGCTCAGCGAAGCCGTGGAAGTCGTGTCGCCGTCTGTCGTCCGGCTCGAGGCGCGTCATGGCAAGGAGCGGTCGAGCTCTGGTTCGGGCGTCATTGTCTCTCCCGACGGACTCGTATTGACAAACAGCCATGTCGTTCACGGCGCCCGCCGAGTCGAAGGAACGACGGTGGAGGGGCGTGTCTTTTCCGCGCGTGTGCTCGGAGATGATCCTGATACAGATCTTGCTCTGCTGCGCGTCGATGAGAGCGCCGCCCTACCGGCCGCGACGCTTGGCGATTCGCGGAACCTCAAGCGCGGTCAGCTGGCGCTGGCGATTGGAAACCCTTTAGGCCTCGAGGCGAGCGTAACTGTTGGCGTGATATCGGCGCTGGGCCGAAGCCTACCGTCGCGGACGGGCCGCCAGATCGAAGATGTCATCCAGACTGACGCGGCGCTCAACCCAGGCAATTCAGGCGGCCCGTTGATCACGACCGCTGGCGAGGTCATCGGCGTCAACACCGCCATCATCCGAGCGGCGCAGGGCATTTGCTTCGCGGTCTCATCCAACACTGCGGAATTCGTGATGAGCGAGATCCTCCAGCACGGCCGGGTCCGACGTGGGTATATCGGCATCGGCGCCGCGACCGTCTCGGTGCCGCGGCGCATTGCATTGAGGATCGGAATTGAACAGGAGCACGGGGCCTCGATCATCAGCATCGAACCCGACGGCCCGGCATGGGAAGCAGGGCTGATGACGCGGGACATCATCTTGAGCATTGATGGAAAGATCGTCTCGGGCGCCAACGATCTGATGAGATTTCTTGGCCCCGAAGTCATCGGCCGCGTTGTCGCGTTCGACGTCTTGCGGCGCTCAGAGCGCAAACGTTTTTGGGTCGGGCCGAAGGAGCGTCAGGCGGCGTAGGCGGGATAGCATCGTCATTGGCCGGCCGGCCGGCGAGCAAGCGCCAGGCGTTGGCATAGTTTGCCCGGGGGTCAGACGGGGGCCCCGGGCTGGCCGCCCGGGGGCCAAACTCAGAAGTCCATCCCGCCCATTCCGCCACCCGGCATGGCCGGCGCCGTTTCCTTCTTCGGGTGCTCGGTAACCGTCGCTTCGGTGGTGACGATCAGGCCGGCGATCGACGCGGCGTCCTGGAGAGCGGTGCGAACGACCTTGGTCGGGTCGATGATGCCGAGCTTCATCAAATCGCCATACTCGCCCTTCTGGGCGTCGAAGCCGAAGCCGTAGTCCGCCGTCTCGAGCAGCTTGCCGACCACGACGGCGCCTTCATAGCCCGCGTTATCGACAATTTGCCGGGCCGGGGCCTGGATCGCCTTGCGCACGATCTCGACGCCGGTCTGCTGATCGGAGTTGATGACCATGACGCCTTCCAGAGCCGTGGTGGCCCGCAACAGGGCGACGCCCCCGCCCGGAACGATTCCTTCCTCGACCGCCGCGCGGGTGGCGTTGAGCGCGTCGTCGACGCGGTCCTTCTTCTCCTTCACCTCGACTTCCGTCGCGCCGCCGACGCGGATCACCGCGACGCCGCCCGCGAGCTTGGCGAGACGCTCCTGCAGCTTCTCA
>DATBRF010000127.1:0-5310 GCA_036560425.1 Methylocystis sp. | reverse complement strand
GCGAGCGTCACGAGCCGCTCGGTCGAGTCCTTGCGGCGGTTGAGCACCACGTCCTCGCAGGCCTCGCGCAGCTCCGGGTCGATCTTCCCGTAGACCGCGAGCTGGCCCGCGTTAACGATGCCCATGTCCATGCCGGCGGCGATCGCGTGATAGAGAAACACCGAATGCATGGCTTCGCGCACCGGCTCATTGCCGCGAAACGAGAAGGAGAGATTGGAGACACCGCCGGACACATGGGTCAGCGGCATCTCGGCCTTGATGGCGCGCGCGGCTTCGATAAAGTCGACGCCGTAATTCTCATGCTCCTCGATGCCGGTCGCGACCGCGAAGATATTGGGATCGAAGATGATGTCCTGCGGCGGGAAGCCGACCTCGTCGACGAGAATTTTATATGCGCGCTTGGCGATCGAGAATTTGCGCTCGAATGTGTCGGCCTGGCCCTGTTCGTCGAATGCCATCACCACGACGGCGGCGCCGTAGCGTTTGACCTTGCGCGCTTCGTCGCGAAACTTGTCCTCGCCTTCCTTCATCGAGATCGAATTGACGACGCCCTTGCCCTGCAGGCATTTGAGCCCCGCTTCGATCACCTCGAACTTCGAGCTGTCGACCATGATCGGCACGCGCGCGATATCGGGCTCGGCCGCGACGAGATTCAGGAACTCGACCATCGCGCGTTTTGAATCGAGCAGGCCTTCGTCCATATTGACGTCGATCACCTGCGCGCCATTGGCCACCTGATCGCGCGCCACTTCAAGCGCGGCGGCGAAGTCGCCCGCGGTGATCAGCTTGCGGAATTTCGCCGAGCCCGTGACATTGGTGCGCTCGCCGACATTGACGAAGGGAATGTCCTTCGTCAGCGTGAAGGGCTCGAGCCCGGACAGCCGCAGCAGCGGCGCGATTTCGGGAATCTCGCGAGGGCTGACGCCCCTTGCCGACTCGGCGATGGCATTGATATGCGGCGGCGTCGTGCCGCAACAGCCCCCTAAAATATTGACGAGTCCGGCGCGCGCGAATTCGCCGGTCAGCTCCGCCATATATTCCGGGCTCTCGTCATAGAGGCCGAATTCATTGGGCAGGCCGGCGTTGGGGAAGGCGCAGACCCGGGTGTTCGCCACGCGGCCGATTTCAGCGATGTGCTGGCGCATCTCGCGCGCGCCGAGCGCGCAGTTGAAACCGATGGAAAACGGCTTGGCGTGGGCGAGCGAATTCCAAAAGGCCTGCGGTGTCTGGCCCGACAGCGTGCGTCCGGAAAGATCGGTGATGGTGCCCGAGATCATGATCGGGAACACGGTCCCAACCTCGTCGAACGCGTCTTCGAGCGCGTAAAGCGCCGCCTTGGCGTTCAACGTGTCGAAGATCGTCTCGACCAGCAGAATGTCGGCGCCGCCGTTGATCAGGCCAAGCGCCGCCTCGCGATAGGCGATGCGCAAATCGTCGAAACCGACGGCGCGAAAACCGGGGTTGGAGACATCGGGCGAAATCGACGCCGTGCGGTTGGTCGGTCCGATCGACCCCGCGACGAAGCGCTTAACGCCTGTCTTCTTTTCAACCTCGTCGCAAGCCTCTCGCGCGAGCCGCGCGCCCTCGAAGTTGAGCTCGTAAGCCAGGCTTTCCAGCCCGTAATCGGCCTGGGCGATGGTCGTCGACGAGAAAGTGTTGGTTTCGATAATGTCGGCGCCGGCTTCAAGATATTGGATATGAATATCCTTGATTGCCTGGGGCTGCGTCAGCGTCAGCAGGTCGTTATTTCCACGCAGATCTTTTGCGTGGTTCGCGAACCGCCCCCCACGAAAATCGCTTTCCGTGAACTGATGGCGCTGGATCATCGTGCCCATGGCGCCGTCGAGGATGAGGATGCGGTCGCGCGCCGCCTCTTCCAGCGCCTTCAGAATATTCGGGCCGTGAGCTTTGTCGAAAGTCATGCGTCTACTTTCTCGCGAAGGGGACGAACGCCGAGCAGATGGCATATGGCGAAGACCATATCGGCGCGGTTGTTGGTGTAGAAATGAAATTCCTCGACGCCGGCGCGCGCGAGGCCCATCACCTGCTCGACGGCGGTGGCGGCGGCGACGAGCGCGTGGGTTTCGGCATCTTCGTCGAGCCCCTCGAATCGCTCGGCGATCCAGCGCGGCACGCTCGCGCCGGCCTTGGTCGCGAAATTGGCGACCTGCTTGAAATTGCGGATGGGCATGATGCCCGGCACGATGGGGATCGTAATCCCTCTCGCGCGCGCCTTGTCGAGGAACTTGAAGTAGATGTCATTGTCGAAGAAGAACTGCGTGATCGCGCGCGTCGCGCCCGCGTCGATCTTCGCCTGCAGGGCGTCGAGGTCCTGTTCGATCGAGCGGCTCTCGGGATGGCCCTCGGGGTAGGTCGACACCGAAATCTCGAAATCATGCAGACGGCGAATCCCGCCCACGAGATCGGAAGAACCCGCGTAGCCCTTGGGGTTGGCCTCAAACGCCGTTCCGACGCCTGTCGGCGGATCGCCGCGCAAGGCGACGATATGGCGAACGCCGGCCTCCCAATAGGCGTTCAGAATCTCGTCGATCTCCTCCTTCGAAGACGACACGCAGGTGAGATGCGCCGCGGGTTTCATCGCCGTCTCGCGCGCGATGCGGGCGACGATCGCATGGGTGCGCTCGCGCGTCGAGCCGCCGGCGCCATAGGTGACCGAAACGAAATGCGGTTTCAGTGCCTCGAGGCGCTTCACCGAAGCCCAGAGCTGCGTCTCCATCTCCGCCGTCTTCGGCGGAAAGAATTCATAGGAAATATTGAACCGCGTGCCGGAGGCGGTCGGATGCAGCGCGTTGAACATCATGCGGTCTCGTAAGAAGAGGCGGGGATTGGATCGGCGATGATGCGCGGGTCGCGCGCGAGCCAGAGCGAAACGGTGAGCTTCGCGCTTTCTCCGGCTCCGGGCGCGAGCGCCCGATGCAGGATTGTTTCGAGTCCGGCTTGGTCGAGAAGGCCGACGATCTCGCTCTCCGAAAAGCCGAGGCGGCGATGGGCGTGCTTGTCGCGCAGGGCCTCCTCCTGATGCGGCGCAAAATCGACGACGAGCAAACGGCCGCCCGGCGCCAGGACGCGCGCCGCCTCGCGCAGCGCGCGCGCCGGATCATCGAGATAGTGCAGCACCTGATGCATGATAGCGAGGTCGACCGAATTGCGCTCGATCGGCAGGGCGTAAATGTCGCCCTGGCGCAGTTGCACGTTGCGCAGCCCCGTCTCCTCCATGCGCCCGCGCGCGACGGCGAGCATGGCGGGTGAGAGATCGAGGCCGATGGCGCGCTCGGCCAGCGGCGCGAAAAGCTCGAGCATGCGCCCGGCGCCGGCGCCGAGATCGAGGAGCGTCCGCACCGGCGCGCCGCCGACGGCGTCGCACATCGCTTCCTCCACCCGGGCCTCGGGCACATGCAGGGAACGTATGTCGTCCCATTCGGCGGCATGCGCGGCGAAATAGCGGGCGGCGTTTTCCGCCCGCGCCAGGCGCACTTCCGCCAGGCGGGCCTGATCCTCGACGAGAACGGGGTCTTTGGGATCGAGCCAGGCGGCGATGTCGCGCGCAATCGCGCCGGCCTGGTTCGAAGGCGAGAGGCGGAAGAAGGCCCAGGCGCCTTCCCGGCGGCGTTCGACGAGGCCGGCCTCGACCAGAAGCTTGAGATGGCGGGAGACGCGCGGCTGCGACTGGCCGAGTATGGTGACGATCTCGCTGACCGTCAGCTCCGACTGCGATAAGAGTGCGAGAAGGCGCAGCCGCGTCTCTTCGGCGGCGGCGTTGAGCGCCGCAAGGGCTGGTTCTAGCCTGAATGTGTTCGCGGCGGCCATTCCGGTTTCTTTGGTTAGATATAAAGATATCTATATGCCTTGATCGCGTATCGCGCAAGCTGCAATACGCCCAGGCGGGCGGCGCCGGGCGCCTCAACTTGTCGCTTGACGAGAATCGGAAACAGGCGCAACCTTACCTTACATCGCAACCGCTTCAGCCACTGAGGCGGGATCGCTCGGGCGGGACCTCGATGCGGCCGCGATATAGGATGCCTCGGCGCACCTGCCCTGTCGCCGATGGAGCCGATGCAACTTTTGTTGCGAGAGGAGCATGACGCCACCGGGTCAGATCGTTTGACCGGCGTTTCTCTCCGGTCAAAGCGGGAAGTCAGGCTCAGCGCTGCCTGACATGTCCCGATCCTCCACAATCTCCCTGTAACGGAAGAAAGCCCGCCGCGAAGGCCAAGCAGCGGGCGCTCTTCCCCTAGACTGGATCAACCCAGAACGCTTCTGACGAAGAGAAGCATCGGGCCCCGTGCGCACCAGGCGACGGGGCCTTCGCCGTTCCGGCCATTCCCTTGGCGCGCCGGGAACCACAGGAACCCAGGAAGCGTGGGATTGGCGAAAAGCGCTGACGCTTCGTGCTCCGACAACGAGATATTCGCGCCGAGAGCCGCGCCACGAGGACTCTTGACTTCAATATTCGGAAAACATAATTTAGCACCTATGAATATAAATCCGGTTGACCTCGCGCCAAAAGCCGCACAGGCGGAGAGCTTCCTGAAAGCGCTCGCCAACCGTCACCGTCTCATGGTACTTTGCGAGCTGCACAAGGGCGAGCTCTCGGTGACCAAGCTGCAAGAGACGATCGGCCTCAGCCAATCCTCGCTGTCGCAGCATCTCGCGCGGCTGCGCGAGGACAAGCTGGTCAAAACCCGACGCGAATCGCAATCGATCTTCTATTCGCTCGCGGACGAGAACGTCTCGCGCTTCATCGGCCTCCTTTACGAATTGTTCTGCGCCGACGAGTGCGACGCGCGGGACGGGGCGAAGAAGCGCCCGCAGGCGCGAAACTGATTGGAGCTCCACATGAATCTCGATCGGACGATCTTGGCTTTCGCTGGCGCGATGGTGCTCTCGAGCGTGGCGCTAGCCTATCTGTTTTCGCCTTGGTGGCTGCTTTTGACCGCCTTCGTCGGCGCCAATATGCTGCAGGCCGCGTTCACCGGCTTTTGTCCTGTCGCGCTGCTTCTGAAGCGTTTCGGGGTCAAGTCGGGCGCGGCCTTCTGACATGAGGCGAAGCACGGTTTTGCGAAGCACGGTCGCGCTCCTGCTTCTGCTGGGCGGTCGCGCCGACGCTTTTGCTGAATCGATCCGCTCGGCGCTGGCGCGGGCTTACGTCGGCAACCCCGACCTCAATCAGAGCCGGGCGAGCGTGCGCGCGCGGGACGAGGAGACGCCGAAGGCCCTTGCCGGCATGCGGCCGAAGGCGAGCATTCAGGCTTCGGCCGGCGCCCAATACGCCAATCTGCGAATTCCCGC
>DATBRF010000126.1:0-11777 GCA_036560425.1 Methylocystis sp. | reverse complement strand
GCGGGAATTCGCAGATTGGCGTATTGGGCGCCGGCCGAAGCCTGAATGCTCGCCTTCGGCCGCATGCCGGCAAGGGCCTTCGGCGTCTCCTCGTCCCGCGCGCGCACGCTCGCCCGGCTCTGATTGAGGTCGGGGTTGCCGGCGTAAGCCCGCGCCAGCGCCGAGCGGATGGATTCGGCTTGCGCATCGCTCGCCGAAACCAGCGCCGCGACAATGGCCGCGCTACGCGCGAAGGACGCGAGGCCGTGTCCGAGCAGCCGTTGCGACGCCCAATACATAACGAACGCTCCTCATCACATTCCGGCCGCCGCCGGAATCACAACAGCGAGAAAGCCCGAAAGGCGATTCTCGGCGAGAACGAGACACAGGAACGCTCGGAACGCGACTTGAACGAAATGGCGCCGGCTCAGAAGACGAAAGACGGCGTTCTTGCGAAGCCCTCGAGGATCGGCGCGTTTGCGCTGAGGAGGGAAATACGCCCGGCCGGCTGGCCGTCGTAGCGCTCGAACCGCACGAGATGCTGGCCGGCTCCCGGCTCGGGCGTGACAATGGCGAGAAGACGGCCGTTGGGCGTCAGCTGGGCGAAAAGCGCATCGAGCCCCGTCTCGACGGCGCCGTGCACGAAGATCACGTCATAGGGAGCGCCGGCCGCGAAGCCTTGCTGATGCGGACCGACCTCGACCCGCGCATTGCTCGCGCCAAGAGCCGACAGGCCTTCCCTTTCACGCGCCGCAAGCTCGGGATCGCATTCGAGCGCAACCACTTCGCCGACGAGACCCGACAGCAGCGCGGCCGAATAGCCGGCGCCGCCGATGTCGAGCGCCCTTTGGCCCGGGCGCGGTTCGCCGCCTTGCAGCATTCGGGCGAGAACCAGCGGCGGCAACAGCGTGCGCTTGTTTCCGCCGGCGCCCTGGACCGTCACGGCGAGGTCCGAATAGGCAAGCGCGGCCTGACTCGCGGGCAGGAACAATTCCCTCGGCACGTCGAGGAAGCGCTCGAGCAGCGGCACGTCGGTGACGTCGAAGGGGCGCAGCTGGCGCTCGACCATGGTGCGGCGCAACTTCGCCGCCGCTTGTCCCTGCTCCGCATCGCGACGAACCGTCGCCACAGCTGCTTCCGACATTCGCTTCCCGGCGTCGCGCCGGCCTCTTTGGTTCAGCATGGTTGACCGGCTGGAAATCCGGCTTAGGCTTTATAGGTTCAGCCCCTCGCCATGTCCATGGCCGCGCCTGCTGACTCCCCAACAGCGTCGTTCGAAGTCTCGCCCGAGGCGCGCATCTGGTCCAAGGTCGTGTTGTCGAGCACTTCCGCAATGGCGTCGCGAGCCTTGAGCATCACCAGACGGACTGCGCAATGGGCCTCGTCGGCGCAATCCTCGCATCTGCGATAAAGTCGCTTGCTGGCGCATTGAATGGGCGCGAGGGGCCCGTCCAGCGTGCGCACCAGATCTCCAACGGAGATTTCGCTCGGTCCGCGCGCAAGCATATAGCCTCCGCCCTTGCCCTTCTTGGAGTGGACGAAGCCGGCGTTGCGCAATTCGCCAAGAATGGCGTCGAGAAATTTCTTGGGGATTTGATTGGAGGCCGCGATGTCCGCGACGAGTACTGTCTGCCCCGGCTCAATTCCCGCGAGATAGGCCATCGCCTTCAGGCCATATTTGGCTTTTTTTGTGAGCATCAGAGAAACTTACCACAGATTCGCGCGTTACGCGGGACCACGCCGCTGGCGATCTCTCGCCTGCGACTAAATCACATGTTCGTCTCTGTTTATATGAAACCTTGACATAAAAGGCGATCAGTCTACTAATTCTCTAGACAAGTTGTCCTTGACCCAAGCCTGACCGCCAATTATACAGCAACCGGTCGTGCGATCCAAAAATTAAACACAGTTTTCGCGTGAAAAGCAGGAGCTCATCCCATGTCGACGGTTGCTGATGCGCTCCAAAGCTTCAATCCGCTCTATTCCTTGTCGGGCTTCATCGTTGGCGCGCTTGTCGGATTAACCGGCGTCGGCGGCGGGTCGTTGATGACGCCGATCCTCGTCCTGCTTTTCGGCGTCGCGCCGGGCACGGCCGTGGGGACAGATCTGCTCTACGCCGCCGTCACCAAGAGCGGCGGCACCATTATCCATGCGCTTAACGACACGGTCGACTGGCGCATCACGCGACGGCTCGCTTGTGGCTCGGCGCCGGCCACGATCGTTTCCCTCCTCATGCTTTCCTGGCTCGGCCAGACAGCCGGCCACGCCGCAAATGGCCTTGTGACGACAGTGCTGGGCTTCGCCCTGCTGCTGACAGCGCTCACCATTCTCTTTCGCCGGTGGATCCTCGATTACGTCGCGCATCACATCGATGACATGACCGACAGTCGGGCCCGCTTGCTGACAGTCTCGCTCGGGGCGTTCGTCGGGGTTCTGGTCTCTATCTCATCAGTCGGCGCCGGGGCGGTTGGCATGACCGTGCTGCTCGCGCTTTACCCGCGCCTGCCTACCGTGCGTCTCGTTGGCTCCGACATCGCTCACGCCGTGCCATTGACGCTTCTTGCCGGCTTTGGGCATTGGCTGATGGGCGGCGTCGACTGGTTGCTGCTTTTCTCCTTGCTGCTGGGTTCTCTGCCGGGCATCTCTCTTGGCAGTCATCTCGCCGCGCGCGTTCCCGATCATTATTTGAGGCCCGTGCTTGCGACAATGATGGCGGCGGTGGGGGCCAAGCTGTCGATCTGAAACTATTCCGGAGCAAGACATGTCCAATGACAAGACGTTCACCCCGCCTGAAAAGCCCGGCCGCGGCCGCATCTACGACTCCATCACCCAGACCATAGGCGATACGCCGATCGTCCGGCTCGATCGTCTGGCGGCCGAGAAAGGCGTCAAGGCCAATCTTCTCGCCAAGCTGGAGTTCTTCAATCCCGTTGCGAGCGTGAAGGACCGCATCGGCGTCGCCATGATCGAATCGCTCGAAAAGAGCGGCAAGATCACGCCCGGCCAATCCGTCCTCATCGAGCCGACCTCTGGCAACACCGGCATCGCGCTCGCGTTCGTCGCGGCCGCGCGTGGTTACCGGCTCATCCTCGTCATGCCCGAGTCCATGTCGATCGAGCGCCGCAAAATGCTTGCCCTGCTCGGCGCGGAGCTCGTGCTGACTCCCGCCGCGCAAGGCATGAAGGGCGCCCTCGCCAAGGCGGCGGAGCTTGCGGCCCAAACGCCCGGCGCCGTTATTCCGCAGCAGTTCGAGAACCCCGCCAATCCGGAAATCCACCGCGTCACCACTGCGGAAGAGATCTGGAACGACACGCAGGGCCATGTCGATTATTTCGTCTCGGGCGTCGGAACCGGCGGCACGATCACCGGCGTCGGCCAAGTGCTGAAGCAGCGAAATCCCGCCTTGCGCGTGGTCGCGGTGGAGCCCGAGGATTCCGCCGTGCTTTCGGGGCGCCCGCCGGGACCGCACAAGATTCAGGGCATCGGCGCGGGTTTCGTGCCGCCGATCCTCGACCGTGGGGTGATCGATGAGATCGTCACCATCGGCAACCAGACCTCCTTTGACGTCGCGCGGCTGCTCGCGCGCGTGGAAGGCATTCCAGTCGGCATCTCCTCGGGCGCGGCCGTGGCGGCGGCCCTCGAAATCGCAGGCCGCCCGGAAGCCGAGGGCAAGAATATCGTCCTGATCATCCCCTCCTTCGCCGAGCGCTATCTCTCGACGGCGCTGTTCGAGGGGCTGTAAGCAGCGGTTGGCCTCAGGCATGGCCGCGCCGTCGGCGCGGCCATGCCTGGGCTCATTCCTTGGCCGCCGCCGTTGTCGACAGGCGCTTGCGCAAATAGTGGCGCCCATAGCCGCCTGCGACATAGCCGCCCGCGCAGATCACGAAATAGACGACAATCAGAAAGCCGCCGCGCTGATTAGCCGCGTGCGCCTTTTCGAGAAGCCCCGTGACGGAACTCTCATCGATAAGTTTGTCGGAAATGACTCCACAAACCACGGCGACAATCGGCACCAGCCAGGAAGGCAGGCGCCAGTAGCCCAGCGCAACCGAAAGCGCGAAGGCCACAAGCCCGAAGACGTGCGCGAACTGGATGAAAATCGACTGGAGGACCAGTCCGATGAAGCGGATCAACTTGAGCATTTCCCACCCTTTTTTGTCCTTTGGGGCATCTTACACGTTGGGAAGGTGCTGTGCGAGCGCCTCCAGAACCGCCATTCGAACGGCGACGCCCATCTCCACCTGCTCCCGGATGAGCGATCGGCCGCTATCGGCCACCGCCGAGTCTATTTCAACGCCGCGATTCATCGGCCCAGGATGCATGACCAGAGCGTCGGGCGCGGCATAGGCGAGCTTCTCCTCGTCGAGCCCGAAGAAGTGAAAATATTCCCGCGCGCTCGGCGTCATCGCGCCACCCATGCGCTCGCGTTGCAAGCGTAGCATCATGACGATGTCCGCGCCCGCGAGCCCGCTGCGCATGTCGTGATGCACCTCGACGCCGAGACGCGCGAGGCTGTCGGGCGCGAGCGTCGATGGCCCCACGACGCGCAACCGCGCGCCCAGCGCCGACAGCAGCAGAATGTTGGAACGCGCGACGCGCGAATGCAGAATGTCGCCGCAGATTGCGACTGTCAGCCCCTCTATGCGCCCCTTGTTGCGCCGGATCGTCAGCGCGTCGAGCAGGGCCTGGGTCGGATGCTCATGCGCGCCGTCGCCCGCGTTGACGACCGCGCAATCGACCTTGCGCGCCAGGAGATGCGCGGCGCCAGCCTGCGCGTGCCGCACCACGATGATGTCCGGCCGCATGGCGTTCAATGTAATCGCCGTGTCCAGCAGCGTCTCGCCCTTGGATTCGGAGGAGCGCGCCACGGACATATTCATCACATCGGCGCCGAGCCGCTTGCCGGCGATCTCGAAAGAGGCTTGGGTGCGAGTCGAGGCTTCGTAGAAAAGGTTGATCTGCGTGCGGCCGCGCAGGATTGAGCGTTTCTTCTCGACTTGCCGGGACACTTCGACCGCCTGCTCGGACATGTCGAGAAGGGTTTCGATCGCTGGTCGCGAAAGGCCCTCGATGCCAAGAAGATGGCGGCGCGGAAAAACGGTCTGGACGTCTGGCTGCATGACATGTCTATAGCCGGGTTCGACGGCCGCCGCGACCCCTCGCCGCCACTCAGCCCGTCGCCGCGAGCGGCTTGCTCCTCTGGCCTGGCTCAAGCTTTTGCATCTGCGCGGCGAACGGGCAGACGCCGAAAAAGCCGCCGAGCTGGTTCGCGACCTGCGGAACGCTGAATAGATAGCCCTGAACCTCACGGCAGCCATAGTCCCGCAGCATCTGGAGCTGGCGCGGATTTTCGACGCCTTCGGCCGTCACCGACAAGCAGAGGGAGCGCGCCAGCTCGATCGTCAGCTTCACCACCGAGCCGCACATGGGATTGGACTCGATATTCGCGACGAAGGAGCGGTCGATTTTCAGCCGGTCGAGCGGCAGGCCCACAAGATTGGCCAGTGACGAATAGGCTGTGCCGAGATCATCGAGCGCCGTCTTCACGCCTAGCGAACGAAGATTGGCGAGCATTTCGAACACTTTTTCTCCGTCGAGTATCATGGCCGTCTCGGTGAGCTCGAGCTCCAGGCGCGAGGGATCGAAACCGCTTTGCGTAAGCGCTTGGCGGACAATCTCCTCGAAATTAGGCTTGCGCAGCTGAAGCGCCGACACGTTGACCGCGAGCCTGAGATGCGACGGCCAATCCTTCGCCGCCGTCATCGCCTCCCGCAGCGCCCAAGCGCCGACTCTCTCGATCTGGCCGGCGCGCTCGAAAAGCGGCACAATCTCGCCGGCGCTGAGCACGCCGCGCGCCGGGTGGCGCCAGCGCAGCAGCGCTTCAAAGCCCGTCGTCTCGCCGCTCTGCGAATCGACGAAGGGCTGGTAGACCATGAACAGCTCATTCTCGGCGAAAGCGCGGTCGAGCTCCGCGTCGAGGGTGTTTTGCTCCGCGATGAAGCCGAAGCGGTCGCGAAATAATGTGACTCCGCGCCGCCCAGCCTGCTTGGTGGCGTACATGGCGCTGTCGGCGTTGCGCATGAGGCTCTCGGGATCGACGCCATCGCCCGGCGCGATCGCGACGCCGATGCTCGCCGAAATCGGTACGCCGCGTCCTTGGATTTCGAAGGGCGCGCGGAAATTCGTCAGAATGCGGTTTGCGATCGTCATGGCGTCTTCGACGCCACTGAGGTCTGCCGCGATCAAAGCGAACTCGTCGCCGCCCAATCTTGCGACCATGTCATTTTCACGCGTGGACGCCTTGAGACGCTTCGCCGCCTCGACGAGAACAAGATCCCCCGCGTCATGCCCCAGAGAGTCGTTGACCGCCTTGAAGCCATCGAGATCGAAGCACATGAGCGCAAAGCGTTCGTTTCGACGCGCGAGGCGCGCGAAAGAACGCGAAAGCTCCTCACGGAAAGCGACGCGGTTCGGCAAATGCGTGAGCTCGTCACGAAGCGCGCCCTCTTGCGCCGCCGCCTCCGCCGCGCAGCGGCGCGCTGCGGCGGCGGAGCGTGAGAATGCGCCTCCGATCATCACGGTGGCGTAGGCCGCCATCGTGCCGCCGATGATGTCCAACGCCGGATCATGCGGAGTTCGAAGCGCGACGACGAAGCCCACGCAGATCGGCGCGACATGCGCCAGCAAGGCGCTTGGGACCATCGAAAGCGCGAAACCGCCGCCGAAGAGGGTCGCAAAAACAAAACCGGCGATCAAAAATTGCTGCGCCGCCGTCGAGCCGGCAAAAAAGGAAGCCGGAAAGGCGCCCCAAAGCGCGCCGTGCAGGAAAGCGCTCGCCGTAACGCCCGATATGCCGTTCCAGGAAGCGTTATGGCAGGACCGGGACGGGCCGCTGGCGCGCCGGACACAAATCGTCGCCGCGACCGCGAAGACGCATGTGGCCCAGGCTTTGACCTGATCTGCAATCGGCGCGTCCCGCACCGACAGCGAAAAAATCAGCGCGCTGATGCAGGAGACCAGCAATACTACAGGCATGCAGCGATCGAGGTCGGCCAGTTGCTCGGCGCCGAATCTGCTTCTGACCGCAGGGGACAGCGGACAGGCGTCGAAAGCGAGCGGATCACCGTCCAGGAAATGCCGTATCCTCAGGAAACTCGGGTCCAAAAAGGAGGCGCGGAAGCGCGCGAGCGGTTCCCGAAAATCCATTGAGATCGCCATGCCTGACGCGGCCTTTATTATCCTCCGCCAGCATCATGCCGGAAGAGCTTTGGATCATAGACGTAGCACCACAGATGTTGACATCCAATAAAGTTCAAAGGCCAGCCCAAAGAGAGGTTAACACCCGATTTCCACATGAGCGCCCTTGACTTATGCTCGCGCCGAGAACATCTCTTTGTCAGCTGGGGTTGCGGGCGCGCCCGAATATGATAAGCTCTAGCGATCAGCCTCCGGGCGGGGTCCGCCGCGGAGTTTTTGTGGGGCCCGCTTATACTCAGTATGAGTATATCATGGGCGCGCAGGCGTCGGCCATTGCGAGGGTCAATCGAGCCATGTCGTCCCAATCCGCCGAACTGATGAGCGCCTTCGCGCACAACCATCACGCACGCCTGGAACCGGTAGGCGCCGGGCCCGATGGCCGCTTCCCGATCCTGCCGCGCCCGAGCCTGGAATGGACTCCGGAAGTCGAGGCCGCAACCGCGCCTCTCTACGAGCGCGTCGCCAAGGTGATTCCGCCCGTCGAGTGGCCGTTTCACGCGCCCTACGTAAAGGCGATCAATGACATCAAGAAGACGCGCAACGCGGTAATCCTGGCGCATAATTACCAGACGCCGGAAATCTACCATTGCGTGTCGGACTACATCGGGGACAGCCTGCAGCTCGCCAAGCTCGCGGCCAAGTCCGACGCCGAGGTCATCGTCCAGGGCGGCGTCTATTTCATGGCCGAGACGTCGAAGATCCTGAACCCCGAGAAGACCGTGCTGATCCCCGACGCCGAGGCCGGCTGCTCGCTCGCAGCGTCGATCACCGCCGCGGATGTGCGCGCGCTGCGCCGCAAATATCCGGGCGTGCCGATCGTCGCCTATGTCAATACGTCGGCGGAGGTAAAGGCCGAGGTCGACATTTGCTGCACCTCGTCCAACGCCGTGAAGGTGGTCGAAAGCCTGGGAGTCGACCGCGTCATCATGGTCCCCGACCGCTTCCTCGCCCAGAACGTCGCCGCGCAGACAAGGGTGAAGGTTATCGCCTGGAACGGCGCCTGCGAGGTGCACGAGCGCTTCACCGCCGAGGAGATCCAGGGCTTCAAGGCGGACCATCCGGGCCTGAAGGTCGTTGCGCATCCCGAATGCCCGCGCGAAGTGATCGAGGTCTCGGATTTCTCGGGCTCGACCGCGGCGATGATCGACTATGTGCGCACGAAAAAGCCGGCGCGCGTGCTGCTTGTCACCGAATGCTCCATGGCGGACAATATCGCCGCCGAGACAGAGGGGACGCAATTCGTGCGGCCATGCAATTTCTGCCCGCATATGAAGCGCATTACCCTGCCAAGAATTCTCGACGCGCTTCTCGACATTCGCGAGGAAGTCGTCGTCGATCCGGCTATCGCCGCCCGCGCGCGGCAGAGCGTGCAGCGGATGATCGATCTGGGGTGAGTCCCCTTCCCCGCGACCCTCCCCCGCTATTGCGGGAGAGGGGGCGTTCCCGATGCATTGTCGATGAAGGCCCTAATCTGCTCCCTCTCCCGCCGTCTTCGACAAGCTATGCGGGGGAAAGGCTGAATACCGTGCACAGACGGAACGCCATATGCCCTCTCTCGACGCCGCCCTCGCCGCCATAGACGCCGCCAACGCCGAAGACCCGCGCAAGGTGGACGGCCGCGCCTTCGAAAGCCTCTATGCCGAGCGCATGAGCGCGCGCCTCGCCGCGCTCTATCCCGACGCCTCAGACCTTTTGAAGATCGCGGCCCGGGCGCAGCATTTGCGCCGCTGGGAAATTCCGCGCGGCCGTTACCCGGAGGGGCGCAAGGGCTACAACGACTGGCGTCGCGCCTGCCGCGTTCATCACGCCGACCTCGCTGAAAAGATCTTGCGCGGAAACGGGTACGACGAAGCCGCGATCGCCCATGTCGGCGCGCTGATCCGCAAGGAGCAGCTCAAGAAGGACCCCGAGTCGCAAGCGCTGGAGAATGTCGCAGCCATCGTTTTCCTTGAGCATTATTTCGAGGAATTCCTAGCCAAATACGAGGGCTACGACGACGAGAAAATCGTCGACATCCTCGGCAAGACGCTGTGCAAAATGTCGCCAAAGGGCCATTCGGCGGCCCTCGGCTTGCCGATGCCGGAGCGCGCCCGCGCGCTCGTCGCCGCCGCTGTGGCCAAAGAGGCCGCGGCGCTCGAACGGCTCGCCGCCGTCTCGCTCGACTAGCGCATGCCCAGGAATCTTCCACCCATCATCATTGTCGGCGGCGGCCTCGCCGGCGTCTTCTGCGCGCTGAAGCTCGCGCCGCGACCTGTGGCCATTCTGGCGCCGACGCCGCTCGGCTCCAGCGGCTCCTCCTATTGGGCGCAAGGCGGCATCGCCGCGGCGGTCGAGGAGGGCGATACGCCGGAACGCCATGCCGACGATACGGTTGCTGCGGGCGCCGGCATCGTCGATCGCGAGATGGCGCTCGGCATGGCGCGCGAAGCCTGCGACCGAGTGGAGGATCTCGCCGCAATGGGCGCCCCCTTCGATCGCAAGGACGGCGGCGCCTTCTCCCCCTCCCGAGAGGCCGCGCATTCCTGCCGCCGCGTCGTGCGCGTCATGGGCGACGGCGCCGGCCGCGCCATTATGGAGACGCTCGAGCGAGAAGTTCTCCGGACTCCGTCCATCACGGTCGTGGATGGTTTTTCCGCGCAGGAGATCATCACGCGCGACCGCCGGGTCGTCGGCGTGCGCGCCCGCCACGCCTCGGGCCACATCTGCGACATCCCCTGCGCCGCGCTGGCGCTCGCGACCGGCGGCATCGGCCACCTTTACCGGCTCACCACCAATCCGGTCGAATCGCGTGGCGTCGGCGTCGCCATGGCCGCGCGAGCCGGCGCCATCGTCGCCGACGCGGAATTCGTGCAGTTCCATCCGACCGCGATCGACATAAATGCGGACCCCGCCCCGCTGGCCACGGAAGCGCTGCGCGGCGAAGGCGCAATTATTGTCGACCGCGACGGGAGGCGCTTCCTGCTCGACGTCGATCCGGCGGGCGAGCTTGGCCCACGCGACATCGTCGCGCGCGGCGTTTTCGCGAGCATCAAGGCCGGGCGTGGCGCCTTTCTCGACGCCCGCGCGGCCGTGGGCGCGGAGTTTCCGCAACGGTTTCCGACGGTTTACGGAAGCTGTAAAGCCGCCGGCCTCGACCCGGTGCGCGAGCCTATCCCGATCGCGCCAGCCGCGCATTATCACATGGGCGGCGTCTGGACGGACGCGCGGGGCCGCACCAGCGTTTCCGGTCTCTGGGCGCTCGGAGAGGTTGCCTCCACGGGCGTGCATGGCGCAAACCGCCTGGCGTCGAACTCGCTGCTGGAGGCCGTGGTCTTCGGCGCGCGTGTCGCCGCCGACATCGCCGCCGGGCCCCTGCCCGAGGTCGACCTGCGCATCGCGGCGGAACGCGCCGAGGCGCCCGCGCGCGAGCGCGATCTCGCAATTATCGAGGAATTGCGAGACCTCATGTCAGCCAATGTCGGCGTCATCCGCGACGCGGCGGGACTGTCGGGCGCGTTGAAGGCGATCCGCCGGCTCTCCGGCAAGGCCCGCGACATAGAGGTCTCCAACATGCTGACGACGGCGCTGTTGATCTCCGCCTCCGCGCTGGCCCGGCGCGAGAGCCGGGGCGCCCAGTTCCGCTCGGATTATCCGTTGGCGGACCCGGCCTTCGCGCGGCGCTCACAAATGACGCTGGCTGACGCCTTACGTATCGCGGACGAGGCCGGAGCTTGAGCGCGAATCTGCGTCCTGGCCCTTGTCCTCCCCCTTGTGGGAACGGTGGTCCCGCCATAGGGCGTCCGTCAGGACGCCCGTCCTTCGACGCGCTATGGCGGGGTCGGGTGGGGCTCGTGCGAGCTTACGACCGAGATTGTCGACCCCCACCCCTGCCCCTCCCCGCAAGGGGGAGGGAGGGACGGCCCCAGCGCCATTGATCATCGGAGACGGCTTATGAGCTTCGATCTTTCCCCTCTCTTCATTGACGACGCCGTCCGCGCGGCTCTGGCGGAAGATCTCGGCCGCGCGGGCGATATCACCACTCAGGCTATCATCCCGTCGAGCGCCAACGCCCGCGCCGTTATCGCCGCGCGGGAAGCAGGCGTCGTCGCCGGCCTGCCGCTCGCGCGCGCGGCCTTTCGGCTGATGGACTCGCGCATTGGCTTCGAGGCGTGGCTGGAAGACGGCGCCAAGGTCGCGCCAGGTCAGATTATCGCGCGCATCGAGGGGCCGGGGCGGGGCATTCTCTCGGCCGAGCGCGTGGCGCTGAACTACATGGGGCGGCTCTCGGGAATCGCCTCGCTGACCGCGCAATACGCCGCGCGCATCGCCCACACCGGGGCGAAGGTCTGCGACACGCGCAAAACCACGCCCCTCCTGCGCGCCTTTGAAAAATACGCCGTGCGCTGTGGCGGCGGCGCCAATCACCGCTTCGGCCTCGACGACGCCGTGCTCATCAAGGACAATCACATAGCCGTAGCCGGCGGCGTCGCCCCGGCGCTGCGCGCGGCCAAGGCCTTTGTCGGCCATCTTATAAAGATCGAGATCGAGGTGGATACGCTCGA
>DATBRF010000125.1:0-4069 GCA_036560425.1 Methylocystis sp. | reverse complement strand
GTTGATTTCCGCCCGGAACTGACCCGGGCGAACGAGAAATTTCCGCTGAGAATTGACCCATGTTTTGAACCCGCCCTGGCTGATTTCAGCGGGGGCCGACGGAGTGATAGACATGGCATTGTTGAGCGTTATCCGCCGCTGAGCGTTGCGGGAGCAGATCCCGATCCGGGAGATTTCGCGACGGACGGGCTTGTCGCGGAACACCATCCGCAAATATCTGCGAGCCGGCGCTATTGAGCCGAAGTTCAAGGTTCCAAACCGCCCGAGCAAGCTGGACGCATTTGCCGACAAATTGGCGGGGTGGCTAAAGACGGAGGCGAGCAAGCCGTGACCTGTCCCTGAGAAATTCCTCCAGCTTCGATTAGAGTCCGCCCTATTGCAGGACGGACGAAATGAAGAAGAAGCGGTTCACGGAAGAGCAGATCATCGGGATTTTGCGGGAGCAGGAAGCGGGCGCGAAGGTCGCCGATCTAGCGCACAAATACGCGGTTTCGGAAGCCACGCTCTACAATTGGAAGGCCAAATTCGGGGGCATGGACGTTTCGGAAGCGAAGCGGTTGAAGGCGCTGGAGGAGGAGAACGCAAAACTGAAGAAGCTTCTGGCGGATCAGATGCTCGAGGCCGCGGCTCTCCGGGAGCTTCTGGGAAAAAAATGGTAGGGCCCGCCGCCAAGCGCGAAGCCGTCGCACACTTGCGGGCCGTGATGGGCCTGTCAGAGCGGCGGGCCTGCTGCATCGTCGCCGCCGACCGCGCGACGGTCCGTTATGTCGCGAAGCGTCAAGCCGATACGGCACTGCGTGAAAAGCTTCGGGAACTCGCTAACGCGCGCCGCCGCTTCGGCTATCGGCGGCTGTTCGTCCTGCTGCGTCAGGAAGGCGAGCGCTCGGGCAAGAACCGGATCTACCGGCTCTATCGCGAGGAAGGGCTCACGGTGCGCAAGCGCCGCGCCCGCCGCCGCGCAGTCGGAACGCGGGCGCCGATCCTCGTCGAGGCGAAGCCGAATGCGCGGTGGTCTCTGGACTTCGTGCATGACCAGTTCGCCTGCGGGCGGCGCTTCCGCATCCTCAATATCGTCGACGACGTGACGCGGGAATGTCTGGCGGCGATCCCAGACACGTCGATCTCCGGCAAGCGCGTCGCCCGTGAGCTGTCGGCGCTGATCCGGCGGCGCGGCAAGCCGGGCATGATCGTTTCCGATCACGGGACGGAGTTCACCTCGAACGCCATTCTCTCCTGGGCGAGCGAAAGCAAGGTCGAATGGCATTATATCGCGCCGGGTAAACCGATGCAGAACGGCTTTTGCGAGAGCTTCAACGGCCGCATGCGCGATGAGCTTCTGAATGAAACGCTGTTTTTCGGCCTCGACCACGCGCGGGCGAAGATCGGCGAATGGGTAAGCGATTATAATCATCGACGCCCGCATTCTTCGCTCGGCTACGCGACGCCAGCGGAGTATGCGGCCAATCTCACCGCAACAGGCGATCGGCTGCGCAACCTGGACCAGCTCCGCCAATCGCCTGTTGCTACATCCGCGCCCTCGGGCGTATCAAACGCAGGGGCTCTAATTGCCGCTGGATGAAAGTTCGGGGGCAGGTCAGCACCATAGACGTCTGCGGATCAGCCTGCGGGTGCCGCTTCAGGAGCCTCCGCGTTAGCTGCGGCGTTAGGATCGCCAGGATCGGTTTCCCACGCGACCCCGGGAATAGCCACGATGCGTCTGCCGAGGCCGTCGAGACGGCATACGATCACCTCACGCTCCTCCATGTAGGCCAAAAGGCGTCGCGCGCGCCGGGGGGAGCTGCTGCCATAGGCGCGGGCGACTTCTGCGTCGGAGGGGCAGGGGCGGCGGTCGAATGCCGCGCGCGCAAGGGAGAGGAACACGCCCTGCGAGTCCTCCGGCAGCCCGTCCGCCATGGCCAGCACTTCGGCCCAAGGAGAATCCTCCGCTTCCGCCTCGGCGAGGTCGATGCCAGCATGGGCCGCAGCGAGCCGCCGGCGGAAGGATGGGAGGCTCAGGGGCTCGCCACCGATCCGGCGGATTCGGCAGCGCGCCAGGAAGTCCTGGTAAAGCGCGGCGGCGGCTCTGAACTCGCCGGCGCCCTCCCTCAGGATCTCGCCCATCGCCGTGTCGATTGCCGCTTGGCGCTCATCAGGCGATAGGCGGGGCGGCGGCTCAACGCTGGGCAGCGTCGCCTGCGGCGCGCTGCGGGCGAGCTGGGCCAGCACGTCCACCGTCGGCGTCACCGCCGCGGGCCGACGCGGAACCGACAGTGGGGCCTCATCGGCGCCGCGGGCGAATAGCAGATCGAGGACGTCCTCTGCGGCCAGAGGCTCTGGCAGCGGCGCCAGCTTGGGATTGGCTGAGCGCGCCGAGGTCTCCACCGGGCCGATTCGCACGGGCAACGGGCGGCGTGCCAAGGCCGGGCCAAGGGCGATGAAATTGCCGCTCTCAAGGTCCCGGAACATCTCGGCTTGACGCCGCTCCATGCCGAGGAGATCGGCGGCGCGGGCCATGTCGATATCGAGGAAGGTGCGACCCATAAGGAAATTGGAAGCCTCCGCCGCCACGTTCTTCGCGAGCTTGGCGAGGCGCTGGGTCGCGATGACCCCCGCGAGGCCGCGTTTGCGTCCTCGGCACATGAGATTGGTCATCGCGCCGAGCGACGCCTTCCGGGCCTCGTCGGACACCTCGCTTGCGGCGGCGGGGGCGAATAACTGCGCCTCATCCACCACCACCAGAAGAGGATGCCACAACTCGCGTTCAGCCTCGAAGAGGCCGCCCAGGAAGGCGGCGGCGGCGCGCATCTGCTGCTCGGTCTCGAGCCCTTCGAGATTGAGCACCACCGAGACCCGGTGCTTACGCACTCGCGCCGCGATGCGCTGGAGGTCCGCTGCGCTCCGCTGGGCGTCGACCACTACATGGCCGTAGCGATCCGCCAGGGTGACGAAATCGCCCTCTGGATCGATGACCGCCTGCTGCACCCATGGCGCGCTCTGTTCCAGCAGGCGGCGCAGCAGGTGCGACTTGCCGGAGCCCGAATTGCCTTGCACCAAGAGGCGGGTGGTCAGCAGTTCCTCCAGATCCAGCAGGGCCGTAGCCCCGCCCGTGCGGGCGCCTAGGTCAATGGAAATCTTGGGGGACGGCGTCATCGCAGCGCCGGCCCTGTGGAGAGGGGGACAGAAATCATTGCGCGACTCATATCGATTCGCGCGGGCTCTTCAACTGCGCTGCGCAAGACTCCGAAGACGGATCGCGGGAGCGCGGTTGCTCATGTGGAAAGGTCAAGGGCTTGGGAAGCGCTCGAGCAACAAAGTGCGGCTGCCGCGACGAGGGTGTCGCGCGAACGTCTATATGCAGGAAGCAAAGCGGAAGAGCGCCAATAGTGGCCGGCTTCCCAATCGGCATTTCTGGGAGGGATCAGGCAGGCGCGATCTTTGCGACTGTTGATTTGGTGGGCGCTGTCGATTGGCAATTCAATGTGAGACTTTGGGATATGGCGGCAATTTTGGGGCATTTCATGGGTTCTTCCTCACTTCCTGTTGCAGCGACCGGCCGTAAACGATCGGGCGGCACGCCCCGTTCGCCTCTCCTATCCCTCCAACGCGTTCCAAAAAGTGCAGTCCTTCAAGCGGTGAGAAAGCCGAACGCCCACGTGCGCCCCGCCAGCAAAACGGCGCGTCGACGCAAAAAATTGCGCCGTCACGAATAAGTGGGGTTAAAAGCAAGAGCGTTGGCAAGCTCGGCGCCTGGCTGAGAGACGCCCAGAAATCGGGTCTCTACGCCATGCAACGTTTCTCTCGCACGCTACAGAGAGACATCGAAGCCGTCAGAAATGCGATCACTGAGCCTTGGAGCAACGGCCAGACAGAAGGACAGATCAATCGCCTGAAGGCACTCAAACGAACGATGTATGGACGAGCGGGGCCAGCTCGCGGTCTCGATCACGCGCGCGGCGATCTTCAGCAGCCGCAGGCGCAGCGTCGAGAACTCGGCTTTCGCCAGATCGCGCGGAGCCGGAATGGCGTCGCGGACGCCGAGCATCAGCCAATAGGCCGCGGTGTGCAAAAC
>DATBRF010000124.1:0-7814 GCA_036560425.1 Methylocystis sp. | reverse complement strand
CCAAACCGATTATTCTTCGGGAATCCCCGCGGCGGCAGCCTTCCCGCTTCCGCGCGGTGCCCCATCCACTCGGTCAGCTCGGCCGCCGCCACGTTGAATGTGCGCCCCGCCGCATCCATCCAGCTCAGCCCGTCGGCGAGCGCGAACACTTTCGCATCCACCACGCCGCCGTCCTTGTAACGCTGCATGCGCACGCCCTTGCCGCGCGCCAGGCGCGGCGCCTCGGCGAGCGGGAAGACCAGAAGCTTCCTGTTCTCGCCGATGATCGCGACATGATCACCCGCGGCTTCCACCACCACTCTCAGCTTCGCGGGCGGCTCGACGGCAAGCACAGCGCGGCCCTTTTTGGTGGATGACAGCAGGTCATCCTGCGCCACGACGAAGCCGCGACCGTCATCGGCGATGAGGAGCAAGGAGGCCCCGGCTGTATGCGGCAGCACGCGAGCGACGTCCGCCCCTTCGTCGATGTCGGCGTAAAGGCGGATCGGCTCGCCATGGCCGCGCCCGCCCGGCAGTTTCGAGGCATCGAGCGTGAAGGCTTTGCCGTTGGTCGCCAGCACGAGAATCTTCGTCGTCGTCTGCGCGAAGAAGCTCGTGTCCAGCTCGTCGTCGCCTTTGAAGGCGAGCGACGACAAATCCTGCACATGGCCTTTCAGCGCGCGGATCCAGCCCTTCTTGGAAACGACGACCGTGATCGGCTCGCGCTCGATCATGGCCTCCGCCAGATCGAGATCGACGGCCGCCGGCGCGTCCTCGAAAGTCGTGCGGCGTCTGCCCACCTCCGTCTGCGGGCCATAGAGCTTTTTCAGCTCGCGCACTTGAGCCGCGATCGTCTTCCACTGCTTGCCTTCGTCGCCCAGCAGGCTCTCGATCTCGGCGCGCTCCTTGGTGAGATCGTCGAGCTCGCGGCGCAGCTCCATCTCCTCGAGCCTGCGCAAAGAGCGCAGCCGCGTGTCGAGGATGTAATCGACCTGCAGATCGGTGAGCTTGAAGACTCTCTTCAGCTCGCCCTTGGCGTCGTCCTCCTCGCGGATGATGCGGATCACCTCGTCGAGATTGAGGAAGACGATAATCATGCCTTCCAATTGCTCGATGCGCCGCAGGATCGCCGCGAGGCGATGACGCGAGCGGCGTTGCAGCACCACGCGGCGATGGTCGAGCCATTGCCGCAGCGCTTCGTCGAGCGAGACGACGCGCGGCGTCACGCCATCGACCAGCACATTCATATTCAGCGTGAAGCGCGTCTCTAGCTCCGAGAGCTTGAAAATCGTCTCCATCATCAACGCCGGATCGATATTGCGCGAGCGCGGCTCGAAGACGATGCGCACGTCCTCCGCCGATTCGTCGCGCACGTCATTGACGAGCGGGAGCTTCCTCTCGGAAATCAGCTCGGCGAGCTTCTCGATGAGCCGCGATTTCTGCACGCCATAGGGAATCTCGGTGACGACCGTCACCCAGCCGCCGCGCGGCAGCTCCTCCTTCGTCCAGCGCGCGCGCACGCGAAACGAGCCGCGCCCCGTGCGGTAAGCCTCGATGATCTCCTCGCGCTTGTCGACGATGATGCCGCCGGTCGGGAAATCCGGCCCCTGCACAAAGGTCAGCAATTGCTCGCTCGTCGCGGCGCGATGCGAGATGAGATAAAGCGCGGCGTCGCACAGCTCAGCCAGGTTATGCGGCGGGATCGAGGTCGCCATGCCGACCGCGATGCCCTGCGCGCCATTGGCCAGCATGTTCGGCAGAGCCGAGGGGAGCACGACAGGCTCCTTCTCCTCGCCCGAATAATTCGGCTTGAAGTCGATCGCGTCCTCGTCGATGCCCTCTAAGAGCGCGCGCGCGACGGCGGTCATGCGCGCTTCGGTGTAGCGATAGGCGGCGGCCGAATCGCCGTCGATATTGCCGAAATTGCCCTGCCCGTCGACGAGCGGATAACGCGACGAGAAATCCTGCGCGAGACGCACCAGCGCGTCATAGATCGCCTGATCGCCATGCGGATGATAGGAGCCCATCACGTCGCCGACGATCTTGGCGCATTTCTTGAAAGGCGAGCCGGGATCGAGCCGCAGCACATGCATGCCGTAAAGAATGCGCCGATGCACGGGCTTCAGCCCGTCGCGCGCATCGGGCAGCGCGCGATCGGTGATCGTCGAAAGCGCGTAGCGCAGGTAGCGTTCTTCCAGCGCCTCGCGCAGATCGACCGGCGTCACCACGCTCTCGCCTGCGCCGTCTTTGCCCTTCCCCGCCGAGCCGCCTTTCTGCGCCATTCAGTCCGTTCCTATTTGTTCCTGGCCGCGCTCCTCCTAGCGCGCTTTCCGCTCGCATGGAATCATGCGAGCGACAAGAAATCGCGCCAAGTCTTTCCGGAGCGGATTCTTATCGCAAAAGCCTGTCAGCTTTTGCGGGATGCGCTTTAGGCGCAGGGACGCGGGCGCTCAAGCGACCAAGGAAAATTGCACGATTGCGGTAAGCCGAAGGCGCGACCGCGCTTTTCCCTTTTTATTTTGGCGCCGCAAAATTAGCCCTTGCGGCGCCTTGCCGCTCTTCATAGAAAGATACCGTCCTGCTTCGGCTCCGTTCGTTATCAGGGCTAATTTCCTCTCCAATTTCAATGGCCTCCCCCTCATGACGCCGATCCTCAAAATATCAGCGGTTCTGGGCGTGACGCTTATCGCGGGCACGGCTCAATCGCTCGAAAGCCTGGTCGTCGCCAAGGACGATTCGGCCCGCGCGCAGCGCCATCAGCGAGCCCCCGCGCAAGAGGAAGCGCTCAACGGCAGTGGCATGCAGGCCTTATGCCGCGAGATACTCGTCGACACGGACGAGGGATATGGCGTGACGAATCGCGAGCCACGCATCATCTGCGATGACCTGCGCTAATCTTCAACGAAGCGCTTTGATGTAAAGGTTCCGCGAGGCCGGCATCGCTGCGCCGCGCGGGGCGAGAACGTCTCGCGTCAGAAAATATCCGGTGAGGCGGAAAGCCTGCGCAATTTCTTCCACCGACGCTTGCTCTGGCGATTCAAGCAGGAATCGCGGAAGCGGCAGCAGGCGTTCGCGCCACGGCGCTCCTGCTTCCCGGTTTACGGCGCGGCCTGATTTTGGTGAGACATAGGCAAGGTCATCCCGCGTTCCGCTGACGGCGCAGCGTTCTAGATCGAGGCCGAAGCCCAAGCGGGCGAGAAGCGCGAACTCGAACTGCGCCATCAGCGGCGCAGCGGCGTCCGGCGCGTCGAGCCGCCCGGCGATGACATCAGCCATGTCGAACAAGGCCTCGTGCGGGTCGCGTTCCGGCAGAAGCCGTAGCAGCGCGGCGAGGGTGCTCACGCCATGCAGCGCTGCGCCGCGGTCGAGATAGCGCGCCGCCCGCGTCACGAGCGGCTCCACGACGAACGCCCCGAGATGATCCTCCAGCCGCGCTCGCCAAGTCGCGGCGACGAGATTGCCTGGCTGAAGGACAGGCCGCATCGCCTTGGACCGCCCGCCGCGCACAGCCCCGAGATGGCGGCCATGGGCGCGCGTCATCAGCTCCAGAATCACGGATGTCTCTGCGTGCTTCCTGGCGCCGATGACGAGGCCTTCGTCCTGCCATTCCATGGCAATTTTGCTCTATTCCGCGATTGCCTCAGCGACGACAATTTAGCCCCCCTCCCACTTGCGGGGAGGGGCTAGGGGGGGCCGACGCTCCAGATCGCCATTTCGACCTTCCCCCACCCTGCCTCCCGGCAAAGGGAAGGGAGCGGATCACTGCTCCGAGAGCTTTATCTCCGGGCTGTATTCCACGCCCTCGACCTCTTTCGTGACCGCCTGCCCGCAGATGACGCGGCCCTGCGCCGAATCGAAAGTGAGCGTCGGCCCGCCATAAAGCGTCCAGCCCTTGCTCAACGCTTCGGTCACGCGGTGGCAGAAAGACGCGTCGTCGGGGCCGGTCAGATAACGGTAGACGGTTAGCGTTTTCGATTTCTTCGACATCTCGACCTCGCGAATCGAACTTCCGAGATATTATCCGCCTTTCGGGAATTCGAGCCGCATCTCGCGATAGCGTTCTGGATCTTCCGCCCAGTTCTCGCGCACCTTCACGAAAAGGAAGAGATGCACAGGCTGCTCGGCGGCTTCTGCGATGTCGCGCCGCGCCGCGGCGCCAATCGCCTTGATCGTCTTCCCGCCCTCGCCGATAACGATCTTCTTCTGGCTTTCGCGCGCGACATAGATCGTCTGTTCGATGCGCGCAGAACCGTCTTTCTGATTCGTCCACATGTCGGTCTCGACCGTGGATTGATAAGGCAATTCGTCGTGAAGCCGCTCGTAAATCTGCTCGCGGGTGATCTCGGCGGCGAGCAGCCGGAGCGGCGCGTCCGAGAGCTGGTCCTCGGGGTAGAGCCATGGCCCCGGCTTCATGCGCCTGCCGAGCGAATGAAGCAAATCCTTGACCCCGTCGCCCGTCAAAGCCGAGACCATGAAGGTCTCCTCGAATTTTTCGCGCTCGTTGATCTTCGCGGTCAGCGCGAGAAGCTTCTCGCGCGGAACGATGTCGACCTTGTTGAGCACGAGAATCTTGGGCGCCTTCGCCTCGGAGAGTTGCGTCAGGATCGCCTCGACCTCCTCGTCGAGCCCCCTGCGGGCGTCGACGAGGAGCGTGATCACGTCGGCATCCGCGGCGCCGGAAAGCGCGCTCGCCACCATGGCGCGATCGAGCTTGCGTTTGGGCTTGAAAATGCCGGGCGTGTCGACGAGCACGATCTGCGCCGGCCCGTCGATGGCGATGCCGCGCACGAGCGCCCGCGTTGTCTGCGCTTTGCGCGAGACGATCGAGACCTTCGCGCCGACCAGTTGATTGAGCAGCGTGGATTTGCCGGCATTGGGCGCGCCGACCAGCGCCGCGAAGCCGCAGCGTGTTTCTTGTTCCGTGCCGTTGGTGTCGCTCAATTCGTGTTCCATTTCCATCCGGGCTTTATCTCGCTCGCGCGCCCCTTACGAACCAGGGCGAGGCCGACGACCTGGATCGTCAACGCGGCTACCCCCACCCTAACCCTCCCCGCAGGGGGAGGGAAGGCGATCCCGTCGCAAGAGGGCAGAAATTGCAAGGGCGGAAGGTTACTCCCGCACGCCCTCGCGCGCCATGAAGGCGGCGGCGGCCGCCTGTTCGGCGGCGCGTTTCGAGGTTCCCGCCCCGACCGCCGCTTCAAAACCCTCGATCTCGACCGCCAGCTCGAAAGACGGCGCGTGATCGGGTCCGCTGCGGGTCACCAAGCGGTAAAGCGGCGGGGCCAGACGGCGGGCCTGGGCCCATTCCTGCAGCGCCGTCTTGGCGTCCCGCAGGCTCCGCCCCGACTCGTGCATTTTAGGGCCAAAGGCGGCGCGCACCACCGTTTCCGCGGCCGCGGCCCCGCCATCGAGAAAGACGGCCCCAATGATCGCTTCGCAAATATCGCCGAGGATCGCGCGTTTCTTGCGCCCGCCCGTCTGCGCCTCCCCCTCGCCGAGGCGCATGTGGGGGCCGACCCCCCAGCTTTCCGAGACTTCCGCACAAGTCTCCTTACGCACCAGCGCTGCGAGCCGGCGCGAAAGCTCGCCCTCGCTGTCGTCGGGAAAGCCTTCGAAAATCATGTGCGCGACGGCGAGGCCAAGCACGCGATCGCCCAGAAACTCGAGCCGCTCGTAGGAATCGGGCCGCTGCGTCGCGGCGCTGACATGGGTCAGCGCCCAGCGCAGCAGGGCCTTATCCTTGAAGACGTGCCCGATGCGCGCCTCGAGCGCCGAAAGATCCGCCTTGCCCCGCGCCATTCAGCCCCGCTTAATGCGCCGGCTTGAAGAGCCGGTCCCAGCGTACCGACCAGGGCCAGCGCCAGAAGGCGAGCGCGGACTCGTCCTTCTTCACGGAGAAGAAGATGATCTCCGCGCGGCCGACCAGATTGACGAAAGGCACATAGCCAACGCCGCCGAGTTCTGGCGCAATGCGGGAATCGGTCGAGTTGTCGCGGTTATCGCCCATCATGAAGTAATGGTCCGGCGGCACGACAAAAAGCTCGGTGTTGTCGTTGACGCCGTGGTCGCCCTCGATTTCGATGATCGTGTGCGAGACGCCGGAATGCTGCGCATCCCCCGGCAGCGTCTCCTTATAGGTCGCCACAGGCGCCTCGCGCCCCTCGCGATTTTCCGTCCGCGCCTTTTCGATTGGCTCGCGCGGCACGACGACGCCATTGATATAGAGTCGGCCTTCTATCATCTGAATTCGATCGCCCGGCAAGCCGATCACGCGCTTGATATAGTCCGTCTCATTGTCGCGCGGCAGCTTGAAGACGACAACGTCGCCGCGGTTGGGCGGCGAGGCGAGAACGCGCCCCGAGAAGACGTTCGGCCCGAAAGGCATGGAATAATTCGAATATCCATACGCGTATTTTGAGACGAACACATAATCGCCGATCAGCAGCGTCGGGATCATCGACCCCGATGGGATGTTGAAAGGCTGAAACAGAAGCGTGCGAATGACGAGCGCAATGGCTAGAGCCTGGATGATAACCTTGACGGTCTCCAGAATCCCGCCCTCTTCCTGTTTCTGGGCCATTGGGACGTTCCTGCTCAAGCCGTGTGCTCCTTGATCTCATGGGCGACAGCCCGCCCCGCGCCCCTTAGCACGCCGTTGGCGAGATGAGAACCTGCGGCGCGTATCGATACGCGGCTCCCCTACCCAGGGAGGCTTCTACCTCTTTACGGGGAGGTCGGTGGTCCCGGCGGTCCCAGCCCAGCCCCGCTTACGCGGGCCACCCTCTGGGGGAGCGCCGAGCCGCCGCTAATAGCCGAATTGCTCCCGCAGGATCCGCTCCTCCAAGGAATGGCCGGGGTCGTGGAGCAAAATGAGATTGGCGCCGTGGTCCATCTCTATATCGACGAAAGCGACGTCCCGGAATTCGTCATGATCGGCGACGACAGAAACCGGGCGCCTGGCGGGCTCGAGCACCTCGATGCGCACTTTGGCCGCGTCCGGCAGCAGCGCTCCGCGCCAGCGGCGAGGGCGGAAAGGAGAGATTGGCGTGAGCGCCAGCAGAGGCGAGTCAAGCGGCAGGATGGGCCCGTTGGCCGAGAGGTTATAGGCGGTCGAGCCGGCAGGCGTCGACACGAGAACGCCGTCGGTGATGAGCTCGGGCATGCGCTCATGGCCGTTGATGAGGATCCGCAGCTTGGCGATCTGCGACGTTTCCCGCAGGAGCGAGACCTCATTGATCGCATGAGCGGAAAATTCGTCGCCGCGCACATTGGTGGCGTTCATCAGAAGCGGGTGGATGATCGACGCCTTGGCCTCGGCAAGGCGCTTGCGCAGGCCGGGTTCGCGATATTGGTTCATCAGAAAGCCGACCGAGCCGCGATTCATTCCGTAGATCGGCTTGCCTGAGTCCATGTAGCTGTGCAGCGTGCGCAGCATCAGCCCGTCGCCGCCCAGGGCCACGATGCAGTCCGCCTCCTCAGGCGGCGCGTCGCCATATTTCTCAACGAGACGCACGCGCGCCTCTTCGGCCTCCGGCGTGCCAGAAGAAAGGAACGCCAACTTCTTGAACGAAGGGGAAGCGTCGCCCGAGGCGCCCATTTTCGTGGTGTCCTGCTCGACCGAGGTTACGCGGACGCGCCCGCGATCCTCCGGCGCATTATCCCTCGGGTTCGCCGGGCGGCTGATCGGCATATGTGTTTTGGGCCCTAAACGCAAATCTCGCACCCCTTTTCAGAAAGCTCCGGGCGCGAAACCGCAACGCAGAAAGGAGTGAGGGCGATACTGAATATGCAGACCAGGCTCTCGGAAAACGTCGAATGGAGCAGAATGAAATCGC
>DATBRF010000123.1:0-13218 GCA_036560425.1 Methylocystis sp. | reverse complement strand
GTTCTTCGGCAAGCCGATTTCCTCGGCGCGGGCGGCGGAGACCAGCGCAGAGCGAACCAGCGCCTCGCGGGTCACCGCGCGGGCGTCGATCGGCCGCTCGGAGGCCGCGTTGATATCCATAAGGTGGGTGAGCAGCTCCTGATCGAGCGAGCCCCAGTTGGCGCCGATGCGCACCGCCTTGTCGTGGCTGGCCGCAAGCTCCACGATCGCGGCGAATTGCCGGTCCTTCTTGTCCTTGAAGCCGACATTGCCGGGATTGATGCGATATTTGGCGAGCGCTTCGGCGCAGGCCGGATGATCGGCGAGGAGCTTGTGGCCGATGTAATGGAAATCGCCGACGAGGGGGACGTTGATCCCCTTTTTGTCGAGCCTCTCGCGAATGTGCGGCACGGCCGCCGCCGCCTCGTCGCGGTCGACAGTGATGCGGATTAGCTCCGAGCCCGCCTGCGCCAGGGCCGTCACCTGGGCCACGGTCGAATCGATGTCGGCCGTGTCGGTGTTGGTCATGGACTGCACGACGATCGGCGCCCCGCCGCCAACCGTGACGGCGCCCGCGCCGGCGCCGATGCGCACGGCGCAGGTTTTCTTGCGCGGCGCGGGTTCGGCGGCGACTGGGTCAGGCAGGCGGGTTTCGACGGCGTCGGTCATGGCTCTCGTCGCGGCTCCGTTGGACTTTCGCCCTAGGTCGCGCGGAATGGGGCGCGGGTCAAGGCAGAGAGCGCAGCGGAGCTTCCGATTTGCGCCGCGCTCAATTAACCCATCTTCCGCCGCGGATCGTAGCCATGCCGATCCCTCAGCTCCCGCATCTTGGCCTCGAAATCCGCGTCGGGGTCCTCGGGCAGCATGATTTTCAGCGCCACATAGAGGTCGCCCGCCGGCTTGCCGTCGGTCGCCGGCAGGCCCTTGCCTCGCAGGCGCAGCACGCGACCGCCGTTGGAGCCGGCCGGCACGCCGAGCTCGACCTTGCCGTCGAGCGTCGGAGTCTGGACCTTGGCGCCCAGCGCCGCCTCGTAGATCGCGACCGGCAGCTCGACCCTGAGGTCGCGTCCCTCCACCTTGAAATAGGGATGCGGCGCGATCTTCACGGTCACCAGCGCATCGCCGGGCTCGCCGCCGCGTAAGCCTGGCTGACCCTGCCCGCGCAGGCGAATTTGCTGGCCGTCCTCGACGCCCGCCGGGATTTTCACTTCCAGCGTGCGGCCCGACGGCAGAATGACGCGGGCGGAGCCGCTCCTTGCGATGGTCTCGAGCGGCACGGTCGCGGTCGCGGCCACATCGTCGCCGCGCGTCGGCGCGGCCTGGCGGCGCCGGCCGCCGAAGAGGTCGGCGAAAAGGTCGCTCGGATCGAAGCCGCCGGCCCCCGCGCCCGCGCCGGGCCCTCCGAAATTGAATTCGTAATGCGTCTCCGCGCCTGGCCCGCCGCCAGCGCTGCGCCAACCACGCGTAAAGCCGCCCGGACCCGCGCCAAACCCTTCGAAGCCGCGCGGCTTGCCGTCAGGCCCGATCTCGCCGCGATCAAACTGGGCCTTCTTCTTTTCGTCCCCGACGATTTCATAGGCCGTGTTGATCTCCGCGAACCGCTCCTTGGCCTTCGCGTCGTCCTTGTTGCGGTCGGGATGATATTTCTTCGCGAGCTGCCGATATGCCTTTTTGATGTCGGCGGCGCTCGAAGACTTCGAGACTCCAAGAACGTCGTAAGGGTCGCGCATTTTTTCCAATCAGCCCATGGAAGCGCCCGCCCGCAATCGGCGCGGGCGTAAATGTCCAATAGACTATTTGGGAGAAGCGCGCCCCCAACGCAAGCGTCGGCGCGGCCGATTTTCAAAGCTTCGTCGGCGCTTTTTCGAAGTCGGCGAAAACCTTGCCGTCCGGGTCGAGCTCGGTGAGCGCTTCGTTGACCGCGTCGATATCGCTCGGCTTGCCCCCCGCCATATTTTCTTCGGAGGCGCGCAGCAGGGCGCGGGCGTCGAGCTCCCAGCGCTTGAGGATTTCGATTTTCATGATCTTCGCGAGAGCTTTCGTCTCGACGACTTCCGCGGGGATGTCGAAGACCGAAGCCGGAGAGATGAGGGCTTTTTCGATCTCGGCGGGGCCAAGGTGGGAGACTTTCATGGGGCTTTGCCGCGGTTGGGGTTCTTTTGCGGTCGAACGCGCAAGCCCGCGCCCATGTTCCCACGGCCAGTTACAGGGCGGCTCCAGCGAGTGCGTCCCACACGAGCTTGGCGTTCAACGCGATGATGAGCGCCGCAATCGCGCCGGCGAGCAATGTCGTTCGCCGCGGGGCGACGAGCGCGCCCATGATCTTGCGGCGCGCGGTGAAAAGGATGAGCGGAACCATTGCGAAGGGCAGGGTCAGGCTCAAAACGACCTGGCTCAGAATCAGCAGCCGCGCCGTCGCGCTCTCGCCGGCCGAAAGGGTCACGGCGACGGCGGGCGCGATGGCTATGACCCGGGTGACGAGCCGGCGCGTCGCGGGCTGGAGGCGCAGGCGGATAAAGCCTTCCATCACCACCTGCCCGGCAAGGGTCGCCGTCACTGTCGAATTTAATCCGCAGGCGATGAGCGCGAGCGCGAAAAGCGTGGCCGCGAGAGGCGCCCCCAGCAGCGGGGCAATCAGGCTGTGCGCCTTGTCGAGCTCCGCGACCTCCGTATGGCCATGCGCGTGAAAGGCGGCCGCCGCGAGAACGAGTATGGCGCCGTTCACGAGAAGCGCGAAGAGAAGGGCGATGGCGCTGTCGATGACCGCAAAACGAATGGCTTCCCGTTTCTTTTCCGTCGAAACCCCGACCGCGCGCGTCTGCACGACGAAGGAATGCAGGAAGAGATTATGCGGCATCACCGTCGCGCCGAGGATGCCGAGCCCGAGATACAGCATCTCCGGGTCGGTCAGGAATTGGCGGCTGGGAATGAGCCCCTGCGCGACCGCCTGCATATCCGGGCGCGCCATCGCCAGTTGCGCGGCGAAGGACAGGCCGATGAGCAGCAGCATCGCGCCGACGAAAAGCTCGAGCTTGCGGAAGCCCAATCGTTCGAAAGCGAGCACGAGAAAGGCGTCGAGCGCCGTCACGAGAACGCCGATCGCGAGCGGCAGGCCGAAGAGAAGCTCGAGCCCGATGGCCGTGCCGATCACCTCCGCAAGATCGGTCGCGAAAATCCCGGCCTCGGCCAGGAGCCAAAGTCCCACCGCCGCGGGAAAGGGCGTATGTTCCCGGCAGACCTGGGCGAGATCAAGCCCGGCGCCCACGCCGAGCCGCACGGCGAGCGATTGCAGAACGATCGCCATCAGGCTGGAAAGAACGGCGACGAAGAGAAGGGCGGCGCCGAATTTGGAGCCCGCCGCGAGCGCCGTCGCCCAATTGCCGGGATCCATATAGCCGGTGGCGACGAGATAGCCCGGACCCAGAAAAACCAGGATGCGCCGCAGCAGCGTGCCGTCGTGGGGCACTGAAATGGAGCGGCGCAGCTCGGCGCGGCCGGTCGGCGTCATGCGTCTCCTCCAGCCAGGCCAAGCCCGCTAGAAGAGCAGGACCTTCAGCTACTCATCTTCCGAATTAGCGCCGCGAGCGCCTCGGGGAAGATCAACTCGTCCGACGCCGCAATCTCATCGGCGGACCACCACCGCCAGCCGAGCGTGTGAACCTGTTCTTCCGGCGTGAGATTTTCGGGACGCGGTTCGAATTTATCCGTCTCGACGAGGAAATAGCGCTCGACTGCCTGATGCCAGTCCTCGCCCAGCTCCATAGGGAACTCGCGGGTCGCGACGACGGGTCCCGGATCGCCGGCGAGGATGAGGCCCGTCTCCTCGCGCAGCTCGCGGCGCAGCGCCGCTTCGTATGTCTCGCCCTCCTTGAGCGCCCCGCCGGGGGTCGCCCAAAAATGATGATGGCCGAGCGCCAGAAAATGCGGGGTGAGTCCCCCGGCGTATTTCATGAGCAGCGCTTCGCCCTTCGGGGCGATGATCAGGGCGCGGGCGGCCTCCCGGCGGGGCAAGGCCAATCCATCCCATGGCGCGGCGATCTCGGGCCGGCCCTCGGCCCGCGCCCAATCGACGAGCGACCAGGCGCCGTCCTGATAGGCGATCCAATTGGGCGTGGCGTTGAGCACCGGATGCTCGCGCTTCTCCGCAAGGCTCCTGCCTGTCGCCATGCGCCAGGCGACGTCGAGCACGCCGGCATGGGCCACCACGAGCACGCGCAAGCCGGCGCTCTCGCGCGCGATGTCGGTCAAGACCGAGCGGACGCGACGGGAGAATTCCGTCAGGGTCTCGCCTTCCGGCGCTGCGAAATTCGGATCTCGCATGAGATAATATTGGTAGCTTTCGGCGTATTTCGCCTGCACCTCGGCGTGGGTGTGACCCTGCCAGACGCCGTCGTCCTTTTCCCGCAGCCGCTGCGTCGCCAGGATCTCGAGGCCGCGCGCCTGGGCGATGGGCTCGGCTGTGCTCATGGCGCGGCGCAGATCGCTCGAGTAGACGCGATCGAAATGCGCGTTCCCCAATTCGCGGGCAAGCGCCTGCGCCTGGGCGCGGCCCCGCGCGTTGAGGGCGATGTCGAACTGGCCCTGAAAGCGCCTTTCGATGTTCCAATTGGTCTCGCCGTGGCGGGCAAGACAAATAACGGTGCGGGTCATTGCTTGTCTGTGTCGGCGGCCTGCGACTGGGGCCGATAGGCGCGCGGGACTTGCGCAATAATCGCCCGCCGCGCCGAATACGCCCGCTTCTTCTGCCCGATTCCGGCGCGAAAGTCAGTCGGTTTTAAAAGAAAGGCGACGCCTCGCCTTTTTCAGTGCCGCGCCGCGTAGGTGAACTCCCCGGCGCGGATTCTGCCCGGCAGCGCCTCGGCGACCTTGGCGACCGTCTCTTCGCCATAAGTTGCGACAAGCTCGCGTAGGGCGGCCGAGAGCGCGACCTGCGCGAAGGAGTCGCTCTCGATCCCGGCGAGAATGGCTTCGGCGAAGGCTTCGGTCACATAGGCGAGCGCGGCCTGGTGTTGCTCACCGTGGAAATCGTCGAAAGAGGCAAAAGGCGTCTGCGTCATGGGGGGCACATTAAACAAGTTGGCGTAGCCGCGCGACGCGTCTCTTTCCAAAAGGTTAATCCCCTTTTCGAAAGATTTTAAGGACTGCCGAAACGGTAGGTGAGGTCGCGGGAAATACTCGCGGCCTCGTCGAGATAGCGGGCTGTTGCGACCCGCGCGTTTGGCGTGCAGGCGCGATAGGTGAGCTCATAGCCGCGAAAACCGCGGTTGAAGGCCGCGACATATTTGTCGTGGCGGGGGCCGCTCGGCGCGTCTGCGTCGAGGAGGGCGGACATTTTCGCGCGCCACTCTTCCCCGTCCTTCTCGCCGCAGAGGTCGCGCAGAAAGGCAAGCGCGCCGATAACTTCGGACAAGCGAACCAGCTGCGATTCATAAGGGGCGGAAGGCGCTTCCGCGCTATGCGCCTCTGCTTTCGCAGGCTCCTGCGGCGCTCTGCCCGCTTCGCGCTTTTTCGGCTTGGCCTCCCGTTTCTTCTCGACCCGCGGAACGTCGCGGGCGCCGCGCGGCGCGACCTGGCGCTGAGGCGGGTCCGGGCCAAAGAGATCGAAAATCCCTTGGGCCCCGGCCTCGCAGCTCAGGAGACACGCGCTCGCGAGCACGACGATCGCAACCGCCCGCCTCATGGATAAAGCCGCTCCGTGCGCCAATTCCGCCCAGGCGCGTCGCGGAAGAATCGGACCCGGTCGTGCAGGCGGAACGGCTTGTCCTGCCAGAATTCCATGGCGATGGGCTGGATGCGGAAGCCCCGCCAATAGGGCGGGCGCGGGATGTCGCCGACGGCGTATTTCGCGGCATAGGCCGCGACCGCCTTTTCCAGCGCAAAGCGGCTTTCGAGCGGCCGGGATTGCTGGCTGGCCCAGGCGCCGATGCGCGAATCTCGGGGGCGGCTCGCGTAATAGGCGTCCGACTCCGCCTCGCTCACCGGCTCGACGGGGCCGCGCAGCCGCACCTGGCGGCGCAGCGACTTCCAGTGGAAGAGCGCCGCCGCCTTCGGATTTTCGGCGAGCTGCCGGCCCTTGGCGCTTTCGGCGTTGGTGTAGAAGACGAAGCCCTCCGCGCTCCACGCCTTCAAGAGCACCATGCGCGCGTCGGGCAGGCCGTCCGCTCCCGCGGTGGCGACCACCATCGCCTCGGGATCATTGAGCTCTTTGGCTTTGGCCTCCTCGAACCATTTGCCAAATAAGGCAAAAGGCTCCTCGGCGCCGACGAAGTCACCCGACGTTAACGCATTCAAGCGAAAATCCTTTCCCGAGCGCCCTCCCGAAGGCGCGGCGCGTTCGAAGGTGGCGCTTTGCAGTTCATGCGTATGAGACATATCGCCGGTGGCGGCTTTGCTCAATTCCTGTTCGCGCGCTCTGTTGGTTCCGTGATCGCCGCCTGCGGCCTTTCCGGTTGTTCGATCGCCATACCGATGTCGTCGTCTTCCTCCGAAATGTGGCAGGGAGCGCCAGAAGACGTCACCGGCTCGATCGCAAAGCCGCTTAAAATCTCGCGCCATCTCGATAGCGAGGACATCCGCCGCGCGAACGCCGCCTTGAGCACGGCTCTCGATCCGCAGGGCAGCGGCGCGAGCGTTCGCTGGGACAATCCGCAAACCGGCGCCCGGGGCTCGTTCACGCCGGTCGGCCAGGCCCATCCCGTCGAGGGCAAGATCTGCCGCGCTTTTCTCGCCGATGTCTCGACGAATGACAGTGTCGAAAAGCTGGAGGGCGCCGCCTGTCGCGAAAAGACGGCGGAATGGATGCTCACGGAAGTGAAGCCCTACAAGAAGGGCTAAATTACAGGACGGCGTCGCGCCTTTTTTCTGGCGCGCGGAAAAATGCGCCGCCCGGCCCGACAGCCGGCCGGGCGCTTTGCTGTCAAGCCGAAAATCGACCGCGGCGGCGTGGGATTACTTAGCAAGCAGGCTTGCGACAATTCTCGCCTGATGAAATACTGCAAAAACCTTTATTGCTTGGGCTTAGCCATGACCATGACGTCGATATATCTGGTAAATCCGGCTGGCGATTTTCCGACCTATTTTGGGGGTGAGGTCCTTGGCGCCTCGGGCGCGCCAGGCGGCGTCATGATGGCCGATCTGGCGAGCGCGACTGTCGCGGCGCTGGCGCCGCGAGATTTCGATATCTCGATCTGCGATGAAACGATTTCGCCGGTCGATTACGATCACCCGGCCGACTGGATCGCCATCACCGGCAAGGTCAGCCAGCGCCAGCGCATGATCGCCATCGCCGACGAATTCCGGCGCCGCGGAAAGCGCGTCGTGATCGGCGGGCCCTATGCGAGCCTCTCTCCCGCGCGGCTTCGCGATCATTGCGACGTCATGGTCTGCGGCGAGGCGGAGGAGGTTGCCGCCGAGCTTTTCTCGGACCTGCGCGCCGGAAAGCCGAAGGAAGCCTACTTTGGCGATAAGCCGTCGCTCGCGCTGACGCCGCCGCCGCGCTGGGACCTCTATCGCAATGACCGCGCCATCCTCGGCGCCGTGCAGACCTCGCGCGGCTGCCCGTTCGAATGCGAATTTTGCGATGTCATCCAATATCTCGGCCGCAAGCAGCGGCACAAGCCGATCGCCAATGTCATTGCCGAGCTCGACGCCCTCTGGGCCCAGGGCTACCGCACGACATTCCTGGCCGACGACAATTTCACCGCCTACCGCTCCCACTGCAAGGAGCTGCTCGCGGCCATGGCCGACTGGCGCCGAGACCGCCCAATGGAGTTCGTGACCCAGATCTCGATCGACGCGACGCGCGACGACGAGCTGATCGACATGTGCGTCGCCGCCGGCCTCACGCAGGTTTTCGTCGGCATCGAGACGCCCAATGTCGAAAGCCTGCGCGAGACGGGCAAGCGGCAAAATCTTAAAATCAGCCTCGTCGACGAAGTCCAGAAGCTTGTCGACCGCGGCATTTCCGTCATGGGCGGCATGATTGTCGGCTTCGATCATGACGGGCCGAATGTCTTCGCGCAACAGTATGATTTCGCGATGGCGACGCCGATCCCCATGTTCAGCCTCGGCGCGCTGATGGCCTCGGAAGCGACGCCGCTCTACGACCGGATCACGAGGGAAGGCCGGCTTCTTACCGGCGGCGTCGAGACGCAGGCCGTTCCCTGGAGCTCCAACATACAATGCAAGACGATGAGCATGGAGGAGCTGCATTACGGCATGCAAAATCTCTGCAATGCGCTTTATACGCCTGCGGCGTTCCAGGAGCGCATGCTGCGCCTCATCGACACGTTCGGACGTCATCGCAACGGCCCCGCGCCGGCGCCGATGGACCAGAATATGCTGCGCGACATCGAGAAGCAGGCGGTGCAAGTTGCAATGCAGCGCATCACAAAATACGGGCAAGCGGAAGGGCGCATGTGGAATAAAGTCTGGGGCGCCGCCGTGCGCAAGCCGGAAACCATGACCATTGTCGCGCGCATTCTGTTCCAATACGCCCAGGCGCGCTACATGTTCGACCGCGGAAATTATTGGGAGCCCAAGCTCTCCTCGGCGCCCGTTGCGCCGGAATCCCGCAGCGAGCCGGCGGCGGTCATGGCTTAGAGCGCATTCCGCAAGAGTTGACAGACTTTTGCGTTAACAATGCGCTCCAAGTTTTCGATTTCTTATCGCTCGCATGATTCCGTGCGAGCGGAAAGAGCGCTAGCGTCGTCTCAGGGCGACAGGGGGCGCTGAGACCGCCGGCCTGCAAGCGCGCGTTTCAGGTCAGCTGGACGTTGGCGGGGTTTGATCTTTGCCAATGACTGCGCGGCTATTCTTCGAGGATGACCGATCTTTTTGGCCGCGACGATCTCGCGACCCTTTTTTTCATCAAGCGTAACGCGGCGCTCTCACCTGATCGCGGGCGCGGCGGCGGTCTTGCGCCGGCTGATAGGCGATGCCGGCGTGATGTGCGCAATAGGGGCCGCCGCCAATCGGGGACTTTCCGCCGCAGAAACGGAACTCCGGCGACGTCGGATCGCCCATCGGCCAACGGCACATCGACTCGCGCAACTCCATCAGCGTCACGCGCTCGGAGATCGGAACAACAACTTCCTCCGGCGTCGCGCGCGCGACCACTACGGCCTGTGGCGCAAAAGCAAGAGCGACATTGCCATGAACCACATGGCCGCCGGCCCGAGGCGCCGCGGCGGCTGAAGGGGCGGCGACCTGACGAGGAGCGGCCGCCTTCGCCGCGCGCGGGCGCGTCGCGTTCGCCGTCTTGGCGCGCTCAGCGAGCCCGAGACGGTGAATCTTGCCGATCACGGCGTTGCGCGTGATGCCGGGACCAAGTTCTGCAGCCACCTGACTCGCGCTGAGACCGTCGCTCCAAAGCTTACGCAACAGTTCGACGCGTTCATCGGTCCAAGACATTTCGAGACCTCCAAGCGGTCGGTTTGAGCGCGCATCCAGGCAGAATCCACCGCCTCTCGCTGCGCCGGACCTGACCGGCGGCGACGTAGCGCGCATCGAAACTCGAGAAGCGCCATGCGGAAGAAACGCGACCGCTCTGGCGAGAAAACTTAACAATCCCTTTGAATCACGGGCGCGAGTCGCTGGCAAGCAGAAGGGGGCGTTCTACACAGGCTTTCGACGCGCTTTCCTCGCAGGTGTTGCCGCCCCGACTCACCTCTCCCCAGCCCAGCCGAGCAACAAGTCTCTTGCAAAACGAGGCCTTGGCCGGCGCCGCCGCGCCCCTTTGGATTTGACCGGAGGGTCGCTCGCGCATAAAATCGCGAGAGCCGCCCCGAAAAGGGCGGCGCTTTGTTTTTTGGCCTCGACCGAACATGGCGGGACCCGTTGGCTTGGAGCATGATTTTGACTTCTGCGCTCTACGCGACCTATGCACGAGCCGACATCGCCTTCACGCAGGGCGAAGGGGCGTGGCTTTACGCGGAGAACGGCGACCGTTATCTCGATTTCGCCTCGGGCGTCGCTGTTCTGTCCTTGGGGCACGAGCATCCGCATCTCGTCGCGACGCTCAAGGCCGCCGCCGAAAAGCCCTGGCATGTCTCCAACCTCTTTCGCATCCCGCAGGCCGAGAGGCTCGCCGAGAGGCTCGTCGAAGCGACCTTCGCCGACGCCGTCTTCTTCACCAATTCCGGCGCCGAGGCGGTGGAATGCGCAATTAAAACCGCGCGAAAATATCATGCGGCGAATGGCCAGCCGGAGCGTTACCGCCTCATTACCTTCGAGGGCGCCTTCCACGGCCGCACGCTCGCAACCATCGCAGCCGGCGGCAACGCCAAATATCTCGATGGTTTCGGCCCGCCGCTCGATGGCTTCGACCAGGTCCCTTTCGCGGATCTCGACGCCGTGGAGGCCGCGATCACTGAGGAAACCGCCGGCGTTCTGCTCGAGCCCGTGCAGGGCGAGGGCGGCCTGCGCGTCTTTCCCAATGGTTTCCTGAAGGAGCTTCGCGCCTTATGCGACGCGCGAGGCCTTCTCATGGCGCTCGATGAAGTGCAATGCGGCGTCGGTCGAACGGGCAGGTTCCTTGCCTGCGAGCACGCTGGCGTGAGCCCGGACATCGTCGCTCTGGCCAAGGGACTCGGCGGCGGCTTTCCGATCGGCGCTTGCCTCGCCACACGCGAGGCGGCCAAGGGCATGACGCTCGGCGCGCATGGCTCGACCTTCGGCGGCAATCCGCTCGCGACGGCGATCGGCGGCGCGGTGCTGGACGTGGTGCTCGCCGAGGGCTTTTTGGCGCGCGTCGCCGCGCTCGGCGGCTTGCTGCGCCAGCGGCTTGCAGAGCTTCACGATCGCCACCCCGGCGTGATCGAGGCCGTGCGGGGCGAGGGCCTCATGTTCGGCCTCAAAACGCGCGTTCCCAACGGCGACCTCGCGGCCGCCGCACGCGCGGAGGGGCTTCTCACCGTGCTCGCCGGGGATAATGTCGTGCGTCTGCTGCCACCGCTCATCATCGACGAGAGCCACATTTCGGAGGCGTTCAACCGCCTCGACCGGGCCTGCGCGCATTTGGCCGCGCCCGCCGAGCCATTGGGGGCGGCATGATGACCGCGCATGCGATGACGCGGCCGCGTCACTTCCTCGACATTTCGGATTTTTCCGGCAAGGAGCTGCGTCAGATTCTCGAGCTGGCGAAGTCCTTGAAGACCAAGCGCGCGAAGGGCCTCCCGCCAAAAGAGCGCCCGCTCGCCGGCAAATATCTGGCGATGGTCTTCGACAAGCCGTCGACCCGCACGCGCGTCTCCTTCGACATCGCCATGCGCGAGCTGGGCGGCGAGACGATCATGTTGACGGGCGGCGAGATGCAGCTCGGGCGCGGCGAAACGATCGCGGACACGGCGCGCGTGCTGTCGCGCTTCGTGGACGCGGTGATGATCCGCATTCTTTCGCACGACGATCTTGCGGAGCTCGCCCGCCACGCGACCGTGCCGGTCATCAACGGCCTCACCAAGCTTTCGCATCCCTGCCAGATCATGGCCGACGTCCTCACATTCGAGGAGCGCCTCGGCCACATCGACGGCCGCACGGTCGCCTGGGTCGGCGACTCGAACAATGTGATGGCGAGTTGGGTGCATGCCGCCGCGCGCTTCGGCTTCACGATCAATGTCGCGACGCCCGCGGAGCTGGCGCCGCCGCAAAGCCTCGTCGACTGGGCGGCAGCCAATGGCTGCGCGATGAACGTCATGAACGACCCTTACGCCGCCGTCTCCGGGGCGCAGGCTGTCATCACCGATTGCTGGGTCTCCATGGGCGATGAGAATGAGGACTTCCGCCGGAGGATTCTCGCGCCATATCAGGTCGACGCCAAACTCATGCGCGCCGCCGCGAAGGACGCCGTCTTCATGCATTGCCTGCCAGCCCATCGGGGCGAGGAAGTGACCGACGACGTGATGGACGGACCGCAATCCGTGGTTTTCGACGAGGCCGAGAACCGCCTCCACGCCCAGAAGGGCGTGCTCGCCTGGTGTCTCGCGCCGGGATTGAATTGATGCTGGAGGCCCCGAGCCGGCCCGTTTCTCGTGAGGCCAGAGACGACCGCGTCACCCCTTTCGCTGTCGAGGCGCTCGACTTGCGCGGGCGCCTGGTGCGACTCGGGCCGGCCGTCGACGCGATCCTCGGCCACTATGATTACCCGCCGCAGGCAGCGCGCCTGCTTGGCGAAGCCATTGCGCTCGCCGCCCTTCTCGGCTCCATTCTCGAGTCGCACGGCCGCTTCCAGCTCCAGACGCGCAGCGACGGCCCGGTCGATATGCTGGTCGTAGACTACGACGCGCCGGGGAAGCTGCGTGGCTTCGCCCGCTTCGACGCTTCGCGCCTCGCCGAAATCTCCGATCCCGCGCCGGCGGCGTTATTGGGGCGGGGCCATCTCGCCCTGACGATCGAGCGCGAGGAGGACGCGGCGCGCTATCAGGGCGTGGTCCCCCTCGAAGGCGAGAGCCTCGCCGAAGCCGCGCATATGTATTTCCGGCAGTCGGAGCAAATCCCTTCCTTCGTGCGCCTCGCCGTCGGCGAAGTGGTGACGCCCCATGGCCGCAGCTGGCGGGCTGGCGGCTTGCTGCTGCAATATCTGCCTGCCGCCGGCTCGCGCCCGCGCGATCTCGCGCCTGGCGACGCGCCCGACGGCGAGGTCGCCGTCGAGGAGCAGGACGACGCTTGGATGGAAGGCCAGGCGCTCGCCGGCACGCTCGAAGACCACGAGCTGATCGACCCCTCCCTCTCGGGCGAGCAGCTGCTCTATCGGCTCTTTCACGAGCGGGGGGTGAAGGTTTTCAACGAGCGGCCGCTAGAGGAGTTCTGCCGTTGCTCGTCCGAGCGCATCGAGCGGCTCCTGAAAAGCTTCACGTCCCAGGAGCGCGCCGACATGGTTGGAGACGACGGCCGCATCGGCGTCACCTGCGAGTTCTGCGCGACCTTCAGAAGCTTCGATCCGGCGGATTTCGATTAATGAGCTGAAGGCGGAAGGGCCTTGCAGAGGCGCGAGCTCAGGGTCTCGCACGGCGACAGGGGCAGCCCATCGAATTTCTTGCCGCCGCGCAAAATCTCCTTGAGCTCACAGCCGCAGGGGCATTGCTCGATCGCGACCAAAGCCGTGGCGACTCCGGCCCGCACCACAACCTGTCCGCGCTCGTCGCGCACGCGGATGAAGGCGCCGGGGCTCTCGCCGGCGCGGAGCGCCAGCGCCTCGACATGGAGCCAAATGGCCGCCGGGTTCGAGATTTCGATTTTTTCGCG